>DASTGF010000038.1:0-3409 GCA_035719255.1 Microlunatus sp. | reverse complement strand
CATCGGCGCCGTCCGGCCGGGCGCATGAACAGTCGCGCCGGCGTTGGCCGGCTGCTCTCTGCTGTCCTGGCCGCCGCGTTCACCGCATCGGCGTGCGGCGCTGCGGGCGCGGACGACACCGCCGCGCTCGCGCCGACCGTTCGACTTGCCGTCACCAGTCCCGATCAAGCGGCCACCAGCGGCCCGCCCGGCTCGACGTCGTCGTCGACGCCGCAAGACACCTCACCGGTGGCCGCGGCAGACCCGGACGATGCGGTGGAGGAGCTGGCGGTGGCCTGGCTCGTCGCCTACCGGACGGTCAGCTACACCGGCCAAGCCGACGCCTGGATCGACCGCACCGCACCGTATGTCACCGAAGAGCTGCGGCAGCAGAACCTGCAGCTGCGTGACGGCGGCCGCGGCCCCGGCGTGGCTTGGCAGGACTTCGTCGACCGCCGATGCATCGCCCGGGTTGCCGACGCAGTGGCTGTGATCCCACCCGAGGCGCCCCGCACCGACGACACCGTCCACGTCCAAGCCGCCGGCACCCTGCACACCTCCTGCACGACCGGCACGGACCCACCGAACGAGGCACTGGCCGTCACCCTCACCGCCGTCCGCACCGACGCCGGCTGGCGCATCGCCAGCCGTGACTACTGACCGAAAGGACCTCCTGCCATGACCACACCGCAGCCACCACACCGATCTCACCGCGACCAGCATCTCCTCCCTGCGCTGTCCCAGTTGCGATTCCCCGGATCCCCGCCGCCCGGCGGCTGGTCGCCGTTGCCGGTGGCCGACCGGCTGATCCAGGCGCTGGAGAGGCTGGTCGACCTCAACGAGCAGACCGCCCGGATCACCGCCCTCTACCAGGCCAACCTGCAGCAGGACCAGCAGGCCGCGACGCGACGCAGCGCCGACGCCCGACGCACACGAGACGAGGACCGCGACCGAAGCGCACCGTACGGCCGGGAGGTGTAGATGATCATGATTCAGATAGGTGGGAACCCACGCCGAATGATTCCGATACCTGGGACTGCGGACCCGAATAGTTCAGATACGTGGGACGACTGACCCCAATGATTCAGGTCCGCCGCTGCCTGAGTCAGTTGCCGCGGGAACGGACAAGGGGGCGCCGCGCTGCGGCGGCGGCTCACCTGATGAAATACGTACTACCTGACATAACATAGATTATCGGCGAAATAGCTTAGACCGCAACAGTTTTCGGCCGGATGGCTGAGCTGAAGGAGGCCCTGGGATTCACGCGGACGAGCGCCACTGGCGACGGCTCGGGTCCCAGCTGCCTGGTGTCACGGTGGCGGCAAGGAGTGGATCAGCGAAGGCGATGACCTCGACGATGACCTGGTGGAACGAGCGGGGCAACTGCTCACCGTCGGGACCGAGCTGCCGGCGGTAGGCGGTGTAGGTGGTGTTGCGGTCCGCACCGATGGATCCGACGACGGCCGATAACGGTTCGATCGGTGTGGCGCGGTAGGTCGATGTGGCGTGCAGTGCCTGCCACATCGTGGCCCGGTCCAGTGGGTGGCTGCTGGTGAGCGTCCAGATGTCGGCGTAGTTCCCTGACCCTGGTGTTCGTCGCTCCGAGGGCGACGGCTGTCATGAGCTTCTCGGCGATGACCGTCTCGACCGGGTACCCGAGGATGCTGATCGGCTCCATGCCGGGTCGCAGCGGCGGTAGCTGTATTGGCTGCGGTCCGGGCGTTACCGGGTCGCCGAAGTTGATGTCCAGCGACAGCCTGACGTCGGCGGTCGCCAGGTGCGCGTCCATCCGGACGCGAGTCCCGGCGTACACCGCCTCTTCTCGGATCTGCTGGGCTCGGACGCTGTCGGCGTCGAACCGCACGCCGTCTTCGGGCATCGCGATCAACGCGATGTCCACGACGCGTTGGACGACGGTCTGCTCGTCGGCGGCCATGTTGCGGGCCAGAGCGTCTGCGTCGGCGGTCGGGCGGCGAGCGCCGAAACTGGCCAGCAGTATGCCGCCCTTGAGGATGAAGTCGTCCCGGTAGGCAGAGATGGCCAGTCGGGCGAGCCAGCACTCCACGACGTACATGGTCAGGAGCTCGCCGGTGACCTTGCGTTCCTTGCGCGCCAGGTTCTGCAGCTCCAGGTAGGCGCGCCCGTCGGCGGTGGCCTTGGTGGGTCGAATCATGTGGAGACGATGACGTCGAGGGCGCCGCGGACAGCCCGTTCGGCGCCGAGTTGTGAGGCGTAGGTCAACAGCGGTCGCCGCTGTGCGTCCGGCTTGGTCAGGTACCGGTTCAGCGCCGTGTAGGCAATCGGTTCGCCGAAGCGGTGGCGCAGGCGGATGAGGTCCACGACGGTGCGGGCCTGGTCGTAGATCCGCACCGACTCCCCTGGCGCGGCCTGGAAGCTGCTCAATCCCAATTCGAACGTCGCCGGCCTGAACCGGAAGATCTGCACGGGCGGATAGTCGATCCGGGGTGGCGTGCTGCCCAGGGCGACGGCGATCTGCACCGCTCGAGGGATCTCGTCGGTCAGATCGTGAATGGCGGCCGCGTTCAGGCAGCAGACGATCGCGTGCGGTGCCCGTCGGGCCACGGCCAACTCGTCCGGACGTGACGCGGCCGGGGCGTCAGCGCGGCGGAACACTCCACGGCTCAACTCGATGACGTCGCCGTCATCGCGCCACCGATACAGGTCGCGGGAGTGCACCCCGCGTTCCATCGCTTCGTGTGTCGTAAAGGTGGACGGCAGTCCGGCTGGCGTCCTCATGGATAAGAGTATCGCACGGTTAGCCTCCGTGTGTCATCATTCTATCCGAAGCCCGATCCGCCCGCTGCCGGGACCCGGATCATTCTGGCCACTACCGGGACTGTTCCCGAATCCGCCGCCGAAGACTCCCGAATCAATCTTGACGAGCACCTGGCGGCCCTCGGCGTCCGGCTCCCGGGCAGCCTGGGCCAGGCATCGCGCGGATGCATGCCGGTCACGGTAGCCGCACGCTCATGCCGACTACGCCCGGCGTTCGGGCGACATCGGCGAACCCCGGGAAATGCGCGACAGATCTCGCGTCACCGCAGGTCGAAGGGCTGTCGGACGCCCGAGGTACACCTGCGTCATGCGTACACAGCAGCTACCGGCGGGCAGTCTCCGGATTGGTCAGCAGGTTGTCCGGGATGGCCGCCCCGTCGTCGTGTCGTCTGTGCGGTTCGAGGGCGCCGGCGGTGGGGTGGTGTCGGTGCAGTTCGCCAGCGATATGGGCCGCGCGACGTTCGCGCCGGCTGATGTGCTGATCGTGATGGGGAGCACCGCGGCCTGATCACCGCGGCGCGGCGCCTTGGGTCGACCCTTTTTACCCGGCCGCCGGTTTGGCACGGTCGGTCGGGGCCGAGGTGGATTCGGTGTGTGGGATGGAGACGAGCGTGACGTCGTTTGAGGTCGGGCC
>DASTGF010000037.1:0-7654 GCA_035719255.1 Microlunatus sp. | reverse complement strand
TCGATGTCGGCTCGTCGCATCCTGGGGCTGGAGTCGGTCCCAAGGGTTGGGCTGTTCGCCCATTAAAGCGGCACGCGAGCTGGGTTTAGAACGTCGTGAGACAGTTCGGTCCCTATCCGCTGCGCGCGTAGGAGTCTTGAGGAGGGCTGTCCTTAGTACGAGAGGACCGGGACGGACGAACCTCTGGTGTGCCAGTTGTTCTGCCAAGAGCACGGCTGGTTGGCTACGTTCGGAAGTGATAACCGCTGAAAGCATCTAAGCGGGAAGCACGCTCCAAGATGATGGCTCCCACAGGGTTAACCTGGTAAGGCCCCCAGCAGACCACTGGGTGATAGGTCGGATGTGGAAGCACAGCAATGTGTGGAGCTGACCGATACTAATAGGCCGAGGGCTTGTTCCTACAAAGATGCTACGCGTCCACTGTGCAGTTCCCGAGATACGGTCGGGACCTGCGCTCATAGATTTGAGTGCTTCCGCTATATCTCCATAGAGTTTCGGTGATCACAGCGAGAGGGAAACACCCGGCTCCATTCCGAACCCGGAAGTTAAGCCTCTCAGCGCCGATGGTACTGCACGGGGAACCGTGTGGGAGACTAGGACGTCGCCGGACAACACAAACAAAGCCAGCCCCTCTGGGGTTGGCTTTGTTGTGTTTCGGGTGACCCCGGTATGGCCGGATCGTTCGGTTCTCGGTATGGCCGGATCGTTCGGTGCGGACCACGCAACCGTGGGAGCGAACTGGACAGGCTGCAGGCGTCCGAAGCGGGCCCGCGCATGCCGCCATCGCGTCCGGCGTCCGCGAAATCACCTGGCAGAGGGGCCGGAGCTCGGTCGAACCGGACGATCTCACCCAGCATCTGCGCATCAGCGCCGGTCCGACTTCGCCCTCACCGGCCCATGCCGTTTTCCGCGGACGGGCACACCTGCGGCGGTCTGATCGGACAGACCTGCGGGGCGGCGATCGATGGCCTGCACCCAATGAACACCTCCATCAGGCGGGAGCGTCGACGATGGTGACCGGGAGGTCGAGATCCTCGAGGGAATGCAGGACGGCAGGCGTCGGCCGGCCGGCGACCCAGAGGTGCGTGACGCGATCGATCGGGGCGAAGCGGACGAAGGCATTGCGACCGAGCGTGTCCGCTCTGCACACCACGATGCGTTCCTCGGCGGCCTCGGTGATCGCCTGGGCGACGGCGGCCGCGTCGGGGGTCGACTCGCTGAGCCCATGAGTCACGCTGACTCCGGCCGGGCAGAGCAGAGCGACGTCCACGCGCAGCCGACTGAGCTCCTCCAGCGCCCAGTCCCCCTCCTGAGCCCGCGTCTGAGGGGAGACGGTTCCGCCGATGTTGTACACCGCGAGTCGGGGTACGCGAGCCAGGTGGACCGCCGCATCGAGTGAATTCGTGACGACCGTGAGCCCGGCCGATTCGGGCGGCGTGCTGATCATGGCGTGCGTGATCGACAGCGCCAGGGGGCCGCTGCCGATCAGGATGGTGCCGCGCCGCGGCAGCTCGGCCCAGACCCTGGCGGCCAGGGCCGCATCCGTGGCGTCCGGCTCGGTGAGGGTCGGGATCGGCACGCGAGTAGCCGGCTCGACCGGGATGGCTCCGCCGTGCACGCGTCGGAGCACGCCAGCCGTTTCCAAGGTGCGCAGGTCGCGACGCACGGTCTCCTGCGCCACGCCGAGCAAGTCGGCCGCCTCCGCGACATCGAGGCGGCCTTGCTCGGTGAGCAGCCGGCTGAGGACTGCATGCCGGTCTTCCTGCGTGCCGACGCGGTCGGTCATGGCCCCTCGTGTACCTCCGTGTCAGCCGAGCTGCGCTTACAAGAGTTCCACCGAACGGCTTGTCTGCGGTCGGATCTGGAGTTTTCGTCCGTTACCGCGTCGGAACTGGTCGAGGGCGACAGCGTAGTCGTCCAGGCAGAAGGCGTGCGACACCATCCGGTCGGCGCGCAGCGCCCCGGCAGCGAACATCTCCACCGCGCGGGCGTAGGAATTGAGCACCGCCATCGATCCGACGACGGTGATCTCGTCGTTGTAGATCCGGAATGGCGAGTAGGTCGCGCGAGCATCGACCGGGGCGACCCCGAACTGCTGGAAGGTCCCGCCGCGACGTACCCGCCGCAGCCCGTCCTCGATGGCCGGAATCGCACCGGTGCAGTCGATCACTACCTCCCAGCCGCCTCGGCGCGATACGTCGTCGGCGGACTCGGCGATGATCTCGACGCCGACCTCCTTGGCAACCTCCAGCCGGGCCGGATTCCGGTCCACGACCGTCACGCTGGCCGCGCCCGCTCGTGGCGCCAACTGGGCCATCATCAGCCCCATGGTGCCGGCGCCGTAGACGAGATAGTGATCGCCCAACCGCCGAGGCAGCAGGTCGTAGCCGCGGATGGCGCACGACAACGGCTCGATCATCGCGGCCAACGCGAGATCCACTCCGTCGGGCAGCCGGTGCACGTTGCGGACCGGCGCCAGCTGGAACTCCGCGGTCGAGCCGTCGGTCCGAGCCACCCCCGAGCCGTTCCAGTTCTCGCAGAGGTTGGACCGGCCCGATGCGCAGAAGCTGCATTCGCCGCAGGTCAGCGTCGGGTCGACGCTGACCAGGTCGCCGGCGCTGAACTCGGTGACGTGCTCACCGACCGCTTCGACGACGCCCGAGGTCTCGTGGCCGGGCACGATCGGGAAGACCGTCGGCGCGAACTCGCCGTCGTATACGTGCAGGTCGGTGCCACAGATCCCGACCGCCTCGACCCGGACCACGACCTCGCGGGGTCCGGGCACCGGGTCGGGCCGCTCCTCGATCCGGAGCTCACCCGGCCCGGTGAAGACGACGGCACGCATCACTTCACCGCGCCCATAGCCAGCCCGCGGACCAGTCGCTTCTGGGCGAGCCAGCCGGCCACGATGACGGGTAGCACCGCGATCGTCGAGGCAGCGGACAAGACGGCGAGGAACTGGCCACGACCGTCGACGAAGCTCCCGAGGAACGGGGGCGTGGTTCGGGCCACGACCGCGGTGAGCAGATTGGCCAGGAAGTACTCGTTCCAGGCGAAGATGAAGCAGATCAGGGCGGCGGCGGCCGCGCCGGGTGCCACGATCGGCAATGACACGCGCCATAGCTCACGGTTATAGCTGGCGCCGTCGATCTGGGCGGCCTCGACGACTGCGATCGGCACCTCGGCGAAGAACGATCGCATCATCCAGACCGCCAACGGGAGGTTGATGCCGAGGTACAGCAGCCCGAGCGCCCACAGGTTGTCGAGCAGTCCGAACGTGCGCAGCAGCAGGAAGACCGGGATGATCGACGCCGCGATCGGCATGAACTTGGTGGAGATGAAGAAGAACAGGCCGTCTTGCCAGCGGATGATCGGCCGGACCGACAGCGCGTACGCGGCCGGGATGGCGAGCAGCATCACCACGATCGTGCTGCCGACGGCCAGGAACAGCGAGTTCAGCAGGTAGAGCCCCATGCCGCGGTCAAAGACCGCGGCGTACCGGTCGAGAGTCGGGGTGAAGATGAACTGCGGAGGGAACGAGGCCGCCTGACCCTCGGTCTTGAAGCTGGTGATGATCATCCACAGCACCGGGAAGAAGAACAGGAAGACCAGTACCCAGGTGAGCAGGGTGAGCAGGTAGCCCGTCATCTTGCGGCGGGTGAACGGGTTCGGGCCGGTCCGCTCGGTGCGGGCCGGTTCGGCGACCTGTGGCCTTGCCGTGTCGACGGTCGTGGACATCAGCCCTCCTCGGTGAAGATACGGAACATGGTGCGCAGGGCCAGGGTGGCGAAGATGATCGTGAGGATGACGGTGATCACGCCGTACGCCGCGGCTTCGCCGACCTGCTGGCCGATGAAGGCGCGCTCGTAGAGCAGGTAGGCGATGGTCTTGGTGTTGCCGGCACCCTTGGTCATGATGTTGATCGGATCGAAGACCTGGATCATGAACACGGTGCCGAGCAGGATGGCGAGCTCGGCGTAGGTTCGCAGGTGGGGCAGGGTCATGAACCGGAACGTCTGGACAGCGCTGGCGCCGTCGACGTCGGCCGCCTCCAGGATCTCGCCGGCCTGGGACTGCAGGCCCGCGAGCAGGATCAGCATCATGAACGGCGTGTACTGCCAGGTCAGGGTGAACACGATGGTCAGCGCGGGATGGTCGGTGTTCCAGGCGATGGGGTCGATGCCGACCAGACCCAGCGCCCAGTTGATCATGCCGGTGTTGACCTCGAGCAGCGAGTACTTCCAGATCAGGGCCGCAGCGGCCGGCATCACGAGAAACGGTGTGATGAGCAGGGTGCGTGCCAGGGCGCGGCCCTTGAACTCGCGATCCAGCAGGACCGCCAGGATCAGGCCGAGGACCAGCGACAAGATCATCGAGCCGCCGACGATCCGGATCGTTGCCCACACCGACGGCAGGAACGCGCCGTTGGTGATCACCGCGACGTAGTTGGAGAAGCCGGCGAAGGATCGTTCGTTGGGTCGGGCCAGGTTCCAGTCCTGGAACGAATAGTAAATGGTGGCCAGGAAGGGGATCTGGGTGACCAGGATGGCGACGACCAGCGCCGGCATGATCAGCTTGCGGCCGAACTTGCGCTGCGCCAGCTCTTGACCCTTCAGGTCGGCCATCTTGGCCTTCTTGAGCTTCGCCGGGCCGGTCGGCGGCTGGATCGTCGGGGTCTCCTCGACTGTGGTCGTCATCTCAGCCTTTCTTCTGGTTGTCGCCGGCCCGCTGGGCGATCTTCTGCCCTTGGTCCAGAGCAAGGTTCAGCGGCCTTCGTCCAGCGATCACGTCGGCCAGCAGCTGGGAGGTCTGGTTGCCGACGTCTTGGAACTCGGGGATGGTCACGTACTGGATTCCGACCCACGGCTGCGGATCGACACCCGGCTGTTTCGGGTTGACCTCGTTCATGATCTTGGCCGTCAGCGGCGCGAACTCGCCGCCGGCCTGGATGTACTGCGGGATGAGATAGGTGGACTTGCGCGTTCCCGGCGGGGTCCGCGACCAGCCGAGGCTGGAACCGACGAGCTTGGCGTAGTCCTTCGAGGTCGCCCACTTCACGAACTCCCAGGCCGCTTCCTTGTGCTTGGACTCGGCGTTGATCCCGAGGTTCCACGACCACAGCCAACCGGAGTTCTCGGTCACCTTGACCGGCGCCCGGACGTAGCCGACCTCTCCGGCGACCTTGGAGTTCTTCGGATCCTCGACCGAGCCCGCGGCGGACGTGGCGTCGTACCACATCGCTGCCCGGCCCTGGCTGAACAGGTTCAGGCATTCGGTGAAGCCGAAGGAAACCGGATCACCCTCGCCCGAGGCCGCCAAGGTGTCGATGTAGAACTTCACCGCGTCGGCGTATGCCGGGGAGTTGACCTGGGCCTGCCAGTCCATGTTGTACCACTGGCCGCCGAAGGTGTTGATCACCGTGGTCAGCGGAGCGAACATCTCGCCCCAGCCGGGCTTCGCGCGCAGGCAGATCCCGGCTCGGTCCTGACTCGGATCCTTCAGCTTGGCGGCGTACTGCGCGATCTGGTCCCACGTAGGCCGCTCCGGCATCGTGATGCCGGCCTGTTTGAAGAGATCCTTGCGATACATCAGGAAGGACGACTCACCGTAGAACGGCACCGCGTAGAGCCGATCCTGGTACGAGACGCCGTCCCGCACCGGCTTGAAGAAGTCGTTCACGTCGTAGCTGGGATCCTGAGCCGCAAGATCGGTGAGGTCCTCCAACCACCGGTTCTGGCCCCAGATCGGCACCTCGTAGGCACCCACGGTCATGATGTCGTACTGGCCACCCTGGGTCGCGACGTCCTTGGTCGCCGCGTTGCGCAGGTCGTTCTCCTCCATGAAGATGATGTTGATCTTGATGTCGGGATGCAGTTTTTCGAACTCCGGCAACAGCTGGGCCATGTCCTGCATCTGCGGGTTGTTGACACTGGCCAGCGTCACGGTGGTGACGCCCGGCTGGGTGCCGAGATTGCCGAAACCGGCGCACCCGGACATTGCGCTCGCGAAGCCCAGCCCGAGGGCGACGGCGCCGAGACGGCGTCGGCGGAGGCGGGAGCTCTGCGGTGGAGTGGTGGTGGACACGATCCTCGCTCTCTGTCGCCGGCCGTGAACAGGCGTCGGCGGCGACGGGAAGGGACTGCATGGGGGCGGGGGGACGAGAAGTGTGGGATTGTGTTGGTTCAGTGCCCGAACCGTTGTATTAGCAGACAATAGCGGACCCGACTGCGTGCGGTCTAGTCGCGATCTGGACGAGTTGTGTGGTAGGCATGCCCGAATGCCTTCTCGGCAAGCCGACCGGAAGGCTGCGTGCTTCAATGGGCCCACACGACAAAGGAGTTTCGCCCGGTGAGCATGTACCCCCCCGAGCGGCAGAGAACCATCACGGAGTTGTTGCTCGGTCTGGACGGCCGGCGGGCCAGCGTGGCGCAGATCAGCGATCAGCTCGGCGTGACGACGGAGACCGTCCGACGGGATCTCGACGTGCTGGAACGGCGTGGGCTCGTCCGGCGGGTGCGCGGCGGTGCTGAGTTGCTGCAGACCAGCCCGTTCGAGCAGGCGCTGGCTGCTCGGCACGCCGAGCAATATGACGACAAGCTGGTGATCGCCGATCGGGCGATGCAGGAGCTGCCGCACGACGGTGTCGTCGTCTTGGACTCGGGGTCGCTGACCTACGTCTGCGCGCGGGCGATGCCGCGCGACCGGTCGCTGGTCGTGGTGACCAACAACCTGCCGGCCGCGCACTATCTGGCCGGCCTGGAGAATCTCCGGGTGATCACGCTGCCCGGCACGCTACGGGGGCTCACGTCCGCCGCGGTCGACGTGTGGACCAGTCGCCGGCTGAGCACGTTGACCGTCGACTTCGCGGTGATCGGCGTCAACGGGCTCAGCGTCGGTCACGGCCTGACCACGACCAACCCGGAGGAGGCCGCGGCGAAGCGGGCGATGCTGCATGCGGCCCGCCGCCGGATCGTGCCGGTGATCTCGGGCAAGCTGGGGCGCAACTCCTTCTGCACCTTCGCCGCGGTGTCGGAGGTGGACATGATCATCACCGACGCCGGTGCCACGACGGAGGTTGTCCGCGAGCTGTCCGCCGCCGGACCCGAAGTCGTGGTCGTCGGTCGCCACCGCTGAGCAGCCGCGCGGGCGCCTTTGCGTCGGTCGACCCGACCCGACAGGATTGACCGGTGACAGAGGATCAACAGCCGGACCGAGGGTCGCGTCCGGGCGGACGGGACCGAGAGGGCGACGGCCCGAGTGGTCAGCGTCGAGACGACGAGAACCGGGGCGATCGCCGCCCCGACTCGGGAGGCTCGGGGCGCCAGCGACGGGGAGGATCGGCGCCCGGTGCTGGTCAGGCCCGGCCCAGGCAAGGTCGTCCGAGCCAGGGCGGTCCGGGCCAGTCTCGTGCGGGCCAGTCTCGTGCGGGCCAGTCTCGTGCGGGCCAGTCTCGTGCGGGTCAGTCTCGTGCGGGCCAGTCTCGTGCGGGCCAGTCTCGTCCGGGCCAGTCTCGTCCGGATCAGGGCCGGGCCAGCCAGAACCGCCCGAATCAGGACCGCCCGAATCAGGGTCGTCCGTACGAGAAGACGCAGGGTCGCCCGTCCGAGAAGACGCAGGGTCGCCCGTACGAGACCAAGCAGGGCCAGGGTCGCCC
>DASTGF010000036.1:0-4643 GCA_035719255.1 Microlunatus sp. | reverse complement strand
GGCCGCTGACCCCGGCACTGACCGACAGGCCCGATCCGGTTCTGCGGACCGAGACCGCCAGGCCGGTCATGGCGCTCTTCGCCGCGGCGCTAGGTGTACCTGGCCAGACCTGGTAGGAGTACGACGCGAAGCTCTCCGAGCTCAGCAGCGGACCTGCCGCCGCCGAGCGCCCGGATGCGCCGCCCGCACGCGAGGCAGAGGTCGAACCCCCTTGGCCTGAAGGGCTGGCCGGGCTGCTCGGGACCGGCGGGCCCGACGCCCCACCGGGTGACGAGCCGGCACCGCTGAGCGCCCCCAGCGGTGGCCCCGCATGGCGGGTGGACCAACCGTGCACAGCCAGCAGGGATCCGGCGACGGCGGCGACAAGCAGCAACGTGGCGCCTCTCGGCCCTACTGGGCCACCAGATGTTCGCATGCCTCACAACCTCAGACGAGCCTGCCGCGCGACCTCGGTTCTCACGTTAGCCAGCCAGCCTGGACGCTTCCTGAACATCACCCATGAACACCGATCGACACTCGGGCCGGTGTCCCGGCGTACGGCCGCACCCGGACGTGCGCCTCCGGTTGATGAGTGCTCGGCTGAGGGCAGCGCGACCAAGCCGTTCATCGAGCCCGGCGGAGGCGTCCCAGCGACCGACGTCCGCTGGACACCACCGATCGGACGACCAGGGATCGGGCACCATGGCGGCGTGAAGGTGGATCTGACGGTGGCTGCGATCCCGGCGTTCATCGGGGCGATGGGCGTGGAGTACCTGTGGCAGCGGTCGCATCCGGTCGAGCCGGGGACGCGGGCCGGCGACTACCAGCTGGCCGACACCATGGCGAGCCTGACGATGGGCGTCGGGAGCCTGGTGACGCCGTACGTCGTCACGCGGGTGCTCGATCCCGTCACCCCGGGTTTCGGCCGGCACGGGAGCAAGCTGTTGGCGGTGGGCGCGGCCACGGCGGTGCTGACCACCGTCGGCGACGTGGTCCGCCGGAGGCTCCGGGACGGCCGGCTCCCCGACCCGCAGACGGTCCCGGCCGAGGTGCGCAGCGTGCAGGAGGAGCTGGCCGAGATCCGTCAGGGTCCCGCCGTCGAGCCCGAGGACCGCGCATCCGTGGGATCGGCCTTCCGCAGGACGCACGCCGGGCTGGCGGTGAGCGCGGTCGCGTCGACGGCCCTCGCCGTCTCGACCACGTGGGCGGCCCTGACGTCGGGGAAGCGGCTCTTCGAGCGCTCGCCACTCGACCTGGGAACCGGGGCGTGGGCGTGGGGTGCGGCGATCCTGGGGTGGGACTTCCTCTACTACTGGAACCACCGGGCCAGCCACGAGAGCCGATGGCTCTGGGCGGTGCACGTGGTGCATCACTCCAGTGAGCACTACAACCTGTCGACGGCGCTGCGCCAACCGGTGGCGGAGGGCGTCACCCTGACGGTCCCGTACGGGCTGCTCGCCCTTGCCGGTGTCCGCCCGGGCCTGATCGAGCAGGCCCGTGGGATCAACCTGATCTACCAGTTCTGGATCCACACCGAGGCGATCAAGCGGCTCGGCTGGGTCGAGAAGGTGTTCAACACCCCCTCCCACCACCGGGTGCATCACGGGTCCAACCGGCAGTACCTCGACCGCAACCACGGCAGCATCCTGATCATCTGGGACAAGCTGTTCGGCACGTTCGAGGTCGAGGACGAGCCGGTCGTCTACGGGTTGACGCAGAACATCGACTCCTACAACCCGGTCACCATCGCCGGTCACGAATGGGTCGACATCGCCGAGGACGTCGGCTCGGCCCAGAACTGGCGCGACCGCTGGTCCTTCCTGCTCCGCCGGCCGGGGTGGGCCTACGCGAGGCGAGTGCGGGACGTGATGCGTTCCGAGCCGTATCGGCCACGATCCGCATGACGTCCTGACGTCGGTTCGGCGAGCGATCCAGGAGGACCGAGGCGGTCTACCGCGCACCGGCCTCAGAGCCGACGCATCGCGGTGGTGATGAGGACCAGCTCGCCGAGCGCGTCGGAGGCGTCTACGTCGACCTCGGCTTCGATGACCCAGTCGTGGTGGCCGGCGGGGTCGGCGAGGGTCTGGCGGACGGGCCAGCGACGGCCGGTGCGTTCGACGACGAACAGGTCCGGGCCGCGGGCGTCGGAGTCGGTGCCGACGTGGTCGTGCTCGGCGAAGTAGTCCTCGATCGCGGCGTCCCAGGCCTGTCGGGTCATCACCACCTCTCCCGGCGGTTCGAGACGTGCGGCGTTGGTCTCCTCCGCCAGGACGAGGCCACCGAGGTCGTCGCGGGCCACCAGCTCCACCCGGCGCCACATCGCGTTGCGGATCATCACCCGGAGCGCCCGTTCCTGCTGGGAGAGGGGGCGCGTCGGTGGGGGTGCAGCGGCGTCGGTGAGAGTGCGCGGCACGTGGTCGGGGTCCGACAGCGCCTCCCACTCGTCCAGGAGCGACGAGTCGGTCTGACGCACGGTCTCGCCCAGCCAGTCGACCAGGTCGTCCAGCTCGGGGGGTCGGTGCACGGCGGGCACCGTCTGCCGGAGGGTGCGGTAGGCGTCGGAGAGGTAGCGCAGCAGCAGGCCCTCAGACCGCGCGATCTTGTACCTCGCGACGAAGTCGGTGAAACCCATCCCCTGCTCATACATCTCGCGCACGACCGACTTGGGGTCCAAGGCGTCGAGCGGCAGCCACGGATGCGTCTGCCGGTAGGTCTCGAAGACCGGCTCGAGCAGGTCGGCCAGCGGCTTGGGCCAGGTGACCTCCTCGAGCAGCGCCATCCGCTCGTCGTACTCCAGACCGTCGGCCTTCATCTCTGCGATCGCCTCGCCGCGGGCCTCGTGCTGCATCGCGTTGAGGATCTGACGCGGTGGGTCCAGCACCGCCTCGATCACCGAGACGATGTCCAACGGGTACGTCGGCGCCTCCGGGTCGAGCAGGTCCAGCGTCGCGATCGCGAAGAGAGCCAACGGCTGGTTGAGCGCGAAGTCCTCGGGCAGCTCGACGGTGAGCACGTAGCGGCGGCCGAACTCGTCGAGCTCCTCGAGCCTCTTCAGCACCCCGCTGCGCACCAGGCTGCGCGCCAGTCGCAACGCCCGGCGCGCGAGGGCCACCTGCGTCCGCCGGTCCGCACCGTTGTCCATGAGCAGGCGACGCATCACCGCGAACGCGTCCTCCTGGCGGGCCGCGACGTTGACCAGCATGGCGTTGTCGACCCGCATCCGGGACCGCAGCGGCTCCGGGGCACCTGCGACGAGCTTGTCGAAGGTCTTCTCGGTCCAGACCACCGTGCCCTCGGGCGGCTTGGTCAGCTGCGCCTTGGACTTCCGCTTCGCCCGCTGGTGCTCGCGCAGCGCAGCGTTCTTCGCGGCCGCCTTCGCCTTGGCCCTCTCGTTCTCGATGACGTGCTCGGGCGCCTGGACGACGACATACCCGGCGATGTCGAAGCCCGGACGGCCTGCACGGCCCGCGATCTGCAGGAACTCACGGGTCCGCAGCACCCGCTGCTTGTGCCCGTCGTACTTGGCCAGCCCGGTGAACAGCACCGTGCGGATCGGCACGTTGATCCCGACACCGAGGGTGTCGGTGCCGCAGATGACCGTCAGCAGCCCTTCCTGGGCCAGCTGCTCCACCAGCCGCCGGTAGCGCGGCAGCATCCCGGCGTGGTGCACGCCGATCCCGCGCCGGAGCAGCTTCGACAGCGCCTTGCCGAATCCGGCCCCGAACCGCACGCCGGCCAGCCGCTCCACCAGCAGCTCGTGGTGCGACCCGCGTTGGTGGATCTTGTCGTACCCCTGCTTCAGCAACGACTCCGCGTGCGCGACCGCCGCCGCCTGGGTGAAGTGCACGACGTACACCGGCGCCTGCCCGGTCTCGACGAGCTGGGTCAGCGTCTCGCCGAGCGGCTCCAGCGACCAGCTGAAGTGCAGGGGCACCGGTCGCTCCGCCTGGTCGACGACCGCGGTCTCGCGGCCGTTGCGCCGGGTCAGGTCGGCCGCCAGGTCGGTGACGTCACCCAGCGTGGCCGACATCAGCACGAACTGAGCCTGCGGCAGCTCCAGCAGCGGCACCTGCCACGCCCACCCCCGCTGCGGATCGGCGTAGTAGTGGAACTCGTCCATGATCACCAGCCCGACGTCCGCGCGCGAACCCTCTCGCAACGCGATGTTCGCCAGCACCTCGGCGGTGCAGCAGATGATCGGAGCGCTCGGGTTCACCGACGCGTCTCCGGTCAACAGGCCGACGTCCTCGGCGCCGAACACCTCGCACAGGGCGAAGAACTTCTCACTCACCAGCGCCTTGATGGGCGCGGAGTAGAAGGACACCCGGTCCTCGGCCATCGCCGCCATGTGCGCCGCGGTCGCCACCAGGGACTTGCCCGACCCCGTCGGCGTCCCGAGCACCACGTTGCTGCCCGAGAGCAGCTCGAGGATCGCCTCCTCCTGGTGCGGGTAGAGCTCCAGTCCCTGACCGTCCACCCAGGCCGAGAACCGCTCGTACGCCGCGTCGCTCACCGGGCCCATTGTGCAGGGGATGCCCGGCGCGGCCACCGGCGGTGGATCGCGAGCCGACGTCGGTGATCGAGTGGTGACGCGGCCGGCGGCCGGCCCGGCAGTAGGCTCGTTGCTGTGACCGCGAGAGTGGTGCAGCGCCTCCACAACCCGC
>DASTGF010000035.1:0-26554 GCA_035719255.1 Microlunatus sp. | reverse complement strand
ACCAGCGGTACCCGAGACGCCCTGATCGGAAGGTGAGTCGTGGCGGTGTCAGCTCCGGACCGACCGCGCCAGCATGTCGCGCTGGCTGGAGACCGCCGTGCGGAACGCCACTCCAGTCAGATCCTCGACCTCCTCATAGCGTCCCGGATTCGGCGCTCGCGGAACTACCTCGTCGTCATAGTCATCGTCGGCATGGTCGTCCGGCCGCACCGCTGACGCTCGGTCAAGCACGAGCACCTCGCCCTCTCCGACGTAGCCCATGAGCTCCGGCCCACCGTCCACCGGCCATAGGTGCGCCGCTATGTCACCCAGGTGGTAGATCGCCGCCCAGGCGACCCGCCCGGCCAGCGACTTGCCGAAGAACCGGCTGAAGCGCAACGCGTCCTGGCCGCTCAGGCCGGTTGCCGGCTCGAGACCATCGTGAACGGAGACGTCGGCGCCGGACGCAACTGCCCAGCCTGTCACTTGCCATCCGGCCACCGGCCCGACCGCCACCCAACCGACCAATGCCGTCATCCGTTCCTGCACCGCCGCCGGCCAGGATGCGAACTCCTCAGCCGGGCGAGGGACCAGCAGCATGACTGAGATGTCGGCCGGGTCGAACCACAACGAACCAGGCTCGGCATCGCCGGGCGGGGTGGTGCCCACCCAACAGCTACGACCTGTCCAAGCCGGCCCGACCGTGGAACCGTCGACCTCGCAACCAGCGTCGGCATCCGCCCTGAGCCTGCTTGGCTCCCGTAAGAGAGCCACCGGGGCCGACAACCCGGCATGGTCGAGCGCACGTCGGAGCATGCCGATCTCCGCGTGGTCCACCACGTACCGGGCAAATGCCACGCTCAGTTCCGACACCATGACCTTCTCACCGCGTCCGCCCGTCGCTCCTCAGCCGACCGAGCCGGCTGCTCGCACGCCAATCATTCCGAACCCATCGGTGCCGTCGTCAGCTTGCGTCGAACCCTGGGCAACTCCAAGCGCCCCCACAGCGGGAACTTGCCGCCACCGCCGGCAATATTGCCCTGGTTGGCAGTCCGGAACAACGCCGCTTCACCGAAGGTGACCGGCGTGGCGCCTTTCGCGTAGGCCACTTCGGTGTCCTTGGCCTTCGTCGTGGTGAGCGTTCCGTCCTTGGCCCGGTAGACCGTCTTCTCCAGCTCGAAGCCCTCCTGCGCCCATTGGGCGGGGAACGGCTCCTTGGGGTTGTGGAACCACATCGGGATATCCGTCAAGCCGGCCTTGCGCGCCGCCCACAGCCGGCGGTTGTCCAGGCTGACGATCGAGCCGTCCGGCATCTCGATCACATGGATCGGGTCGCCCTTCCACCCGCCGGTGCGCATGCTGTCGGCCAGTTCGTCGATAGTCATTTTCTTGTCGCCGGTGAATTCGCCGATGTCCTTCTGGCTGAACTTGATGGCGCCTGGGGCGCCCATTCCTTCGACCAGGGCCATCGGCACCGTCTCGCCCTTGGGGGTGTAGAGCGAAAGCTTTCGTCCGCCGCCGAGGGTCGGCAACTCACCCTTGATCGACAGAGCCGTGATGCCACCGGTCACCGCCAGCTGGGCCAGGAGCAGCGCTTTGGCGCGATCCTTGCTGGCCCGGTCGCCCGGCCCGTTCTCGATCGCGTCCAGCTGTCCGGCCGCGTCGATACCCATGGTCACGACGGTCACGACATCGGCCGCGCCGCGGACTCCCGCGCTCAGCAAGTAGATCTGCTGAGCCCGCACCGCGCCCACGGCGGCTTCGCCGAGCAGCGGGTTGCCCTCGGAAGCGGCCACCAGTCCGCCTTTGGCGATCGCTCCGGATCGCAGTGCTGAGACGCCGGCGATCGACGCGACGATCTGCGCGATGTCGATGATCGCGGTGGTCGCGGTGAGATCGCCGTGCTGCTGCTTGTCGATGAGGTCCAGCGCGGCCGACAGACCGCCCGCGACTGCCGAGCCGGCCAGCGCCCAGGATCCGGCGACCGCAACGGCCCCAGTGCCCGCAGTTGCCAGCGCCAGTCCGAGCAGGGCGAGCCCCACCCCGAGATAGGTCAGGAACTTCCGGAACGTCAACCTCGAGACGACCCGCACCTCGGACGCGTAATGACCGGGGATCTCATAGTGCACCACACCTTCGGGCATCCGGTCGGAGTCGTTGAGCTCGCGGAACAATGACGGCGGCGGCGTTGTCTGACCGTCCTCGACGTCGGCCTTGTAGTGGTGCGGTTTCTGGGGGTTGGTGAGGTCCTTCAGATACCAGGTCGAACCGTCCCGGTAGTAGTACAGATTGAGCGGAATCTCCGGGACGTAACCACTCTCTGCCGAGAACTGCTGGTCCGGATGGAAGACGGCCAGCACGCGGGTCGGCTTGTACTGTTCCAGCTCGGCCAGCTGCGATCGGCTCGAGACCAGGTATTCCGCCTGCTGCGCCTCATCCGAGTGCTCGCCCTTGGCCTCCTTGAGCTTCTTGACGATCCATTTGTCCAGGCCGGTGACCAGGGTCTGATAGCCCACGAACGCCTGCTCCCACTGCCCGCCACTGATGTTGCCCGCGAGCTGCGGTCCGGCACCGGTGGTCTTGTCGGGCATGGAAACCGTGTGGGTGGTGGTGGTGTCGGTGTACTCGTTCTTCGTCGAACTCGTGTACGGGGCCCACGTCGACGTCTGTCCCGCAGAGGTTTCGGTCGACAGCGCGGCATAGAACGCCTGGGCATGCTTGGTCGCGTCCTGCTTGAGCTTCGGCTCCGGTTCGCCGACCGACAGCTGTGCCCGGAGCGAGATCATGTCGGCGGAGAACGCGGACCAGGCGTCGTAGACCGCTTGGCTGATCACCCCGGCCGCGGCGCAGTCGTGCCGCACCCGCATCATCGACATCTCGTATGAATCCAGCTGCTTGCCATAGGTGTCGAGCTTGCGCTGCTCATTCAGGCCGCTGACGGCTCGAGAGTTCGATGCGACGATCTTGCCCACGTCCGATGCGTACTCGGCCGATTGTGGGTAGCCATTGCGGACCTGGAACGAATAGCTGTGCTCACCACCGATACCCGGTCCGACCAGGCGGATCAGGTGATCACGGTCGCGTTCCGGCTGATCCCCGAAGTCCTTGGGGGTGGTCAGCGTGTCGAAGACCTGGAAGTCCGGTTTCCCGTCGCCGTCGAGGTCGAAGCCGATGCTCACCGGGCTGACGTCGATCGCCTGGAGCCGGAGCACCGACTGCAATGGCAGCTCGATTCCGACGCCACCCATGGATCGGTCGCGGAACAGCGGCGACAAGCCCAGGATCGCCGTCCCTCCCGCCCGGGCTTGCAGCGTGAGCCGGAACTTGTCCTGGTACGTGCCGAGGCTGATGTCGTTGTAGACGATCCCACCAGCGACGCCGCCCGCACTCCAGTCCGTGATGTCGCCTGCGGGAGACTTGGCCGCCACCACGAAGTCGGCCCCGGCGAACGTGACACCGTAGGCCGGTGGTGCGCCGGGCTTCGGCGGTGTGATGCTCAAGAACTCGGTGTCCTTCGGCATCATCAGCGAGATCTTGGTAGGTCGGTCCCCGTCGGTCACCTGGGTCACCATTGGTGCGAAGAATCCGCCAGGATTGTGCTTGAGTTCTCCCACCACGTTCAGCATCTCGGCGCCGGAGAGCTCGCGGAGCCGCACCCGAGCCCTGGGCGCACCGGTGTCTGAGTCCTTCTCCGGCGCCATCCGGACGACGAGTTCCTTCTTTTGGTCGCCGTCTCCGTCGACCAACGCTTCCCATGTACTGAAGTCGCCCAGCACGGTGTGCGCGTGGGGCGTTGTCCCCGCAATGTCCTCCGGTTCCTGGCCCGGGATGGGAGTGGTCTTGGCGGCCGGATCGAGCACGGTCAGGTTGATCGACGGGTTGCTGCTGCCGTTCGTCACCGATGCGCTCAGGAAGTGGCGACGGCCGACCACTCCCGGCATTGAGTCGACGTCGGTGCGGTCGCTGATCCGGAGAAACGTCGAGGCGTCGCCGAGCAGGTCGATGAGCAGGAACGCGGTGCCCTGCTGCCGGATCCGGGTGGCCAGCTGCTGGGTGCCAACGCGGACCTCGGCCTTCCACGTCTTGTCCGCTGCGCCCGACACGGCGAAGCTGCCGTCGTACCTGATCGTGACCTCGAGCATCTCCGGAGCCGATGCCCGGGCGAACGAGATCGTGAACGGGTCTCCGCCCCACGACACTGTCTGCGGCGGCGGGAGGACATCGCCCTGGATCACGGCGCCGAGCGGCGCGCGAGCCACCGTGGGCACAGCCGGCACCGGCGAACGGGCGGACAACGGTTCCGAGGCCGGGCCGCGACCCGCGATCATGTCGGCCGCGGCGGCATTGCCCGCGCTTCGCTGCATGCGCAGGACGGCGCTCTCCATCGACGTCAGCCCAGCATCGTCTGGACCGTCGTACTCATGAACCGCCGGCGACGGCGGTGGGCGATGGCGTCGGACCGTCGCCTGCTGGACGTCGGGGACCGCCGCGCGCGGCAGCGGCCCGGGACCCATCAATCCAGCAAAGCCGGTCGCCGCGCGGACCTCAAGATCGCCCGGGCAACCGGCCGGGTCGACAAGGCTGCCCTTTCCGGCCATCAGTTGGGTCCGAACGCCTGACTCTTCGGGCCGGACCTACGGTCGTCACATGACGAACAACCGTGGACTGCCGAGCGACGGTGAGGCCGTCCGCGCCGAGCGGGCCCGCCTCACCCGGCTCTCGAAGCAGCTCTCCCTGGTGCTGCGACACGACCCCGCATCGATCGGCCTCGAGCTGGCTCCCGGTGGCTGGATCGGGCTGGCCGACCTGGTCCGAGCCCTGGACGCCCATGGTCACCCGGCCACGCTGGCCGATATCGAGCGCGTCGTGCGTACCAGTGACAAGCAACGGTTCGCGATAGAAGCCGGTCGGATCCGGGCCAACCAGGGTCACAGCCTGCCGATCGAACTCGGTCTCGCCGCCGTCGAACCACCGGCCCGGCTCTACCACGGCACGGTCGAACGATTCCTATCTGCGATCGAGCGGGAGGGGTTGATCCGCGGTGACCGGCAGTTCGTCCACCTCAGCGCCGACCGCGAGACTGCCGAGCGCGTCGGCGCGCGCCGAGGGAAGCCCGTCGTGCTGATCGTCGACGCTGCCGGCCTCCACAGCGCCGGCCAGTCGTTCTTCCGGGCCGAGAACGGCGTCTGGCTCGTGGAGGGCGTTCCGCCGCAGTATCTGTCGACGGCTTGACGTCTGATCGGATGGCGTCAAAGTGAGCACCACCTTCCGACCCAAGGCCCACGCCGGACGGGGCTAAAGACCGCAGCCGGGCCGGTCGTCGTCGTACATCGTGGGAACATGCAAAGCTACGGCCAGGCGGTCCGCGACGGATTGCGCGTGCCCACCCGCGAGTTGCGCCACGCGATCCCTGAGGTCTACGGCGGTTACAAGGAGCTGCACGACGCCGCACTAGCCCCTGGCGCGCTGGACTCGAAGATGAAGGAACTCATCGCCCTGGCCATCGCGGTCAGCAAGGAGTGCGACGGGTGCATCGCCGCACACGCCCATGCCGCCGTGCGCCACGGGGCCAGCCCTCAGGAGGCGGCCGAGGCGATCGGGGTCACGTTCTTGATGAACGGGGGACCCGCCACCGTGTACGGGGCCCGCGCCTATGCGGCGTTCGTCGAGTTCTACGCCGAGGCAGGACAGGACACAGCCCACCAAGGCGTCGCAGGCGAGTCGACCACCCGAATCAGCCAGCCAGGCTCCGATCATCAACACGCAGCCGGACACCAGCATTAGGACCGTGGCGGGGCTCGGGCAGTCTCCTGGTCCGGTGGCGATACCGGCGCCGATGCGTTACACCTCAGTGATCTTGATGTCCGATCTCTGGCGAGCCGGCCGTCCTCCACAGAACGGCATGGCATGATCGGCCCGGCCTTCTGACAGAACAGCCGATTCGGATGCGCATCGCCACAAGGAGCAGCAGTGAGTTCAGTACGGGTAGCCATCATCGGTGTCGGAAACTGCGCATCCTCCCTGGTCCAGGGTGTCCACTACTACCGTGACGCCGACCCCGACGACACCGTCCCGGGGGTCATGCACGCCCGCCTCGGCGACTACCACATCGGCGACATCGAGTTCGTCGCGGCCTTCGACGTCGACGAGAGGAAGGTGGGCCTCGACCTTGCCGAGGCCATCGCTGCCGGCGAGAACAACACGATCAAGATCTGCGACGTACCCACCGCCGGAGTCACCGTTCAGCGTGGTCCCACCCTGGACGGGCTGGGTCGCTACTATCGCGAGACCCTGACCGAATCCAGCCGGCCACCGGTCGACGTCACCGCCGTCCTCCGCGAGACCAGGGCCGATGTCGCCGTCTGCTATCTGCCGGTCGGATCGGAGCAGGCCGCCCGCCACTACGCCCAGGCCGCCCTCGACGCCGGAGTCGCCTTCGTCAACGCCCTCCCCGTCTTCTTGGCCAGCGATCCCGAATGGGCGGGCAAGTTCGCCGCCGCCGCCCTCCCGATCGTCGGTGACGACATCAAGTCCCAGGTCGGGGCGACGATCACCCACCGGGTCCTCGCCCGGCTCTTCGAAGAACGCGGTGTCGTCCTGGACCGCACCTACCAGCTGAACGTCGGCGGCAACATGGACTTCAAGAACATGCTCGAACGGGACCGGCTGGAATCGAAGAAGATCTCCAAGACCAGAGCCGTCACCTCCAACATCGATCACCACCTCGCAGACCGCGACGTCCACATCGGACCGTCCGACTACGTCGCGTGGCTCGACGACCGCAAATGGGCCTATGTCCGTCTCGAGGGCCGCGGCTTCGGCGACGTGCCGCTGAATCTGGAGTACAAGCTCGAAGTCTGGGACTCCCCCAACTCCGCCGGTGTCGTCATCGATGCACTCCGCTGCGCCAAGATCGCGCTCGACCGCGGCATCGGCGGCCCGGTCGAATCGGCGTCCTCCTACTTCATGAAGTCGCCGCCACGACAGTACGACGACAACACGGCCCGCACCCTGCTCGAGCAGTTCATCGCCGGCGAGGAGTGATCGTCGGGGTCGGCGTCCCGTCCCCGTGGGCGTCGCTCCCGTCTGCTCGCAGCTTGCGCACGACCACAGACCCGACCGCCATGAGCAGGCAGAGCGCCACCGGGACGTCCACACCCCACAGTGTGCTCAGCTGCATGGCCCGCTCGAACGGGACGACGCCGATCACGAACAAGTCCCCGTACGGCGCCGCGATCCGCGAGCCGATGGTCAACACGAGCACCTGGGCCATCGCCACCCAGGTGCTGCGAGCGGCGAGCACCGCCACCGGCAGTGCGGCGTACCACGGCCAGTACGCGGGGGTCAGCGCCATCGCCGCCACGGCGATGGAGCCGCACGCGACCATCAGGCCGCGGGTGGTGCGCTGCCAGCTGACGACCGCGACGACCATGATCAGCACGGCGGCCAGCACGAGTCCCGGGCGGTAGTCGGGCGCGCCCTCCATCGGAGCGCCGAACCAGGCTCCCAGCCAGCCGGCCGGCGACCACGACGGATACGGCACCGACCCAGCCCGGAGCCCGTCGAGGGTCGCCGACGCCGCCCAGAAGCGCCGGTACAGCAGCCAGGCCAGTGCGGCGGCTACCCCGACGCCCGCCGCGAGCCGACCCACCAGCGAGGACCACCCGGCGCGACGCCGGACGAGCAGGATCAGGACCGGCACCGCGAACACGGCGGGGGTGATCTTGGTCAACGCACCGAGGCCCAGCCCGAGCACGGCCCAGAAGGCGCGGTTGGTCACGGCGGCCCACAGGCCCAGCAGGGTGAAGGCGATCGCGACGGCGTCGTTGTGACCTTCCATGGCGAACTCCACGACCACCAGCGGGCTCCAGGAGAACGCCAGCGCCGCGGTCAACTCCCAACCCGGCCGGACCTGCCGGGCGATCAACCAGATCAGCAGCGTGGACACTCCGACGGCGAGAACGACCACGACCTTCAGCGCGAGCAGCCCCCGTCCGATGTCGCCGCCGCTGATCGCGAACGCCAGCCGCTCGACGTGGGTCCACAACGCTCCGTACGGGCTGACGCCGTGGACCGGCAGCCACCCTTCGGCGAACAGCAGTTGTCCGTACGGGGTCGAGCCGACCTCGGCGGATGCCGTGAGATAGGGGTTGCCACCCGGAGCGGCGGCGATCCAACCGTGGCTGAGATAGGAAAGCGCGTCGATCGAGAGACCGGGACGCGCCGGGAGTGCCACCAGTAATCCGACCGCGCCGAGGCCGAGCGGGAACCAGGCCATCCGCCGCCAGCCCGAGGAGCGGGATCGGACGACCGCGTAGCCGAAGACGACCAGCACCCCGGTGGTCGCCACCCAGTATCGATCGAGGGCCTCCAGCGCGGTGAGGAAGTTCGAGTCCAGCCGCGGGAACGCGTACGGGTTGTGCGGCGGCACCCCGTTGAGGAACAGATCGCGCTGGGCCCGGTACAGCTCCCAGTACCCGGCGACGCTCGCGGCGGCCGCCAGCGTCACCTCGCCCAGGGTCAGGACGCGTCGCACCGGTCGCCAATCAGGCATATAGTTAGCCTTGCTACATACACTCGATATCGACTCCTCAGCCCTACGCTCGCCCCGGGAGCCTCGTGACCAGCACCAGCACGCCGGAACGCACCGGCGTCTTCCACCGCGACCACCCGCGCTATCCGTGGGTCGCGCTCAGCAACACCACGCTCGGCATGCTGATGGTGACCATCAACTCCTCCATCGTCATCATCTCGCTGCCGGCCATCTTCACGGGCATCCAGCTCGATCCCCTCGACCCCGGAAACGTCAGCTACCTGCTCTGGATGCTGATGGGGTTCATGCTGGTCACGGCCGTGCTCGTGGTCGGCTTCGGCCGGCTGGGCGACATGATCGGCCGGGTCCGGATCTACAACCTCGGATTCGTGGTTTTCACCGTCGGCTCGATCGCGCTCGCCTTGGACCCGCTGACCGGCGGACCGGGTGCGCTCTGGTTGATCGTGTGGCGTGTCGTCCAAGGTGTCGGCGGTGCGATGCTGTTCGCAAACTCGACCGCGATCCTGACCGATGCCTTCCCCACACACCGTCGGGGCATGGCGCTCGGCATCAACCAGATCGCTGCGGTGGCAGGCTCTTTCCTCGGCCTGATCGTCGGCGGGCTGCTGGCCGTGATCGACTGGCGCGCGGTGTTCTTCGTCAGCGTGCCGTTCGGCATCCTCGGCACCATCTGGTCCTACAAGTCCCTGCACGAGGTCGGGGTGCGCACCAAGACCTCGGTGGACGTCCCCGGAAACCTGCTCTTCCTGATCGGGCTGACCGCGCTGCTCACCGGGATCACCTACGGCATCCAGCCCTACGGCGACGCCAGCACCGGCTGGGGCAACCCGTGGGTGATCGGCGCGATCGTTGGCGGCATCGCCGTGCTGATCGCGTTCGTCGTGGTCGAGCTGCGCAGCGCGGCGCCTATGTTCGAGCTGCGGCTGTTTCGCATCCGCAGCTTCGCGATGGCCAACCTCGCCGGTCTGCTGGCATCGGTCGGGCGCGGCGGGCTGCAGTTCATGTTGATCATCTGGCTGCAGGGAATCTGGCTGCCGCCGCACGGCTACTCCTACGAGCAGACACCGTTGTGGGCCGGTATCTACATGCTGCCGATCACGGTCGCGTTCCTGCTCGCCGGACCGATCTCCGGCGCCCTGTCGGACCGCTGGGGTGCCCGGGCCCTGGCCACCATCGGGATGGTGATCACCGCCGCCACGTTCGTCGCGCTGCTGCTGCTTCCGGTGGACTTCAGCTATCCCGACTTCGCGGTGATCACCTTCCTCAACGGGATCGGACCGGCGATGTTCGCCGCGCCGAACCGGGCGACGATCATGAATGCGGTGCCTGCCAGTCAGCGGGGCTCGGCGTCCGGGATGGCCGGCACGGTGCAGAACGCGGGCTCGTCGCTGTCCATCGGCATCTTCTTCTCCCTGATGGTGGTCGGCCTCGCCGCCACCCTGCCGAACACCCTGTACGAGGGCCTGGCCGGTCACGAGGTGCCGTCCGAGCTGGCCCAGCAGGTCGCCGCACTGCCGCCCGTGGGCAGCCTGTTCGCGGCGTTCCTCGGCTACAACCCGATCGCCACCCTGCTCGGCCCGACCGGGATCCTGGAGCACCTGCCGCCCGCGGACGCCAGCACGCTGACCGGCAAGACCTTCTTCCCGACCCTCATCGCGCAACCGTTCCACGAGGGCCTGTTGATCGTCTTCGGCGCCGCAGCGGTGATGTCGCTGATCGCGGCGGTTGCGGCATTCCTCGGCGGGCGCCGGTACGTCTTCGCCGACGACGATCCGGCGGCGGTCGAGGCCATGGAGCGTGGCTCCCGCTGATCCGGCCCGAGCGTGGCTCCCGCTGATCCGGCCCGAGCGTGGCTCCCGCTGATCCGGCCCGAGCGTGGCTCCCGCTGATCCGGCCCGAGCGTGGCTCCCGGTGAGCGTCAGCCCGGTGCGCTGAGCCGGGCGCGCCAGAACGGCGCATCGGGCCACCGGCGCTCCAGCGCGTACCAGCCGTGGCGCTCGGCGCGATGCGCTGCGGCCCGCTGCCGCACGCGGTCGGCGTATATCCTGCTCGGCTGCTCTACACCGTCCCGGCCCCGGTCCAGCTCGGCGGCGATCACCCGCGCCGCGTCCCGGGCGTCGAGCAGCGCCTCGTACAGACCGCGTCCGCAGACCGGATCCAGCTCGGCGGCGGCGTCGCCCACCGCCAGCCAGCGGCGGCCCGCCGCGCGCTCCAGCGACGCGACGGCGATCGATCGCACCCGCCACCGGACGTCCCCGTTGTCATCCGAGCCCTCCCCCGGTTGCGCCTGGGGGAAGGGTCCGCCGATCAGGTCCTCCGGAAGGCAGGGCGACAGCAGACGCGTCGCGGCCAGCGCGCGGCCCCACCCGGACCAGCCGCCGGACACCAGCCCGGGCACCGAGGTCGGGTCGGTGACCAGGACGACCGCCATCCGGTCTGCCGGCAGCCGGCTGAGGTACCACCAGCCGTCGGGCACTGCCTCGATCAGCGTCCGGTGAGTGGACCTGCCCGGGCTGGACGAGGATGGGGCCGCCGGGCCGATCCGGAGCAGCGCCACCAACCGATCGCCGACCCGACGAACGGCTCCGAGCCGGCGGGCGATCGACGCCGACGGGCCGCTCGCATCGACGAGCCAGTCCGCACTCACCGACCGCTCGCCAGCTGTGGACTGCAGGAGGAGGCGGTGGTGGTGGGTGCCCGGCTCGGGATGCAGCCGGCCCCGGACGCCGGGCACCACGATCGCGCCCGAGGCCACGGCCGTGGCCCGGAGCGCGGACTCGAAGGCCGCCCGATCGAGATGCCACGACGGGCCGTACGGGTCGAGCAGGAAGTCGTTCGCACCCGACCGATCGGCGCCTCCCGCGACGGTGCGACCCCAGTCGACGAGTGTGCCGGGGCAGGCCAGGTGACCGTCCGCGGACAGATCACCGAGGCCGAGCCGGCCGGCGAGCATCGCACCACCGGGCGCGAGGGTCTCGCCGTACCGTTCGACGGGCCGGTCCCGCGCCTCGGCGACCACGACGTCCAGGCCGAGCCTGCGCGCCTCGATGGCCGTAGCCAGTCCGGCCACGCCACCGCCCACGACGAGCACCGTGCACCGCTCGGGCACCCCTACCTGGTCGGGCACCGGGTCGAGCGACGTCAGTGCGGCACCACCGGCGGGTTGGCGTTGAACGGCCACTCGGCCACGACGTTCACCGACTGGCCCTCGGTCGGCAACCGGCTCTCGGCCTCCAGGAAGAAGCCGGCGGGATAACGACCGCCGCTGATCACCGAGCCCTGCAGCACGACGCCGATCCGGTCCCACTGCTGCACCGACTGCAGCGCCTTCTGGAAGGTGGCTGCCGTCTTCGGATCGTTGGTCAGCGTTCCTGGGCCGCGGATCGACCAGACCCGGGCCGGCAGCACGCCGTTGACCACCGCCGTGGCGGGATAGACCGCATCGGGGCGCTGAGAGGGCCAGGACCAGTAGAGCGTCGTGGGGTTACCGATCGCGGTGTTGCGTCCGGAGGTGTTGATGCTCGGTTGGTGGATGGAGCAGGAGTTGTAGTCGGTCTGCCACGGCACGGACATGAATTTCGACAGGTCACCGGGCTGGAGCCCGTCGGTCATGTCGTGCAGGGGAATCCAACCACCGCTGAGGAACGGGGTGTCTCGGCTGGCCGCCCCGTAGTCCAGCGGCTGGTGGCGGATGCGGAACGGTCCGCAGCCCGTGTCGCGCCAGTCGGTGTCGTACAGGTCGGGCTGACGGATCGGATAGCTCAGCTCGATCCCGGGCACGTAGCGGCCGCCCAGGCAGTTGCTCAGCGAAGCCATGTCGAGGTACTCCCCCGGGCCGAGCCGGCACGGGCCGTCTGGGTCGAAATGGCCCCGGCTCCACTGCTCGAGGAAGAAGTACTGCGTCCGGCTGACGGCGAGGAAGTCAGTGCCGGCCTCGCCCAGCGACAGCGGCATCAGCGGAACGCCCACGCTCAGTTCCCCGTCCACGTTGGGATTGCGGACGTACGCGAGGCCGGACATGATCGTCCGGTCGGGATCGTCCGCAGCCGCGATGGCCCCTACCGCGTCGTGCGCCCGCACCGCGAGCTCGGGCAGGTTCGCCGTCCAGCGCTGGAGTGACGCGGCGCGGAACACCGGGTGGATGTCGGCGGCGAACGACGGGCGGTAGTCGGGCTGGAACTCGCCGCCGCGGCAGATCTCCGGCTGCAGATCGAGCCCGCGGACCCAGGCGTCGTACACGTCGTCCCAGACCGAGACGACGTTGCGGATCTGCGGCGCGTACGCCGGATCGCCGCACACCACCCAGGCCCCGAACGCCTCCACGGTGGTGTTGTCGGTGAAGACGATGGTCGCCGAGACCGGCCCGTCGGCGGCGTCGTCGAACCACCCGTCGTTGTTCAGGTCCCCTGTCAGCGGCATCGGGTCGCCGTACTCGTCATAGATCGCGGCCGTCCGGCCGTGACCGGCGAGCACGAGCAACCGACCCCGTTCGTCGGTCCGCAGCTCACCGAGGGAGTCCAGCGGCCCGCTCGGCTGGAACAGCTGGCCGTAGATCGTGCAGGGGAACGCCACCGGGTACGCGGGTTGCTCGGCGATGCCGCCCCGACCGTCGGAGTAGCTGGGCGTGGTGGCGAGGTCGATGCCGACCGTCCCGCCGGCGACCGAACCGATCGCCCGCGGGCCGGGGTCGATCATCAGCTGCTGGAGGCGTTGCGGGGTGTCGACGGTCCCGTACAGGCTGGGATTGCGGAGTCCCGGCACCTTGCCGCCGGCGTAGGCCTGCAGACCCTGCGACGGCACCACGTCGTACGCGTTGGCCTTCTTGTTGGCCACATGCACGGTCCAGATGATGTCGGCGACCTCGCGTCCGTCGGCCAACCGGGTCCCCGGCACGACCTCGGTCCCGCCGCCGGACGGATAGCGATCGGGCAGCTCGACGCCGTAGGCGAAGATCCGGAATCGGGCCGCCTGGCGGAGCAGGTGCCCGTGCTCGTCGCGCAGGTCGTCGCTGCCGATCGGCTCGTCCTCGGTGCCGCGCCGGATGGGCAACCCGCCGAGCAGGTCCTCGCGACCGTCGACCGGGAGACCGGCACTGGTGTCGGGCGAGAGATAGAAGTCGTCGCTGGTGCCGACCCGGGCGAAGTTGATCGTCGGGTGCAGCCGGAACACCGTGCTCGTGCGGGACGGGGTCGGCATCGGGGCTCCTCGTGGGCGTGCTGGACGGGATCTGGGTTCAGCTGAACTGCGGGGTGACGCCAGCCTTCCAGCAGGACAGGATGTCGCCGCCGAGGGCGACCATGAGGATCTCGAAGTCGGGCGGCCGGCGCCCCGCGCAGAGTTGCGTCACCGCTTGGGTGAACCGGGCGAAGTCGTCGCGCAGCACGGCGGCGAGCTTGTGGTCACGGTCGTCGTAGTCCGCCGGGTCCTTGACCGGGTAGGTCGCCGGCAGCGCGGTGCTGCGGATCTGGACGAACTTCTCGTAGTGAGACCGGTCGGCCTCCGGGTCGTCCGCCGTGTTGCGATTGGGCGGGGCGATGGCGTCGGCGGCCTTGGCTGCCTCGCCCTGGTCGCGAATCAGGTCGATCAGCAGCTGGACCTGCGGCCACGCCTCGGTGCCGGAACCGTGCACCGTCATGGTGGGCAGATCGCGATAGAACGCCGAGAACAGGTCGACCTGCGCGACCCCGCCGGCCAGGTCGGACGCCAGCTGGCGGCCGCCGTACTCGAGGGCGTCGTAGAACGCGCCGATGCTGCCGTACTCGGTGATGTCGTCGTGGTAGTCCGGGTACCCGCCGGTGTCCCAATCGGGGTATTCGATCAGACACATGGTGTTGATCCGGGACTCGTCCAGCGGCCCGATCCGTGGGCTATAGGGGCTGAACTGTTGCGTCGGGTTGTCCGGGTCGAGCGAGAAGTCCAGGTGCGGGACGGTGTCGGCGTACACGAAGGCGGCCGGGGAGAGGACCGGGCTGAGGCCGTACGCGTTGGCGACGTTGGAGACCAGCTGGAGATGGAGCATCTCCTGGTTGACCACCGACTGGATCAGCTGGTAGGCGTCGCTGGACCTGTCGACCACGGAGAACATGGCCGACAGGTAGTACGGAATGGTCCACGCCTCTAGCTCCGCTGCCGCCTGCAGGTGATCATGCAGATGACCCAGGTCCCACTGTTCTCTCGTGAGCTTCACGATTCCGCCGTCCGGTGCGTTCTCGACCCTCCCCCGAACGTCGCGCCGAGCGTAGCAGCGCGCGCTCCGCACGGGCGAGACCTTCTCGCGAGTGTGCAGGAACGACAGCGACACGCCGAGGACACGCGTCGTTCCCGCACACTCCGCGGGGGCGGGGTGGACGTGTAGGCGACGGATAGGGTCGGCCGGTGGGATTCACCCGGGCGCAGCTGGAGTCGTACCGCGACGCGACGGTGCCCGATCTGGTGGGGCCGAACCCGAGGCTGCTCTTCGTGGGCATCAACCCGGGGTTGTGGACCGCGGCGGTCCAGACGCATTTCGCGCGACCGGGCAATCGCTTCTATCCGGCGATGCGGCGGGCCGGGATCATCGACCGCGACATCGACCCCTCGAGGGGCATGTCGGAGGCGGACCGGGACTACTTCCGCAGCCGCGGCATCGGGATCACCAATCTGGTCCACCGGGCCACCGCACGCGCCGACGAGCTATCCCGCCCGGAGCTGCAGGCGGGTCGCGACGAGCTGGCCGCCTTCGTCGCCCGGCATCGCCCACCGGTGGTCGCGGTGCTCGGCGTGACGGCGTACCGGACCGCCTTCGGCCGCCCCCGGGCGACCACGGGTGAGCAGCCCATGCCCTTCGGCGGCGCTCGCGTCTGGGTGGTGCCCAACCCGAGCGGTCTGAATGCGCACGACACCGTCGAAACCCTGGCAGCCGCGTACGCGGAACCGGCCCGAGCCGCCGGCCTCATCCCCTGACGGCCGGTCCTGTTCGGCGACACTGGCGGCGGTGGACGCGCAGGCGGCACACGAAGTGGGCGCGAACGACGGGTGCCTCCGGCGTGTCGCTGCCGTACGTTCACGTTTTCCGGCAAGGCCGAAAAGCGGGGATCAGCAGCTCCGGCGAGCGATCAGCCGGCGCTGGTGGCGCCGGTGGTGGCCGCGACCGACGCGATCACCGCATAGGTCTCGTCGATGGCGTCCTTGACCGCCTTGGCGGCCCAGTCACCCCGGGCGATCTGTTTGGCGCGGGCGCGCAGGGCGCGCCGGTCGTCGGTGGTGACCACCGCGGTCACCCGGTTGGTGGCGTCGAGCAGGGCGATCAGCGCGGCCGTGCGCTCGCTCGGGGCCTCACCGCCGACCAGCGCGGACTGGAGCCGGCGGCGGATCAGCTCTTCCGGCTCGGGGTCGCGGGTCGGGAACCGCCGGGTCGGGAACAGGCCGAGGACCTTGTTCTCCTGCAGCTGCACGACGCCGGCCGCGACCAGGCGAGCCAGCAGGCGGTCGGTCAGGCCCTTGGTGATCCGCTTGCCGCTCATCGGGCTGATCAGATCCTTGATCGTCCGCCCGTCACGCCGCTGCAGCTCGGCCAGCAGGGCATCGAGCTCCGGGTCGTCGGTCGGCGAGGCGTCGGCCACCCGGATCCGTCCGCGGGCCGAAGCACCGGCCTCGGCCGGGGCGATCCCGACCCGTTCCCGCAGCACCAGGTCGACCACCATCGCCGCGCCGAGCGCCGGCTCGAGACTCTCCGCGCCGAGGGTCTTGCGACCACTGGCGTCGTCGACCATCAGCAGCAGCAGTTCCTCGGCGAGCAGCACATCCTCGACCGTACCCGTGCGGGTCGAGCACGCCGGGCGAACGTGGCGATCATGTGCTGAGATGGGGCGCATGACCGCCGCGCCGACGGACCTGGACTACCCCATCGTCGAACACACGTTGGACAACGGGCTGCGGGTGATCGCGAGCCCGGACCACGGCTCGCCGTCGGTCGCGGTCAACCTCTGGTACGACGTGGGATCCCGCCACGAGCAGGTCGGTACCGGCGGGGAGCCGGGCCGCACCGGTTTCGCGCATCTGTTCGAGCACGTGATGTTCCAAGGATCGGCCCATGTCGGATCCGGACAGCACATCGCCCTCATGCAGGCGGCCGGCGCGTCGGTGAACGCCACCACCTGGTTCGACCGGACCAACTACTTCGAGACCCTTCCGGCCGGCGGCCTGGATCTGGCGCTGTGGTTGGAGGCCGACCGGCTCGGCACGCTGCTGGACGCCCTGACCCAGCAGAACCTGGACAACCAGCGGGAGGTGGTCAAGGAGGAGAAGCGGCAGCGCTACGACAACGTGCCGTACGGCGACGCGATGGAGCGCCTGGTCGCCCTGACCTTTCCCGCGGACCATCCCTATGGCCACACCACCATCGGTTCGATGGCCGATCTCGACGCGGCGACCCTGGCCGACGTCCGGGCTTTCTTCTCGACCTTCTACGTACCGAACAACGCCGTGCTGACGATTGCCGGTGACGTCGATCCGGCAACCGCGTTCGCGAAGGCGGAGACCTACTTCGGGCACCTTGCCACCAAGCCGCTGCCGCCGGCTCCGCCGGACGATGCCCTCCCGCCGCTGACCGAAGCACCGGAAGCCGAGATTGTCGCCGAGGTCCCGTCGGACGCCGTCTATCTCACCTGGCGCCTCCCGCGCCGCGGCACGCCGGAGTTCGATGCCCTCGACCTCACGTTCAGCGTGCTCGGCCACGGACAGACCAGCCGGCTGCACAAGCACCTGGTCCGCAACCTCCAGCTGGCCGAGAGCGCCTCGGCCTCAACCATGGGACTGATCGGCGGCAACTCGTTCGGCTTCGCGTACGCCCGCGCCCGGGACGGCGTCAGCCTCGACCGGCTGCGGGCCGAGTTGATCGACCAGATCACCGCCCTGAGCGCCGACGGGCCGACCGAGCTCGAGCTCCGCCGGGCCAAGGCGCAGTTCGAACGGTCCTGGCTGCACGAGCTGGCCCGGATCGACTCGCGGGCCGATGCATTCGGCGAGTTCGCCACCCTGCTCGGTGATCCGGGCCTGGTGAACAGCCGGGTCACCGAGGTGGACGCGATCGACGCCGACGCCATCCGGGCCGCGAGCGCAACCTGGTTCGGTCCCGAGCACCGGGCGACCTTGTACTACCGCCGCACCCGGGGATCGGCTCCCGTCGACACGGAGGTGTCTGCGTGAGTTCGTTCCCGGCCCGCCCGGTGGTCGCGCCGCCCGCCGCCTGGTCCTTTCCGACCCCGCTCCGCAGTACGACCAGCAACGGTCTGGCGCTGGTGGTGCACGATCTTCCCGGCCAGCACGTGGTGTCGGCCCATTTCGTGCTTCCGGTCGGTCTGGAGAACGAGGACCGCGGTCACGAGGGGGTCGCCACGATCACCGCCCGGACCCTCGACGAGGGCACCGAAGCCCACCCCGGCGAGGAGTTCGCCGAGCTCCTGGAGACGGAGGGCGCCGGATTCGGCGTCGACGTCAGCCTTGCGGGCATCCAGACGGTGCTCGATGTCCCGGCCAGCCGGCTCGCCGCCGCGCTGCCCCTGTTCGCGGAGGCGATCATCGCGCCGGCGTTGGCCGACGCCGACGTCACTCGGCACGTGCAGCTGCGGCTGGCCGAGATCGAGCAGGCCAAGGCCAATGCGTCGCACCTGGCCTCGATGGCCTTCCGCGAGGCCGTCTTCGACCCGGCCTCCCGCGCCTCGCGGATGACCGCGGGCGAGCCGGAAACGGTGGCCGAGATCACCCCCGATCACGCGCGGTCGTTCCACGCCGGCCGGTTCGGCCCGCGGGACGCGACAGTGGTGCTGGCCGGCGACTTCCGCGGGGCCGACGTCGGCGAGCTGGTGGAGCGTGCATTCGGGGGCTGGCAGGTCACCGGTCAGCTGGCCGGCCGGCGCGAGGAACCCGCCGCCGCGCTGCGCCGCTCGGTGCTCGTCGACCGCCCGGGGTCGGTCCAGGCCGACGTCCGGCTCGGCGGCTTCGGGGTGGACCGCAGCTCCCCGCAGTGGGCGGCTATCTCGGTGGCCTCCTACGCGATGGGTGGAGCCTTCCTGTCTCGGCTGAACGCGGTGCTCAGGGAGGAGAAGGGCTACACCTACGGCGTCCGCTTCGGCTTCTCACCGCTACGCGCCGGCGGGACGTACGCCCTCCAGGGCTCGTTCCGGACCGAGGTGGTGGCCGATGCACTCGTCACCGCCCGCGAGCTGCTCGACCTGTCGGGCACGCCCATCACCGCCGCCGAGGTGACCGATGCGATCACCTACTTCGTCGGGGTGTCACCACTGCGCTACGCGACAGCCGACGGGGTCGCCGACCAGGCAGCCAGCCAGGTGCTCAACGAGCTCGGAGACGACTGGGTCGACCGCAATCTCGCGGCCGTCGCCGCGGTCACACCGGAGACCGCGACCATCGCCTACGAGGAGCTGGTCCATCTCGACGATCTCACCCTGGTCGTCGTCGGCGATGCGGAGAAGCTCGCCGAGCCGCTCCGGGCGGCCGGCTTCGGCGACCTCGAGGTGCGTTCCGTCGGGGATTGATCCCCGGCGACCGCGCTCAGTCGAAGAAGTCGTCCAGGAAGGACCGCTTCTTCTTCTTGCGATACTGCGGGTCATAACCCTGGAACCGCGGATCGTGACCGGTGTTGCGCGGGTCGTAGACCGGGTAGCTGGCCGCCTCCGGACGGGCGTGCACGGGCGCCACCGCGGCCGCCCGGTCCAAGATCTTGTCCAGCTCCCCGCGGTCCAGCCACACCCCACGACAGGTCGGGCAGTAGTCGATCTCGACGCCACCGCGCTCGGTCATCTGGAGCACGGTCTGGTCCACGGGGCACTGCATGGACGCGAGCCTACGTCAGCGACCCATCGCCGCCTTGAGCCTCTGCACCGCCTGCTGCGCGGCCTTGATCTGGGTGGCGTACATCGCCAGATCGCCCTCGCGTAACGCCTTGTCGGCGTTCTGGAACGCGGTCTGCGCCTCGGCGAGGGCCTTCACCGCCGCCTTGTTGTTGACCGTGCCGGACCCACCGTCACCACCGCCGTTGCCGGTTCCGGTGCCCCCTTCGCCGGTGGTCGCGCCCGCGTCGCCCTTGAAGACCTGGTTCAGCGCCTGTTGCAGCGTCGCGCCGATGCCGACCTCCTGGCCGAACCGCACCAGGACGAACTGCAACGCCGGATAGGAGCCCGTGGTGCCCGGCCGCTGGGTGTAGACCGGCTGGACGTAGAGCAGGCCGCCGCCGACCGGCAGGGTGAGCAGATTGCCGAACTGGGCGCTCGCCGCCCCCTGGTTGAGGAACGGCCTGAGCTCCTCGGCCACCGTCGGGTTGGTGTTGAACGCGTTCGCCGTCTGTCCGGGGCCGTCGATCTGGGTGGTGTCGGACATCTTGAGAATCCGGATCTGACCGTACTGCTGGCTGGACGCGTCCGCGTTGACCGCCATGTACGCGGCGAGGTTGGACCGGCCCTTGGGCACGTACGCCGTGGTCAGGGAGAAGTTCGCTCCGGAGTCCCCGGGCCACTTGATGGACAGGTAGTACGGCTGCTCCTTGACGGTGCTGCCGGCACCGCCGACCGGATCGTTCGGGATCTCCCACAGGCCCGATTGCAGGTACCAGTTGTACGGGTCGGTCATGTGGTAGCGGGCCAGCACCTGGCGCTGCACCTTGAACAGGTCCTGCGGGTAGCGCAGATGCGACATCAGCTCAGGCGAGATCGCCGACTTCGGCTGGACCACGCCCGGGAAGGCCTTCTCCCACGTCTGCAACACCGGGTCCTGGGCGTCCCAGGCGTACAAGGTGACCGTTCCGTCGTACGCGTCGACGACCGCCTTCACCGAGTTGCGGATGTAGTTGATGTTGGTGTCCGGCTGAGCCACCACGGTCCCGCCCACCTGGGTCTGGGAGTCCTGGGTGACCTGGTTGAGCGCGACCCGCTGGCTGTAGGGGTAGGAGTTCGACGTCGTGTAGCCGTCGACGATCCACTTGACCCGGCCGTCGACGACCGCCGGGTAGGCGTCACCGTCGGCGGTCAGCCACGGTGCGGCCTTTTCCACCCGGATCCGCGGGGTGCGGTCGTAGATGATCTTCGACGCCTCGTTCACCCGGTCCGACAGCAAGATGTTGACATCGGCGAACTTCGCCGCGTAGAGCAGCCGGTGCCACCAGCTGCCGATCGGCACCCCCCCGGTGCCGGTGTAGGTGTAGGTCTTCGGGTTGCCCGCGTCCCCGCCACCGGGAGTGTCGAGCTCGATCGGCGCGGCGCCGGCCGGCGCGCCGACGATCGAGTACTCGTTGGGCTGCTGGCCCATCAGCTCGCCGAAGTAGATCCGGGGCTCGTGCTCGGTCAGCTTGCCGGTGGGCGGGATCTCCTGCGCGATCCAGTCGGGCTGCCCGCCGGACTGGCTCCGGTTGCCGTACGCGGCGACCAAGCCGTAGCCGTGGGTGTAGACGGTCTTGAGGTTGTTCCAGTTCTGGCTCTCCGGGCCGAGACCGGACAGGTCCATCTCGCGGACCGCGACCACGGCGTCGGTCTCGGCCCCGTCGATGGTGTAGCGGTCGATGTCGAGGGTCTTGGGGAAGGAGTAGTAGCCGCGCACCTGCTGCAACTGCTCGAAGGCCGGGGCGATGACGTTGGGGTCCATCAGCCGGATGCCCGGAACTGCCTCCGCGTCGGCCCTGAGCTGTCCCGCGGCCGCGGTGGTCTTGGCCGAGTAGTCGGTCATCTGGGCGTTGCTCACCCCGTAGGCGACGCGGGTCGCGTCGATGTTGCGCTGGATGTAGGGCCGTTCCTTGTCCGGCTCGTCGGGACGAACACTGAAGTACTGCACGGCACCGGGGTAGACGATGCCGAGCACGATCGCCGACAGCACCATCAAGGTGAGGCCGATGGTCGGGATGATCCAGCGCTGCAGGACCGCATTGGCGAAGAACAGCAACGCGCACAGCACCGCGATCACGGTGAGGATCAGCTTGGCGGTGACCGTGGCCCGGTCGGCGGTGTAGTTGATGCCGGTCAGCAGCGGGGTGTTGCTGATCTCCAGGCCGTAGCGGTCGAACCAGTAGCTCGCGCCCTTGGTGAGCACGGCCAGCCCGACCAGGATCGACAGATGTGCCTGGGCGGCCCGGGTGGCGCCGCGACGGCCGGAGAACCGGATCGCTCCGGTGACGTAGTGCACGGCGGCGGCCGCGATCGCGCTCAGCACGAAGCCGGCGAAGGCGAACGAGATGACGAAGCGCCACCACGGGTAGGAGAAGACGAAGAAGCCGATGTCGATCCCGAACTGCGGGTCGGTCGTGCCGAACGGTGTGGCATTGCGCCACGCCAGATAGGTCGACACCTCACCGGCCGCGGCACCACCGGCGAACAGGCCGACGACCACCGACGCGGCACCGACGATGATGGCGAACCGGGTGTCCAGCACGTCGCGGGACCGCTGCAGCAGAGCGCTGCTCGGGCCGGCGCTGAACTTCGGGCGCATCCGGTACGCGATAGCGGCGTTGGCCGCGATCAGGGTGGCCATGATCAGTCCGAAGGCCACGAACAGCCCGATCCGGGTGAGCAGCAGCTTGTTGAACACCGACCCGAAGTCGAACGAGCTGTACCACAGCCGGTCGGTCCAGATGTTGGTGAAGATGGCGAAGGCGACGACGATGACGGCGGCGATGACGAGAGTCGGCAAGATCGCGCCGCGCGGGCGACGCGTCATGCGAAGGCTGCTCACCTGGGGTAACTCCTCGAAGAAGGATGCGAGACGAACTCACACGAACTGCACTCGTACGACCTGCACAGGACCGGCACGGGTCATTCTGACGAACGAACCAGCAGGGCAGGTGGTTTCGGTTCAAGCAAGGGTATGCGCCAGCATCTCGGCGAGGCCCGGAACGAGCTCGGTGGCCCCGAGCAGCTCGTTCGGCTGGCTGCGCACCCGGGCCACCCCGTGCCGGCTGCCCCGCCGGTCGACGCCGACCACCACGCGCACCTCCTGGCGCTGCGGGTGGGCGGCGACCGCCTCGGCCGCGGCGGCCGGATCGTCCGGCAGCTCGATCTCGGTCCCGGCCGGCAGGAACAGCCGCTCGACGGCGACCGCACACCCGTCCACGGTCGGCGGCCACGACAGGCTGCCGAGATCGCCGACCAGGTCATCGGTGGGGACGAAGTGCTCCTGCTCGACCGCGGTCAGGCGGTCGTCCTCGTCGGGATCGGGCTCGGAATCGGCGGCGGAGTCCGCGGGCGCGGCGGATCCGGTGGAACCGGGCGGTCCCAGCCGGTCGGCCAGGCCGGGCTCGGCGGCGAGCAGCCGCTGGGTGGAGACCAGGGCGAACAGCCGCGGCGGCTGGTCCCAACCGGAGCCGTCGATGTGCCGCTCGATCTCCAGCAGGGCGGCGATCAGGGCATCCGGAGACGGTTCCGCCGCGGCAGGACGCTCGGGCGGTGGCGGGATCTCGGACGACACGGGCTGCTCCGGTGGCTCGGGGGTGGGCATCGCATGGACGGATGGGTCTGGACGGCGGGGTCCGGACGGGACGTGTGCCGGTCAGCAGCGCGGCAGGCCGGGGGCTTGCGGACCCAGGGCGCCGATCTGGCCAAGGGCGGTCACCGCCGAGTCCAGCGTCTCCACCTTGACCAGGGACAGCTGGGTGTCGATCCCGGCCAGGTCCTTGCAGTTGTCGATCGGCACCAGGAAGACGCTGGCCCCGGCTCGTTGGGCTCCGGCGATCTTCTGCTGGATGCCGCCGATCGGGCCCACGGTCCCGGTCGCGGTGATCGAGCCGGTGGCCGCCACATGCCGGCCGTCCAGCAGCGGCCCCGGGGTGATCTTGTCATAGATGGCCAGGGCGAACACCAGGCCTGCGCTCGGACCGCCGATCTGCTCGCCGAGGTCGAAGGAGATGTCGGGCTCGTAGCTGTAGCCGGTGCCGACGGTGATACCGACGACAGGCACCCCGGACTGGCCGCCGGACGCGGCCGTGTTGACCACGATGGTCTTGCCCTGCCCCTGCCGCGACACGACGAACCGCACCGGGTCACCGACCGCGTACGACCGGATCGCGGTCCCGACGTCGTCGACCTTCTTGATCGTCGTGTCGCCGATCGACAAGATCAGGTCGCCGGGCTCGAGCTTGCCGTAGGCCGGGGCGCCGATGGTGACCGCGGTGATCATCGGGCGCTCGATCACCGGCTGGCCGGCCTCCCGCAGGGCGGCCACGATCGCGTTGTCCTGCGAGCCGGTCATCAACTGGCTCTCGCGTTGCTGAGCGTCGTCGGCGCTGGTACCCGGCGGATAGACCGAGTCGCGCGGGAGCGTGTCGCGGTCGGGCAGCCAGTACGCGGCCAGTGCCTCCGGCAGGCTCAGGCGCGAGGCCGCGCTGGTCACCGACACGGTGGTCAGATCGAGCTCCCCGGTGGTGGGATAGGTCGGTGTGCCGCTGATCTGGATCATCGGCTGACCATGACCCGGCTCCCCGGCCTTCACCGGTACGTCGCCGAGCGTGTTGTGGGTGCCGCCGGGACTCCAGGCGACGTAGGGAACACCGACGACGGCGAGCAACGCGGCGAGGGCCACGAACGTCAGAGCCGACACCAGGGCCGTCCAGGTCTGCCGGGTCATCTAGCGGATCACCCCAGACCGACCCAGCTGCTGGACCCGTCGACGAAGTGCTGTTCTTTCCAGATCGGCACCTCGGCCTTGAGATCGTCGATCAGCCGCCGGCACGCTTCCAGGGCGGCCGCCCGGTGGACCGCGCCGACCGCGACCACGACGGCGAGATCACCGATCGCGAGATGTCCGATCCGGTGCTCCACCGCGACCGCCAGCACGTCGTAGGCGCGGGCGACCCGTTCGGCCGTGGCACGCAGCAGCTGTTCCGCACTCGGATGGGCGCTGTAGTCCAGCGAGGTCACGTCGGCGTCGGAGTCGCGATCGCGGATCATGCCGACGAACAGCCCGACGCCGCCGACCCGCGGCCCGCTGACCCGGGCCAGCAGCGCGTCCACGCTCAACGGGGTGTCGACCACGGCCGCGTACGTCCTCGGAACCGCGTTACTCTCGCCGTGCCGCTCCGGCGGGACGGACGACGCGGCGCCGCTGCTCGACATGCTCCGACCCTAGCCGAGCGGGCCAATCGGCCGGCTGTTCCGCATCGGGCGCGGGCACCGCAGTCCGCTCCCGCACCGCGCCCTCGCTCCGGCCGCGAGGATCGGTGGGCCGCAGATCCGCGGGCGGGGAGCAGGATCCGCGGAAGGACAGCAGATCCACTCGGGGAGCAGGATCCGCGGAAGGATTGAGTGAGCCGAAGGCGGGACGGCGGCGGTGTCGGACTGCTCACATTGCGCTCATAGCGATCATGGTGCATAGACACATGCGGCGCGCGTACGGTGGACTGTCCAGGCACGGTCGCCGACCGCACGACCAGCGCGTGCCCTGCCCGACCACCAGCTCCGAGGAGACTCCCATGGCCGACGAACGGCCCCTCGAACCCCACGGCGAGCCCGAGGAACCCGACAACTCCGGCGGCGAATCCTCCGGTCCGCAGGAACCCGCCGGTCAGGGTCAGCCGGCGAACCCACTCGAGGCGCTGTTCCGGTCCCTGGGCGCCGGCAGCCCGAGCGACATGAACGCCTTCATGCAGCAGCTGCAGTCGACCTTCTCGACCATGTTCCCCGGGATGGCGATGCCCGGGACCACGGGTACGGGCTCGGGTTTCTTCGGTCGCGGCCTGTCCGATCCCGCAGCGGCCACGTCCGGGGTGAACTGGGAGCTGACCCGGGACACCGCGCGCAAGACGGTCGCCTCACTCGGCGCCGACCCCACGCCCACGGCGGCCCAGCAGCGATCGCTCGGCGAGGCCGTTTCTCTTGCGGAGGTGTGGCTGGACGCCGTCACCAGCCTGCCGCGCGTCAGCGCCGGAGTGCGGGCCTGGAGCCGCGCGGAGTGGGTGGAGAAGACGATGCCGGTCTGGCGCCGGCTGGTCGAGCCGGTGGCGTCCTCGATCGCCGACGCGATGGAAGGGGCGCTCGCCTCGGGCAGCGACGAGGCCGCCCAGATGGCCGGGATGGCCGGCTTGGAGCAGATGCTCCGGCCGATGCTCCGCAGTTCGGGCGCGACGATGTTCGGGTTCCAGCTCGGTCAGGGCTTGGGCAAGCTCGCCACCGAGGTCGTGGGGGCGACCGACATCGGTCTGCCGCTGAACGAGCCCGGCCACGTCGCCTTGCTCCCGACCAACATCGCCGCGTTCGGTGAGGGACTGGATCAGCCCGACACCGACGTCACGCTGTATCTCGCGCTGCGCGAGTGTGCCCGGCAGCGACTGTTCGCCCACGCCGGATGGCTGCGTGAACTGATGCTCACCCTGGTCGAGGAATACGCCCGGGGCATCACCATCGACACCAGCGCCCTGGAAGAAGCGGTGGGCCAGCTCGATCCCAACAACCTCGAAGAGCTCGGGGAGAAGCTCCAGGGCGGCCTGTTCGAGCCGCAGAAGTCACCCGCTCAGCTGGCGGCCCTGGGTCGGCTGGAGACCATGCTCGCCCTTGTCGAGGGCTGGGTCGACGACGTGGTCACCCAGGCCAGCGCGCCCTGGATGCCCGCGGCAGCGGCACTGGCGGAGACCGTCCGGCGCGCCCGTGCGACCGGTGGTCCGGCCGAGGCGACCTTCGCCACCCTCGTCGGGCTCGAACTGCGCCCGCGGCGGATGCGCGACGCGGCGAATCTCTGGGCGGCGGTCCGAGATGCCAACGGCGCGGAGGGCCGCGACCACATCTGGTCCCACCCAGATCTCGTGCCGACGACGGCCGATCTGGACGACCCGCTGGGCTTCGTCGCGCGACAGGCGGCGGAGGAAGGGTCGGACGATGACTTCGACGCCGCACTGGCCAAGCTGCTCGACGAGTCCGCGGGCGGCCCGGCGAGCGGATCATCCGACGGCGAACCCGACGCGGGCCCGGGGCCTCAGGCCTGAACGGTCGGCTCGTCCCGGCGGGACCGCGGGCTACGGGCCAACGAGATCCAGCAGCAACCGCGTCTCGTCCC
>DASTGF010000034.1:0-2483 GCA_035719255.1 Microlunatus sp. | reverse complement strand
TCTGCTTCTCCGTGGTGTCGTCGATCGAAAACAGCTTGTCGCCCTGGTCGACCTGCTGTCCCGCCTCAACGTCGATCTCGGTGACCTTGCCCGAGCCGGGCGAGGTCACGAAGACCGTCGAGCCCGCCTCCACGTTCCCGGTCGCCGTGACGGTCGCGGTCACCGTTCCCCGCTGGACAGGCACCGTGGTTCCGGTGGGGACGGGCCGGCCGCCACCACCGGTGACCGCGATCGCCGCGGTCACCCCGACCGCAAGGAGCGCGACGCCGAGAACGGAGTTGACGATGACGGTGCGTCGCTTCACCGTGACCCGACCTCGGCGCGAGGGCTGCTGAGCATGCCTTCCGAGATGTCCAACGATGATAGGAGAACGAGGCAAGAACGAGGACAGCTCGGTGAGAGCCGCGGAGTTGTCATCACATTCTCACCGAACTCACCAACGCTGGAAACATGCAGATCGCCTCCGAACTGCGGGCTCCCGGATCATGGTCGTCGACGACGAGACCCACCTGGCTGCAGACGCTCATGGCAACCCTACTTGAGCAAGGACGGCTTTACTGCGTCTGCGGCCGGCTGCGCTGCCCCTGATGGGACGTGCTCGACCCGGCCGGACGGGGGCCCGCACCCTGAATTTGCACCGTGGTCACAGCGATCCACGACAACGGCCGACGGGTGCTGATGGACATGGTCTGCAACCCCGCCACCGACTCCGGCGCAGTGGCTGTGCACGTCCAACCCGCACGGGAGCCGGCTCCTCAAGATCGGATCGGGCCGAGCACGCCGCCGCAGGCCGACCTTCCGGACTCAACTGCCTACCGGCATGCCGCTCCGGTCACGAGAGCCAGAGCCCGGCGAGCCAGCCGGTGGCGATGGCCACGACGAGCAGGGTGCCGATGACGAGGGCGACGATGCGCCAGCGCGCGATGACGAGCATGCCGCTGATCGCGCCGACGCTGGTTCCGGCGCCGGTGATGAGGAAGGCGATGCCGGCGCCCGGTGCCATGCCTCCATGGAGGAGGCTCGCGACCAGCGGGAGGGACGCGTCGGTGTTGAGGTAGACCGGGATCCCGAGGACGGCAGCGAGTGGCACGGACCAGACCGGGTTGCCGGTGCCGAGCCAGTCGGTGATCAGCCCGGTGGGCAGGATGCGGATGACGAGGTAGCCGAGCGTGGCGAAGGCGAGGAAGTAGAACGCCAGCTTGCGGGTGTTGGTGAGCAGGGCTGCGCCAAGGTGGCGCAACCTCGAGGATTGCGTGACCTTCGCGGTGGTCGTGGCTGTGTCGACGATCGTGAGGAGTCCGGTTCCGTGTGAGGTTTGCGTCGCGACATCGGGTGCCGGGCCCGTGTCGCAGGTGGTGCCACAGCCGGGCACTGGGGCGGGTGCGGCCATGCGGGCTTGCCCCTTGAGCAGGCCGCGACGTTCGAGCCACCACGCGGCAACGCCGCCGAGCAGACCGACGGCGATCGCGGCGAGGAAGAAAGTGGAGGCGAACGCGGGTCCGAAGAGCCCGACGGACAGTACGTACTCTTCGGGGCTGGTGAGGGGTGAGGAGGCCATGAACGCGACGATGGGAGCCCATGGGACCGAGGAGGCCATGGCGCCGAGGACGATGGCTGTGGTTCCGCACGAGCAGAACGGGGTGAGCGCTCCGAGGGCGACTGCCCCGAGGATTGCGGCCCAACTGCGTCGGCGGAGCCGGGCCGCGAGCCGATCCTGGTTGATGTAGACCTGCACGATCGAGGCGACCAGGACACTTGCGAGCAGGTAGGGCCAGTTGTGAACGAGCGTCGTCCACACGTCGCCGGCGACGGTGATGGCGAGGTTGGTGAGGTAGTCGATCACCTTGAGCTCCGGATTTGTAGGTGGGTCATCGATTGATCGATATTCATCTATATGATAGACATGTGTCTATGAGTTCTCAAGAGGTGTCGCGGCGGCTCCTGCTGGTGGGCGAGTTGTGCTGTTCGCCGGTGCTTCAGGCACCGCTGGAGCCGGGGGATGCCCTGGTGCTGGCGGGGGCTTTGAAGGTGCTGGCCGATCCGGTGCGGTTGCGGTTGCTGAGCCTGATTCGCTCCGCCGATGGCGGCCGGGCCACGACGGCGACCCTCGCTCGGCAGGTCGGGCTGACCCAGCCCACCGTGACCCACCACCTGGGCGCCCTGTTCGAGGCGGGGTTTCTTGAGCGGGAGCGCGATGGCCGGCTGACCTGGTACTGGGTGAACCCCGACGGGCTCCAGGCGATCCGGCAACTTCTCGACCCCGCACCGGCGCGGGGACTGTTGAGCCTTGAGACGAACGGGCTGTGAGCGGAGCAATCACTAAGGACGATGGGATGGAACATGTCCGCGACCGCTACGGGATCCCGCGCAGGGGGCAATCGGTCTCGCTCAACTGAACCATCGACGTCCCGAGCTGCCCAGTACTGAGTCAGTGTGCCTGCGGGTGGCTGGGCTCGGACGGACTGCGCTTCGTTGCGGTGTCA
>DASTGF010000033.1:0-29252 GCA_035719255.1 Microlunatus sp. | reverse complement strand
CCCGGACCACACGACGCGCTCCGCGGACACCACCTGGACGTCCATCGGATCTGCCATCGGGCTCAGCCTTCCTTCTGGAGCTCGGCCCAGCGGCGCTCCACGTCCTCCATGCCACCCACGTTGAAGAACGCCTGCTCGGCGATGTGGTCCACGTCGCCGTTGCAGATCATCTGGAACGCCTCGATGGTCTCGGCCAGCGGCACCGTCGAGCCGGGGATGTTGGTGAACTTCGTCGCCATGTACGTGTTCTGGGACAAGAACTGCTGGATCCGCCGGGCCCGGTTGACCATGATCTTGTCCTCTTCGGACAGCTCGTCGATGCCGAGGATGGCGATGATGTCCTGGAGCTCCTTGTTGCGCTGCAGGATCTGCTTCACCCGGACCGCGACGTCATAGTGCTGCTTCCCGATGTACTGCGGGTCGAGGATCCGCGAGGTCGAGGTCAGCGGGTCCACCGCCGGATACAGACCACGCGAGGCGATGTCACGAGACAGCTCGGTGGTGGCATCGAGGTGGGCGAACGTGGTAGCCGGCGCCGGGTCGGTGTAGTCGTCGGCCGGCACGTAGATCGCCTGCATCGAGGTGATCGAGTGACCACGGGTCGAGGTGATCCGCTCCTGGAGCTGGCCCATCTCGTCGGCCAGGTTCGGCTGGTCGCCCACCGCGGACGGCATCCGGCCGAGCAGTGTGGAGACCTCCGATCCGGCCTGGGTGAAGCGGAAGATGTTGTCGATGAACAACAGCACGTCCTGGTTCTGGACGTCACGGAAGTACTCCGCCATGGTCAGCGCCGACAGTGCCACCCGCAGGCGGGTGCCCGGGGGCTCGTCCATCTGGCCGAACACCAGGGCGGTGTCGCCGAAGACACCGGCCTCCTCCATCTCGTGAATGAGGTCGTTACCCTCACGGGTGCGCTCCCCCACACCGGCGAACACCGACGTTCCGCCGAAGTTGTGGGCGATGCGGTAGATCATCTCTTGGATCAGCACGGTCTTGCCCACACCGGCGCCGCCGAACAGGCCGATCTTGCCGCCCTGCACGTACGGCGTCAGCAGGTCGAGCACCTTGATGCCCGTCTGCAGCATCTCGGTCTTGCTCTCGAGCTCGTCGAACCTCGGCGGATCGCGGTGGATCGGCCAGCGCTCGGTGATCTCGATCGAGGACGGGTCGACGTTCAATACGTCGCCGGTCACGTTCCAGACGTGGCCCTTGGTGATGTCGCCGACCGGAACCGAGATCGGTGCGCCCGTGTCGCGCACTTCGGCGCCACGCTGCATGCCGTCGGTCGGCTTCAGGGCGATCGCGCGAACCATGTTGTCGCCGACCTGCAGGGCGACCTCCATGGTCATCGTCCGGGTGACCCCGTTGACGGTGATGTCGACCAGCAGTGCGTGGTAGATATCCGGCATCGCGTCGGGCGGGAACTCGACGTCGACGACGGGCCCGATCACCCGGGCCACCCGGCCCACGCCGCCGGACTGGTGCTCGGTGGTGTTCTCTTCGATGGTTGCCGTCATCGTGTCCTCGTCTCGTTGCTACCTTCGATGATCAAGTTGGTGCTGCTCACTCGGCCGTGGCCGTGGCTTCCGCGAGCGCCGAGGCGCCGCCGACGATCTCGCTGATCTCCTGCGTGATCTCGGCTTGACGCGCCTGGTTGGCCTCGCGGGTGAGCCGTTCGATGAGTTGCTGCGCGTTGTCGGTGGCCGACTTCATCGCCCGCTGGCGGCTGGCCAGCTCCGACGCGGCGGACTGCAGCAGGCAGTACTGGATACGGCTGGCGACGTAGAGCGGGAGCAGCGTGTCGAGCACCGTCTCCGCGTCAGGCTCGAACTCGTACAGCGGATGCAGCTCGCCCGATTGCGCCGGCTCCGAACCTTCGACGACCTCCAACGGGAGCATCCGGATGACGTCGACCCGTTGCGTCAGCATCGAGACGAACCGGGTGAAGACGACGTGGATCTCGTCCACTCCACCTTCCTCGGTCGGGGTGAGGAACGCCGAGATCAGCCGGTCGGCGATGTCCCGCGCCTCCGCGTACGTCGGTGCCTCTGAGAAGCCCTCCCAGCTCGCCGCCACCTTCCGCTGCCGGAAGGCGTAGAACGCCACCCCCTTGCGCCCGGAGATGTAGGGCACGACCTGCCGGCCGGAGTCGGTAAGCAGCCGAGTCAGCTGCTCGCCCTCCTTGATGACCGAGGAGGAGTACGCACCGGCCAAGCCACGGTCGGAGGTGATCAACAGCATCGCTGCCCGCTTCGGTGCCGGAGACTCCGTGGTCAGCGGGTGGTCGACGTTGGAGTAGGACGCCACCGCCGACACGGCCCGCGTGAGCTCGCGAGCGTACGGGGCTGCCGCGTGGGCACGCTGCTGCGCCTTGATGATCCGCGAGGCCGCGATCAGTTCCATCGCCCGAGTGACCTTCTTGATCGTGGTCACCGAACTCCGGCGCTGCCGCAGCTCCCTCAGGGACGCCGCCATGTGTTACCTACCTCCCGCTACTCGCCCGCACGCGGCCCGGTTCGCACCGGGCCCGGTCACGGCTCTGGTCGCCGCGACTCATCGCTTCTGCTTGACGATCTGCTCCTGCTCGACCGCTTCCTCGTCGAGCGGCTTGTGCTCCTCGCGGCCGACCAGCAGCTTGCCCTCCGAGGTCTGGAAGCTGTTCTTGAACTCCGAGATGGACCGCTTGAGCGACTCGGCGGTGTCGTCGTCGAAGTTCTTGGTCTCGCGGATGTTGCCGAGCACGTCGCTGTTGTGACGCAGGTATTCCAGCAACTCCTGCTCGAACCGCAGCACGTCGTCGAGCGGCACTTCATCGAGCTGGCCGTTGATGCCGGCCCACACGCTGACGACCTGCTCCTCCACCGGGTAGGGCGTGTACTGCGGCTGGCGGAGCAGCTCGGTGAGGCGGGAACCACGATCCAGCTGGCGTCGCGAGGTGGCGTCGAGGTCGGAGGCGAACATCGCGAAGGCCTGCATGTCGCGATATTGCGCCAGGTTGATCTTCAGCGAGCCGGACACGTTCTTCATGGCCTTGATCTGCGCCGCACCACCGACGCGCGACACCGATACACCGACGTCGATGGCCGGGCGCTGGTTGGCGTTGAACAGGTCTGACTGCAGGAAGATCTGGCCGTCGGTGATGGAGATGACGTTGGTCGGGATGTACGCCGAGACGTCGTTGGCCTTGGTCTCGATCACCGGGAGACCGGTCATCGAGCCACCGCCGAGTTCGTTGGACAGCTTCGCGCAGCGCTCCAGAAGACGGCTGTGCAGGTAGAAGACGTCGCCCGGGTAGGCCTCGCGGCCCGGCGGCCGACGCAGCAGCAAGGACATCGCGCGGTACGCCTCGGCCTGCTTGGTCAAGTCATCGAAGACGATCAGCACGTGCTTGCCCTGGTACATCCAGTGCTGGCCGATGGCCGAGCCGGTATAGGGCGCGACGTACTTGTAGCCGGCCGGATCGGAGGCCGGGGCGTTGACGATGGTGGTGTAGGCCATCGCGCCCGCGGCCTCCAGGGTTCCCCGGAGCGCGGCGATCGTGGTGTTCTTCTGGCCGATTCCGACGTAGATGCAGCGCACCTGCTGCTCGGGATCGCCGGTGTCCCAGAACTGCTTCTGGTTGATGATCGTGTCGACGGCGATCGCGGTCTTGCCGGTCTTGCGGTCGCCGATGATCAACTGGCGCTGGCCACGGCCGATCGGGATCATGGCGTCGATGGCCTTGATACCGGTCTGCAGCGGCTGCCGGACCTCCTGGCGGTCCATCACGCCGGCGGCCTGGAGCTCCAGGGGCCGGCGCTCGTCGATGTCGGTAATGTCGCCGAGACCGTCGATCGGCCGGCCGAGCGCGTCGACGACGCGACCGAGGTAGCCGTCACCCACCGGAACGGACAGCACCTCGCCGGTCCGCTTGACCGGCTGGCCCTCCTCGATCCCCTCGGAGTCACCCATCACCGCCACGCCGATCTCGCGGACGTCGAGGTTCAAGGCGATGCCGAGCGTGCCGTTCTCGAACTCCAGCAGCTCGTTGGCCATCGCCGACGGCAGTCCCTCGACCCGGGCGATGCCGTCGCCCGAGGTGACCACCGTGCCGACCTCTTCACGGCTGGCGGTCGTCGGGGTGTAGGTCTTGACGAAGTTGTCCAGGGCTTCCCGGATCTCTTCGGGTCGGATCGTCAGTTCCGCCATCGTTGTCCCTTGCTCTCCAATGTGTTCTACGCGCGAGTGGTTGGTACGGGCCGATTGGTACGGGCCGGCTGGTACGCACCGGTTGGACCGGGGCGACCAGATGCCGACGGCTAACCGAACAAGCGTTTCGCCTCGTCGAAGCGCGACGCCACGGTTCCCTCGATCACCTGATCGCCGAGCTCGACCCGGATCCCGCCGAGCAGCGAGGGCTCGACGATCTCCTGGATCGCGACGTCGCGGCCGACCTGGCGGCTCAACGTGGCCCGAAGCCGATGCGTCTGTTCCTCGGTCAAGGCCCGGGCGACCCGAACGGTGGCGACCAGCCGGTTCTGCTGGGCCGCCGCCAATGTGACGTACCCCTCGATGGTGTTTCCGAACGTTCGTTCCCGCGCCGTCACCGCTCGGCGGGCGAGCACCTGCGTGGACGTCCCCACGCGGCCCTCCAGCAACTGGGCGACCAGGGTTCGGCGATGCTCGATCGGGATCCGTTGGTCGGCCAGGGCGTTGCGCAGGTCCGGCGAGGACTCGACCAGCCGGGCGAACCGGAACAGTGAATCCTCGGTCTCGTCCAGCTCCCCGGCCGCCTGGGCCCGGGCCAGCTCGGCCCGCACCGCCTGGCGCTCCAGGGCCGCAGTCAGCGTCCGCCCGCCGGGCCACCGGATCGCCACAGCCTCGTGTACGACCGCCAGCGTCGCATCCGACACTCGTCCGCCGATCAGCTGCGTCGCCAGCCCCTGACGGTCGCTTTCGGACACGTTGGGATCGGTCAGCGCCCGGCGCAGCGTCGAGGACGAGTCGAGTGCGTCGACCACGGCGAACAGCTCGCCGGCGATCTGGTCGCTACCGGCGGTGGAGTCCAGCACCGAGTCGAGCGAGTTGATCCGGGCCTCCGCGGTGGAGCTCACCCTCGACCCCTTTCCGTGACGCACACAACGTCCCTACCCTCGATCACGACAAGCCTGCGGTGTTGGAGGCCTCGGATTCCTGAGCCTCGAGATCGGCGATGAACCGGTCAATGGTGCGACGAGCGCGCTCGTCGTCTTCGAGCGACTCTCCGACGATGCGTCCGGCCAACGTGGTGGCCAGACCGCCGATCTCAGTGCGCAACTGAGCGACGACCTGAGCTCGCTCGGCCTGCAGCTGAGCCTCCGCCGTCGCCCGGATCCGTGCCGCCTCGGCCTGCGCCTGCTCGCGCATGTCGGCCAGGATCTGACCGCCTTGGGTCTTGGCGTCCTCGCGGATCTTCGCCGCCTCGCTGCGTGCCTCGGCGAGTTGGGCGTTGTACTTCTCCAGCGCCGCCGCGGCCTCGGCCTGCGCATGCTCGGCCTTTTCGATGCCACCCTGGATCGCCGCGGTGCGCTCGGCATAGGTCTGCTCGAAGCGCGGTACGACGAATTTCCAGATCACCACGGTCAGCAGCAGAGCGAAGACGATCGAGGCGATGAGCTCGGCCGGCGCCGGGAGAAGCGGGTTCTCCGCCGCCAGTGGAAGGAGCGTGGTCATGGCGACCTCGATCACAGCCCGCCGAAGACGAAGGCCAGCGCGATACCGATGATCGCAAGGGCCTCGGTCACGGCGAAGCCGATCCAGGCCGTGCCCATCATCGCGCCGCGGGCCTCAGGCTGCCGCGCGGTGCCCTGGATGACGGAGGCGAAGATCAGGCCCACGCCGATACCGGGGCCGATGGCGCCGAGGCCGTAGCCGACGATGCCGAGCGATCCGGTGAGCTCCATGAGAGTCATTGACAGCTTCCTTTCGGGTTTCCCCATGGTGGATTGGAGGGAAAGACGGTGGGTCAGTGCTCCTCGGCGATGGCCGACGAGATGTATTGGGCGGTGAGCACGGTGAAGATGAACGCCTGCAGGCACTGGACGAACACCTCGAGGCCGAAGATCGCCATGCTGAACACCAGTGCCACCGCCCCGGCGACCTTGTTGACGATCGCATCGGAGTGCAGGAGCAGGTATTCGCCGCCCGTCACGAACACGAGCACCAGCAGGTGGCCGGCGAACATGTTGGCGAAGAGACGGAGGGAGAGCGTGATGGGCCGGACGATGATGTTCGAGATGAACTCGAGCGGGATGATCAGCCACCACATGTACCAGGGCACACCGGCCGGCAGACAGGTCCGCCGGAGATACCCGGCCGGGCCGTGGCGGACGATGCCGGCACCGTTGTAGATGATCCAGACCAGCAGGGCGAGGCCGTAGGCCCAACCGACGTGAGCGAACGTCGGCAGCATCGTCAGCGGGAACACGCCGAAGAGGTTGTTCACGAGGATGAACGAGAACAGCGCGATCAGCAGCGGCAGATAGCGCTTGTAGTCGTGGCCCAGCATGTCCCGGGCGATGCCGTTGCGGACGAAGAAGTACGCGGTCTCGCCGACGTACTGGCCCTTGGTCGGCACCAGCTTGTTCTTCCGGGCCATGATCAGCCAGAAGGCCAGCACGATCACCACCGACAGCATGGCCTGGATCATGTATTTGTCGAGCCAGGGCACGCCGGGGAACGGCGGGGGGAAGTCGAAGCTGCTGACGCCCGGGGCCTGGAAGCCTCCGGTCTCCAGCGGTATCAGCAGACCCACGCGGGGGCTCCCTTCGATCGGATCGGTCGGTCAGTGATCATCATCGGAGGTACCCCGCTTCGCCGGGGATGCCCCACTGCTGACCGTGCCGAAGCGTTTGATGATCGTGTAGACCGCCAAGGTCGCGCCGAGCACGATCCCCAGCGGGAGCAAGAATCTCGTGTGCAGGATGTGATCGCCCAGCCAGCCGAGACCGCCGTAGACCAGAACGCCACCGATGAGATACGAGAGCACCGTGACGCCCTGATCCACGGCGCGAGCCTTCACGCTGCGCTGCGATTGCTCGTCCGCCGATGGCGTCTTGGCCTGCTCCCTCATGGCGTGTCACACGGTAGCAGGGGCCAACCCTGCCGGTCACTGGTCGCCCCCCGCCGTCGACGGGCCGTCGTAGCCACCGTCGTAGACGTCGATCCGCAGGCGTGAGAAGACGTACACCTCGACCGCCAGCCAGCCCGCGACGACCGCGATGGTGCTGACGAAGACGGCCATCGGCACCAGCTCCGGCCAGGACTCACGGTTCTTGCCGTAGGCCAGCAAGACGAGGCCGAGAGCGACCACCCGGGCGGTGTAGCTGGCCATCGAGACCATCAGCAGGGTGCGGGCACCGGCGTCGGCGAACTTCACCATCACCAGCTGGCCCGCGGTGTAGAAGAACAGCACCATCGCCGATCCGAGGCCGGCGGAGATCAGACCGCGGATGCCGTCGGTGAGGGTGAAGATCACCAGGCAGAGGACGGTTGCGGCGACACCACCGACCAGGCCGGCGTACAGCAGCTTGCGGGCCCGGATGACGTGGATGCTCGGCCCGGGCGCGCGCTCGGCCTGAGCGGGCTCGTGGCTGGCGGTGGTCATCGCGGGGCTCCCTACGTCGGTCTCGGGATCGGCGTGTCCGGATCGGGTCGATCGGGCTGGTTCGGGGTCTGACCTCGCCGGAGGTTTCCAGGCGCCGGGCAGAGCTGAAAGCTAGCACAAGCGATCCTCAGCTTGCCGTGCTGTCCAGGCGCGACGCGCCGGGCGTGAGGTTCGCGACGACCTCTCGATCGCGACCGGCGTCGGCCGACACGATCAGTGCAGCGATTCGCCCCGGCGCGGGGGGTTCTTGCCGTCCACCGGACGCCCGATGGTGATCACCAGCAGGATGACTGCGAAGACCAGGAGCAGGGCCGCGACCGCCAACGGCTGCCAGTCCTTGCTGCCGACCAGACCGAGGGCGATGACCCCGAAGGAGACCAGGGCGGACCAGCCGTACATCAACAGCACCGCCCGGCGCTGGCTGTGCCCGCGCTCCAGCAGCCGGTGATGCAGGTGCCGTTTGTCCGCGACGAACCACCACGTGCCCGCGTACGTCCGGCGAGCGAACGCCAGGACCAGGTCCAGGAAGGGCAAGGCCAGGATCGCGAGTGGAAGCACCAGCGGCAGGACGCTGGGTAGCAGCCGCCCGCTGCCGTCGGCCAGCTGGGAGGTGTCGATCTGTCCGGTCAGGCTGATCGTCGAGGTGGCCAGCAGCAGGCCGAGCAGCATCGCACCCGAATCACCCATGAACATCCGGGCCGGGAAGAAGTTGTGCGGCAGGAACCCCAGACAGGCACCAGCGATGGCGACGGTGATCAGACTCGACGTCGTCGCGCGGGTCAGATCCTGGGTGACGGTGAGCAGGTAGGAATAGGCGAAGAAGGCCAGCGCGCCGATGCCGACCACACCGGTGGCGAGTCCATCCAGTCCGTCGACGAAGTTCACCGCGTTGGAGCACAGCACGATGAAGAAGACCGTGATCGCGATCGAGGCGGCACCGTCGAGCGACACCGTCTGACCGGGCAGCGGAATCCAGAGCATCTTCACCCCGAGTCCCACGGCCAGCCCGGCGGCCAGCACCTGACCGGCGAACTTGGGCAGTGGCGGCAGGTCGAAGATGTCATCCAGCGCGCCGACGATGCAGATAACGCTGGCCGCCACCAGGACGGCCCGGGAGTCCTGCTGGACCAACGTCTGGCGACCGAGGAACGGGAGCTGCCAGGCGAGCAGGATCGCGGCCGCGACGCCGATCAGCATGGCCAGCCCGCCGAGGTAGGGCATCTCGATCGTGTGCACGTCGCGGTCGCGCACCTTGGCCAGGGCACCGGTGCGGAAGGCGAGGCGCCGGAACAACCCGCTGGCGAGGTAGGTGACGGCCGCGGCGATCAGCAGCACCAGCAGGTATTCGCGCACTCAGCTCTCCGGTGGGTGCGTCGGTTCGCGCCGCGGTGCCGCGACCTCGTGGTCAGCTGCGGTATCGACGGGTGCGGGATCGACGGGTGCGGGATCGACGGGTGCGGGGTCGACGGGTGCGCCGCCGGCGTCACCCTCGGTGCGCTCGAACAGCGACGGCTGATCGGGATCCTCGAGCGAATGGGTGATCCGCAGCTCATCGGTGGTGGGCTCGTGGTACGCAGGATCGGGCTCCGGAGCTGCGCTATAGCCGGCGTCCTTGGACCACACCGGTGCGGGGGCCTCCTCGGCAACCGGCGCCGCGGCGGGCTCTGTTCGGCCCCCGGGCGCGTCCGCCGGCTGATCCGGCTCGGGCGCGTCCGGGTGCTGATCTGGCTCGGCCGCGTCCGCTGGCTGATCGGGCTGGGGCTGATCGGGCTGGGGCTGATCGGGCTCGGGGCCAGGCTCGTCGGGGTCGACCACGTTCGGGCAGGTCTCGCGGATCGTGGCGACCGACAGGGCACCCTTGCGCAGGACGACGCCGTCCTCGGTGGAGGCGAAGTCGACGATGGTGGACGGCTCCCCGTGCCAGGGCCGTGCCCCCCCGTCGAGGTACACCGCAACCCGGTCGCCGAGCTGATCAACCGCCTGCTGGCAGGTGGTGGCGGCCCGCTGCCCGGAGAGGTTGGCGCTGCTGACCGCCATCGGGCCGGTCCGTCGCAGGACGTCTCGCGCCAGGGCGTGGTCGGGCACGCGCAGCGCGATGGTGCCCTCGGTGTCGCCGAGATCCATCCGCAGACTCGGCTGGGCCTTGCAGATGATCGTCAGGGGCCCCGGCCAGTGCTTCTGGACGAGATCGCGAGCGCTCCGGGGAACGTCGACGGTCAGCGCTCGCAACAGCGATGCGTCCGCGATCAGCACCGGAGGCGGCATGTCGCGGCCTCGGTTCTTGGCGTTCAGCAGACCCTGGACCGCCTCGGCCGAGAACGCGTCCGCACCGATCCCGTACACGGTGTCGGTGGGCAGCACGATGCAGTCACCGCGTTCGACCGCCTGCCGTGCGACCTCCGCCGCCTCCTCGATCACGACCGGATCGTCGTCGGTGCAGTCGAACAGCCGGTACCCCGGGTTGGCCTCCTCACTCACTCGACCCATCCTGCCAGCATCGGACGCCCCTGATGGTCAGGCGAAACACCGTGATCACCGACGATCGACCGGCTCACCGCCGGCGATCCCGCCGGATCGCGGTGACGAACCGCGGTCGGTCGGTGAGATCACGACGGTCGCGGACGGCCACGAAGGCCGCCGACGCGAGCACCACGGCCGGCGCCGACTCCCCCTGCAGGTCCGCGTGCTCGAAGCACAGCAGCCCACCGTCGACGAGCAGCCGGGCGGCGAGCCCGACCAGGGTCCGGATCGCGTCGAGTCCGTCGTCGCCGGAGAACAACGCCTCGGCCGGGTCGTGGTCCCGCGCCTCGGGTGCCACCGATGAGAACGCCTCCAGCGGAATGTACGGCGGGTTGGCGATCACCAGATCCACCGTCTCGTCCCACGACCGTGGTACGTCGGTCATGTCGGCCACGATCAACTCGGCGCCGGAGCCCGCGAGATTGCGTCGGGCGTACTCGGCGGCCTCGGGGGAACGCTCGACCGCAGCCACCCGCACGCCGGGGACCTCGCTCGCCAACGCCGCGGCGATGGCACCGGACCCCGAACACAGATCGACGGCAAAGGGCTCCCGCACGACCCCGTGCAGCTCCCGACCCGTGCCGTGCAACTCCGGACCCGTGTCGCGCAACTCCCGCAGCCGATCGATCGCCCAGCCCGTCATGACCTCGGTCTCCGGCCGCGGGACGAACACGCCCGGGCCCACCGCCAGCTCCAGGTGCCGGAAGTAGGCGCGGCCGGTGAGATGCTGCAGCGGTTCGCGTGCGGCGCGGCGGGCGACGAGCCGGGTGTAGCGAGCCCGTTGGTCCGGGTCAACGACCGGATCGAGCAGCAGGGAGGCCGGCTCCATGCCGAGCACGTACGCGAGCAGCCGGCGGGCATCGGTCCCCGGCGACTCGACGCCGGCCGCGGTGAGCGTGGCCGTCGCGTCACGGGTGAGGTCGCGTGCTGTGCTCATCGGGCCGTGCGGAGCACCGTCACGCGCCGGGCTGGCCGACGTGGGCCAGCCGGTCCTGCAGGTCTGCCTCCTGCAAAGCGGTGACGACCGCGTCGAGATCGCCGTCCAGCACCTGGTCGAGGTTGTAGGCCTTGAAGCCGATCCGGTGGTCGGAGATGCGGTTCTCCGGGAAGTTGTAGGTCCTGATCCGTTCGGACCGGTCGACGGTGCGGACCTGGCTTCGCCGGGCTGCCGAGGCGGCGTCCGCGGCGGCCTCCTCGGCAGCCGCCGTGAGTCGAGCTCGGAGCATCCGCATCGCCTGCTCGCGATTCTGCAGCTGGCTGCGCTCGTTCTGGCAGGAGACGACGATGCCGGTCGGGAGATGAGTAATCCGGACGGCGGAGTCGGTGGTGTTGACGCCCTGTCCACCGGGGCCGGACGAGCGGAAGACGTCGATCCGCAGGTCGTTCTCGTCGATCTCGACCTCGGTCTCCTCCACCTCCGGCATCACCAGCACACCGGCGGCGGAGGTGTGGATCCGTCCCTGCGACTCGGTCACGGGCACGCGCTGGACCCGGTGCACTCCGCCCTCGAACTTCAGCGCTCCGTACGGCATCGAGTCCGGATCGCCGACGGAGGACGCCTTGACCGCCAGCGTCAACGACTTCACGCCGCCGAGATCGGTCTCCTGACTGTCCAGCACCTCGATCTTCCACCCGCGTCGCTCGGCGAAGCGGGCGTACATCCGGTACAGGTCGCCGGCGAACAGCGCCGACTCCTCACCACCCTCACCGGACTTGATCTCGATCAGGGCGTCGCCGGAGTCGTTGGGATCGCGGGGGGCGAGCAGCCGGCCGAGCCGCTCGGTCACGGCGGCCAGAGCCTGCTCGAGTTGCCCCGTCTCGGCCGCGAACGCCGGATCCTCGGCCGCGAGCTCACGGGCCGCGACGACGTCGTCGGTGAGCCGTTCGTACTCGGCCAGCGCCTTGACGATGGGGGTCAGCTCGGCGTACCGGCGGCCCACCTTGCGGGCTCGCGCCGGATCGGCATGCACCGCCGGATCGGCCAGCGCAGCCTCCAGGGTGGCGAACTCCTCGCGCAGCGGAGCGGCTGACTCGAACACGTACGTCTCCTCCTGGCTTGCCGTCCGGCTCGCCAGCTCCGGTGTACCTCGATAGGAAAAGGGTCGCCTCGCACTCGATGGCGCCGAGTGCGGGACGACCCTTTGTCGACGCGAACCCGCGGGTTCGCGCGTGAAGCTACTTCTTCTTCTTGCCGCTCTGAGCGGGTTGCTTGGCGTAGCGCTTCTCGAAGCGAGCCACACGGCCGCCGGTGTCGAGGATCTTCTGCTTGCCCGTGTAGAACGGGTGGCAGGCGGAGCACACCTCGGCGTGGATGACGCCGTTCGGCGAGGTGCTCCGCGTGGTGAACGTGTTGCCGCAGGTGCAGGTCACCTGGGTCTCCACGTACGTCGGGTGGATGTCGGCCTTCATGGGTTTCTCCTTGATCGTTTCCAGCACCGGGTCGCCGACCCCGACGAGGCGTCGTGGGTCATGGACGGCGTGAACCGGCACCAACGGAGTATTTTGCCGCACGCTATGCGCAGCCACCAAACCAACGCGCGCGGCACCCCGTTTTAGTCCCGCCGCCCGCGTCCAGTCCCCCGCGTCCAGTCCCCCACGTCCAGTCCCCGGGTCTGGCCCCCGGGGACTGGCCCCCGGCGCCCGGTCTCGGGGCCGGGTCCTCCCGGGGTTCAGTCCCCCGCAAGTGTGCGGGTACGACCAGTCCACCCGGCGTGTCGCTGTCGTTCGCGCACAGTCGCCGGGGACGTGACGGCCGGGGTGGGAATCGGACGGGGGACCTCAGTCGTCGCCGCGGACGGCCGGGATGGTCTTGGTGATCGCCATCAGGAACTCGGCGTTGCTGCTGGTCTTGCGCAGCCGGTCGAGCAGCATCTCCAGTCCCTGCAGGCTGTCCAGACCGGACAGCACGCGCCGCAGCTTCCAGACGATGTTCAGCTCCTCGCGGCTCATCAGCAGCTCCTCGCGGCGCGTGCTCGAGGCGTCCACGTCGATGGCCGGGAAGATCCGCTTCTCCGCGATGTCTCGGCGGAACCGGAGCTCCATATTGCCGGTGCCCTTGAACTCCTCGAAGATCACCTCGTCCATCTTCGAGCCGGTCTCGATCAGCGCCGTGGCGAGGATGGTCAGCGAGCCGCCACCCTCGATGTTGCGGGCCGCGCCGAAGAACTTCTTCGGCGGGTACAGCGCGGCGGAGTCAACGCCACCGGACAGGATCCGACCACTCGCCGGGGCGGCGATGTTGTACGCCCGGGCCAGGCGGGTGATCCCGTCGAGCAGGATGACCACATCGTGCCCGAGTTCGACCAGGCGTTTGGCGCGCTCGATGGCTAGCTCGGCGACCGTGGTGTGGTCATCAGCCGGACGGTCGAAGGTGGATGCGATGACCTCGCCCTTGACGGTGCGCTGGAAGTCGGTGACCTCCTCGGGGCGCTCGTCGACCAGCACCACCATCAAGTGGACCTCGGGATTGTTGGCCGAGATCGCATTGGCGATGGCCTGCATGGTCATCGTCTTGCCGGCTTTCGGCGGAGAGACGATCAGACCGCGCTGGCCCTTGCCCACCGGGGAGAGCAGGTCCATGATCCGACCACTCATCTGGTTGGGCGTGGTCTCCAGCTTCAGCCGCTCCTGCGGATAGAGCGGGGTCAGCTTGGCGAACTCGGGCCGGCCCTTGGCCTTCTCCGGGTCGGTGCCGTTGATGGTGTCGACCCGCACCAGCGGATTGAACTTCTCCCGCCGCTCCCCATCCCGAGGGGTCCGCAGCGCACCGGTCACGACATCGCCCTTGCGCAGGCCGAATTTCTTGACCATCGACAGCGACACGTACGCGTCGTCCGGGCCGGGCAGGTAGCCCGTGGTCCGCACGAACGCATAGTTGTCGAGCACGTCGAGGATGCCGGCGATCGACACGAGGACGTCGTCCTCCGACACCACCGGCTCGGCATCGAAACGCTCGACACCACCGGAGTTGCCGCGCCCCCCGCGACGGTTCTGCCGATCGCGGCTACGCCGACGCCGGCCGCGCCGTCCGCCGTTGTCGTCGTCGTCGTAGCGGCCCTGGGACTGATCGTTCCGGGCCTGTTGGCCGCCCTGGTTGTTGCGGCCCTGGTCGGTGCGGCCCTGGTCGGTGCGGCCCTGGTTGCCGCCCTGGTCGGTGCGACCCTGGTCGTTGCGGCGGTTGCGGCGCTCGCTCCCTTCGCGGTTGGTCTGCCCGCGGTCGTCGCGATGCTCCTGCCGCTGGCCTTCGCCGCCGTCGTGGCGATCGGACTCGCCGGGCTCTCGCGGCCCGCGGTCCGCCTGCTCTCCGCGGTCCGCCTGCTCTCCGCGATCGTTGCGGTCGGGCTGCTCGTGGCGTTCGGTCCGAGCCTCGCCGCGGTCGACCGGCAGCTCCTGCTGCGCCGAGCGCTCTTCGCGAGCCAGCGGCGCACGCCCACCGTTGATTCCCCCCTGCTGGGCATCCTGATCGGGCGAAGCCGCATCCTGCGAACCCCGGTCAAGGGAGCTGGGCTGGTGATCACCACCGTTGCTGCCGTAGTCCCCGGCCGTGCGCTCACGCGCTTGCTCCGCTGCGGAGTGCTCGCGTGCGGGACGCTCGGTCGCCGGAGCACCGGCCTCTGCCCGAGAACCGCCGCCCTGAGCAGTGCGGATCGCATCGATGAGTTGGCCCTTGCGCATGGCGCCGGTGCCCTTGAGACCGAGTGTCTGCGCGAGTTGCTTCAGTTCGGACAGGACCATGCCGTCCAGCCCGGTGCCCCTGCGCCTGCGCGTGCTGCCGGTATCGGCCGCGGGTGCGCTCGTCACTTCGGCGATGTCTGTCACGTGATTCCTTTCAGGGCGGCGCACATCGCGAATCGCCCTCGTCCAGGGCCCCAAGAAGTGGGGTCGCTGCTGGATCTATATCTGCTGTCGAGCTCGTTGAACCTGCCGGGACGCAGCGATGCTCGGTCACCACTCGTGATCGCTGTGCACGGACCGGGTCGCGCTGACCTCGGGATGCGCGCCTGCACGAGTCTCGCGGAGCTCTCCAGACCGCACCTCTGGGCTCCGACTCATCGGCAAGCATCATCAGGCTAGCACTAGTCCGGTCACGCATCGCACAATCGGGCCAGCCTGTTCGTCAGCGTGTTCCCTCAGCCCGCGTGTAGGTTGCCTGGTCGAGATCAGCCGGGTCCGCTCTCGGCGTCGTCGATCACCACGACGCCCGCCGACGGGCGCAGTCCGCGACCGACAAATCCCGGCTCGTCGCGAGCCACCAGGTCCGCCACCCGATCGGTCGTGGTCAGGACGAGGACCGTCGGCCCGGCGCCGCTGATCACCGCCGCGTGACCGTCGGCCCGTAGCCGGCGCACGAGGTCGTACGACGATGGCATGGCCGAACTGCGGTACGACTGGTGCAGCCAGTCGTCGGTTCCGGCCAGCAACAGCTCAGGCTCCCAGGCCAGGGCGTGTACGAGGAGCCCCGCCCGCCCGGCGTTCGCCGCCGCCTGTGCGTGCGGAACCAGATCGGGCAGCAGGCCGCGAGCGACCTTGGTGGCTACCTCGGTCGCCGGGACCCACACCACCGCGGCGATCCGCGGATCGACCGCGGCGTTGACGGCCCGGACACTCTCACCGTCGGACCAGGCCAGCACGAATCCGCCAAGGATCGCGGCGGCGACGTTGTCCGGGTGCCCCTCGATCGCCGTGGCGTGCCGCAGCAACCACGCGCGGTCGAGGTCGACCGGGACGGCGTCGACTCCCGCGGCCAGCGTCCAGGCCGCGGCGAGCCCGGCGACGATGGCGGCCGACGACGACCCCAGGCCGCGCCCGTGGGGGATCGTGTTGGCGCTCCTCACCCGCAGGCCGGGAGCCTGGAGGCCGAGGCTCGACAGCCCGATGCGCACACTGGACACGATGAGGTGGCGCTCGTCGGTGGGGACACGCCCTGCACCCTCGCCCGACACCTCGGCGCAGAAGCCGTCGTTCGCGGTCTCGCACCGGATCCGGTCTCGCCAGTCCAGGGCGAGGCCGAAGCAATCGAATCCGGGTCCCAGGTTCGCACTGGTCGCCGGCACCTCCACAGCGGCCCGGAGACCGGCGGGGAGGCGGCTCGCTGGCGTCATCGAGCGGTCAGTCGACCAGGCCACACGCGCGCGCGACCAGGTCCACATCGGTCGGCACGATCTCCGCGGCGATGCTCGCATGCCGCGACAGGGCGGTGTCGATGTCCTTGAGGCCGTGCCCGGTCACCGTGATCACGATCTGCTGACCGGCGTCGACCTCGCCGCGCTGGTGTTTGGCCAGCAGTCCCGCCACACCCGCGGCGGAAGCCGGTTCGACGAAGACACCCTCGCGGGCGGCGAGGAAGGACTGCGCCGCAAGGATCTCGTCATCGCTGACCGCCTCGAAGAGGCCACCCGACTCGTCCCGGGCGGCGATCGCGAGCGTGGTGGAGGCCGGGTTGCCGATCCTGATCGCCGTGGCGACGGTCTCGGGGTTCTTGACGGGGTGGCCGAGGACGAGCGGTGCGGCGCCGGCGGCCTGGAACCCCCACATCCGCGGCGTACGGGCCGCCTGACCGGCCCGCGCGTATTGGCTATAACCACGCCAGTAGGCGGTGATATTCCCGCCGTTGCCGACCGGGAGCACGTGCAGCCCCGGCGCGTCGCCGAGCTGGTCGACGATCTCGAAGGCGGCGGTCTTCTGGCCCTCGATCCGGACCGGGTTGACCGAGTTGACCAACGCGACCGGATAGGAGTCGGCGAGCGCCCGCGCCAGCATCAGACAGTCGTCGAAGTTGCCCTCGATCTGGACCACCTTCGCCCCGTGCACGATGGCCTGCGCCAGCTTGCCGGTGGCGATCCGGCCCGCGGGCAGCAGTACGAGTGGCTGCAGACCACCGCGAGAGGCGTACGCGGCCGCCGAAGCGGAGGTGTTGCCGGTGGACGCACACACCACCGCCTTGGATCCGGCCCCGGCCGCCACGCTGATCGCCACGGTCATGCCGCGGTCCTTGAACGACCCGGTCGGGTTGGCCCCCTCGACCTTCAGCCAGACTTCGCAGCCCGTGATCGTGGAGAGTTCCTCGGCCGGCACCAGCGGCGTGCTGCCCTCACCGAGGGTGATCACCGGGTCGGTGTCTGCCACCGGCAGCCAGTCGCGGTAGCGGGTGATCACACCCGGCACCGGCACCCGATGGCGCGGCGCGCGGGACATGTCGGGATCGGCCTGGCTCATCTCACTCACCCTCGACTCGCATGACACTGGTGACGGCGCGCACCACGTCCAGATTGCGCAGGCTCTCCACGGTCGCACTCAGGTCGGCGTCGTGAGCGCGGTGGGTCACGATGACCAGTTGAGCATCCCCGGCACGGCCCTGCTGGCGTACGGTCTGGATCGACACTCCGTGCTCGGCGAAGCACTGCGCGATCGTGGCCAGCACACCGGCCACGTCGGCAACCTCCAGACTCAGGTGGTACCGCGTGACGACCCCGCCGATCGGGCTGATCCGCCGGGCCGCGTACGTCGACTCCCCCGGCCCGGCGGCCCCGCGGACCCGGTTGCGAGCCACGGTGACCAGATCACCGAGTACGGCACTCGCGGTGGGCCCGCCGCCCGCGCCGGGACCGTAGAACATCAGCCGGCCTGCCGAGCGGGACTCGACGAAGACGGCGTTGTACGCGCCACCGACGCCGGCCAGCGGATGCGAACGCGGGATCATCGCCGGGTGCACGCGGACCGACACGCTGCGCTCGCCGCTTTTGTCGGAGTCCGACAGCTGGCAGATGGCCAGCAGCTTGACCACCGAGCCCATCTCGCGCGCCGAGGCGATGTCGGTGGTGGACACCTCGGTGATGCCCTCGCGGTAGACGTCCCCCGCCGTGACCCGGGTGTGGAAGGCCAGCGAGGCCAAGATGGCGGCCTTCGCGGCGGCGTCGAACGCCTCGACGTCGGCCGTCGGGTCCGCCTCGGCATAGCCGAGTTCCTGCGCCTCGGCCAGGGTCTCGGAGAACCCGGCACCCTCGGAGTCCATCTTGTCCAGGATGTAGTTCGTGGTCCCGTTGACGATGCCGATCACCGCGGTGATCTCGTCGCCGACCAGCGACTCGCGCAACGGACGGATGATCGGGATCGCACCGGCCACCGCCGCCTCGAAGTAGAGGTCCACCCCGGCCGCCTCGGCGGCCGCGAAGAGGGTCCCGCCGTCCTCGGCCAGCAGGGCCTTGTTGGCGGTGACCACCGATTTGCCGTGACCCAGGGCGGCGAGGATGAGGGTGCGCGCCGGTTCGATACCGCCGATCACCTCGATCACCAAGTCGACGTCCGGCCTGGTCACCAGCCCGCGCGCGTCGGTGGTGAACAGGGCGGGATCGATGCCACCACGCTCTCGTCCCGGCCGCCGAACGGCGATGCCGACCAGCTCCAGACGCCGGCCGACGCGCGCCTGCAGGTCGCGGGCCTGGTCGATCAGCAGCCGCGCGACCTCCGAGCCCACGGTCCCGCAGCCGAGCAGCGCCACCCGCAGTGCGGTCGGCGGCTCGTCACGAGCGTCGAGCTCTGGCGACGTCTCGGCAACGGTGGTCACGATCCGGTCCTTGCTCTCGGGTGTCGGGCTGGTCTGGTTCTGTCGGGCTGGTTCTGTCGGGCTGGTTGTGGTCGAGATGGTTCGTACGAGCTGGTGGGGGTCGACGTCGAACGGGGATCTCGCAAGCCGGTGAAGCGGAAATCCTCGCGTGCCCCGGCTCTCCGGCGACCTCATTGTTCACCATCGAACGCAGCACCGCGGAATTCGTACCATCAGGCGAGGCGGGCGGTGATCACCTCAGCAACACGTCGCGCAGCCCCGGCAGGTCCTCCACCACCGCGGTCGCGCGCGCGGCCACCAGATCCGGCCGAAGCCCGGCACCCCAGGTCACACCGATGGCAGCCATCCCGGCAGCCAGTCCGGCCTCGATGTCGACCACGGCGTCACCGACGTACACGCAGGTCGCGGGATCGACGCCGAGCCGATCGGCGGCCAGCAGCAGCGGGTCCGGGTGGGGCTTGTGGCGCGAGGTGTCGTCCTGGCTGGCCAGGACGTCCACGGTGCCGGCCAGGCCGAGCGTGGTGAGACCGAGTTCGATGAAGTCGGCGCGCTTGGAGGACACCACTCCGGTGGTCGCGCCGGCTTCACGCAGCTCCTGCAGCAGGCTCGGCACGCCGTCGACGGGCTGCAGCAGATCGTCGTGGTGCTCGCGGTAGTAGGCACGATAGGCCGCCATGCTCTCGTCCACACCGCCGGGCCGTCGCTGCTCCATCAACAACCGCAACGGCCGGCCGATCCAGGAACGCAGCTCGGGCTCGGGAACCTCGTCGCCCAGCGCGTGCTGGAAGGAGGCGACGATCAGCGCGACGCTGTCCACGAGGGTGCCGTCGAAGTCGAACAGCACCACCGGCCAGCGCGGCGTGGGGCGGTGGGACCCGACACCACTCCGCTCTCCGGAGCTCATCGGTCGGGCCTCATCGGTCGGTACGGATCGGTCGGGCCTCATCGGTCGGGGCTCATCCGACGTCGAGGGCGAGCAGGTCGTCGATGGTCTCCCGGCGGACCAGTGTGGTCAGCGTCCCGTTCTCCACAGCGACCACCGGCGGACGGGGAACGTGGTTGTAGTTGCTCGCCATCGAGCGGCTGTACGCGCCGGCACCGGGCACCGCGAGCAGGTCTCCAGGGGCGATGTCGGCGGGCAGGAACTCATCACGCACCAGGATGTCCCCGCCCTCGCAGTGCTTGCCCACCACCCGAGCCAGGGTGGGCGGTGCGTCGGATCGCCGCGAGGCGAGTGTCGCGGAGTACTCCGCGCCGTACAGCGCGGTCCTGATGTTGTCGCTCATCCCGCCGTCCACGGCGACGTAGAGCCGGCTGGCACCGCCGTCCAGCTCGACCCGCTTCACGGTGCCGACTCGATACAACGCGAAGGTGCTCGGGCCGCTGATCGCGCGCCCGGGCTCGATCGACAGCTGCGGGACGTCGATACCGAGCACGGCACACTCGCTCGTGACGATCGAGCGCATCGCCGCGGCGAGGACCTCGGGCGAGGACGGTGTATCGGCGCTGGTGTAGGCGATTCCGAAGCCACCGCCGAGATCGAGCTCGGCCAGCTGGACACCGGTCTCGGCGGCGAACTCGGCCTGCAGCCGCAGGGTCCGCCGGGCCGCGACCTCGAAGCCCTCGGAGTCGAAGATCTGCGAGCCGATATGAGAGTGGATGCCGATCAGCTCCAGGGCCGGTGAAGCGTGGCAGGCCCGCAGCGCATCTGCGGCCTGACCGGCGGCGATGGAGAAGCCGAACTTCTGGTCCTCGTGCGCGGTCGCGATGAACTCGTGGGTGTGGGCCTCGACCCCGGTGGTCACCCGGACCATCACCCGCGGCCGGACCTCGAGATAGGTGGCCAGCCGGTCGAGCCGGGCGATCTCGTCGAATGAGTCGACGATGATCCGGCCCACCCCGGCGGCCAGCGCCGTCCGCAGCTCCTCTTCGCTCTTGTTGTTGCCGTGCAGTCCGATCAGCGCCGGATCGATGCCGGCCCGCAGCGCGACGGCAAGCTCCCCACCGCTGCACACGTCCACACCCAGACCTTCGGCAGCCACCCAGCGCGCGACCGCCGTACACAGAAAGGACTTGCCGGCGTAGTAGACCCGCCAGCCGGCGAACGCCTCGGCGAAGGCACGGGCACGCGCCTTGAGGTCGGCCGAGTCGAGGACGTACGCGGGCGTGCCGACCTCCGCGGCGATCCGGTCCACGTCCGTGCCGGCCACGCTGAGCACGCCGTCGACGCTCTTGGTCACACCGGCGCTCCAGAGCTTGGGCAGCAAGGCGTTGACGTCGTCGGGCAGCGAGAGCCAATGAGGCGCGCGGGCAGCCGGATCGACGTGGATCTCCCCCGCGACGTGGATGTGCGTCACGACGCAACTGTGCCACCCCCTCGCGGACTGTGCCCAAACGACCGCGACACGCCGGTGGAAACTGTCGTTCGTTCACAGTCGCCGGGGGATCCTCGACACCACCACGCGAGCGGCCTGCGAGACTGCGGATCGAACCTGGTACAGTCCTCTTCGGCCCAGATCCGGCCCCCGTAGCTCAGGGGATAGAGCACCGCCCTCCGGAGGCGGGAGCGCAGGTTCGAATCCTGCCGGGGGCGCCGACGATCGAGGGGAAGCATGCTGGGTCGCATCCACGACTGGTTCGAGCACCGCGGTGGCGGCAAGACCGTGATCGCCGGCTGGGTGATCACCCGGGCGCTCATCCTGCTGGTGTTCGCGCTGTGGGAGAGCTACGTCGTCGGTGACGTCTTCTACTACCACCGCAAGATCGCGGCGATGTTCGACGTCGGCCTCGCCAACACCCTCTACGAGTACCCCACCCCGGTCGCGTGGATCCTGACCGTGCCCTACGCCCTCGGGGGCGGCACCCCGACCGGATACGCCATCGCCTTCGTGGCCTCGATGATGGCTCTGGACGCCGGCTTCACCTATCTGCTGTGGCGGCACAACGGCCGCAGGCACGACCGGTCGATCACCTTCTGGCTGCTGTTCGTGCTGCTGATCGGCCCGTTGTCGTATCTGCGATTCGACATCATCCCGGCGGTGCTGGCCGGTGCCGCCGTCCTGTACGCGCGCCGGGTGCCTCGGCTGACGGGCGCCCTGACCGGACTCGGCGCGGCGATCAAGCTCTGGCCGGCGCTGCTGTGGCTGGCCTTCATGGCTCACAGACCGTCGCGCCGCGGCGTCACCATCGGGTTCCTGGTCTCCGGAGTGGGTCTGGCCGTGCTCAGCCTGCTGTTCGGCGGCTGGACCAGGCTGCTGTCGCCGCTGACCTGGCAATCGGGCCGCGGCCTGCAGATCGAGTCGATCTGGGCCACTCCGCTGATGATCGCCCGGGCGGGCGATCCCATCCGCTGGCACGTCGCCATGTCCCGGTTCCAGGCCTTCGAGATCTTCGGCCCCGGCGTGTCCACCTGGCTCACGGTGAGCAACGTGGCCACCCTGCTCGGACTCGCCGCGATCGTCGCGCTGTACGTCCGCGGGTTCCGGGCCGCAGCTCCCGACCAGGTCGCCGTGGGACTGGTGGTGCTCTCGATCGTGGCCATCATGATCCTCACCAACAAGACCCTGAGCCCGCAGTACCTACTGTGGCTGGGCGGCCCGATGGCGGCCCTGCTGCTGATCAACAGGACCGAGGTGACCGAGCGGGAACGCCGCACCATCCGCCGGCTGTCGGCCCAGCTGCTGGGCCTGGCATTGCTCACCCAGCTGGTCTATCCCGCCTTCTACGACGGTTTGCTGGGCTACGCCGGACCCGGGATGCTCACCACCGCCACGGTGATCACCGCCATCCGCAACCTGGCTCTGCTCGCGCTCAGTGTCGAACTCGTCATCCAGGCCTGGCGTTGCCTCGGCATCGTCCGCCGCCCCGCACCCTGAGCTCGTGGAGGCGCCGACCGCCCTCGTGTCGTGAGCTTGCCGATCGACGCCGACACACTCCTCCAACGCCACGACGTGAACACCATTACGAGGACACCACTACTTGTTCGTACCCTGGCTGACCGACCCCTGCAGCTGGCGCTGGAAGACGATGTAGACGATCAACACGGGGGTGACCGTGATCACCACGGCGGCGAACAGCTGCCCGAAATCGACCGCGTACCCGGCCTGGGAGGCGAACGCCGCCATGCCTTGGGACAGCACGTAGTTGTCGACGTTGGTGTTCAGCGCGACGGGGATGAGGAACTGGTTCCACAGTCCGAGGAAGTTGAAGATGGCCACCGTGGTGAAGCCGGTCCGGGCCATCGGCAGCATGATCCGGAAGAAGGTCGCCCACTCCCCCGCGCCGTCGATCGCGGCAGCCTCGGCGATCTCGTCGGGCAGCGCCCGGAAGAAGGAGAACAGGAAGAACACCGTGAACGGCAGGGCGAACGCCACGTAGGTGATGATCAGCCCGGGAAGGGTGTTGAGGATCCCGAAGTTCTTCAGGGTGAAGAACAGCGGCACGATCGCCAGGAAGATCGGGAAGGTCAGCCCGGCCAGCATGAGGTAGTAGATCGCCCGACTGCCGAAGAAGCGGAAGCGCGCCAGCACGTAGGAACACATGGCGCCGAGGATCATCACGATGACCAGGGCCGAGCCGACCACGATCACGGTGTTGACGAAGTAGTTCCCGATGCCGGCGGTCGTCCAGGCTCCCGTGTAGTTCTCCAGGTGCAGACCGTCGGGCAACGAGAACGGCGACTGGAAGATCTGACTCGTCGTCTTGAACGACGTCATCAAGGTCCAGAGCATCGGCAGGATGACGATCACCACCCAGACGATCAGCACCAAGTGCGACACGCCGCCGAATACACGGTCGCCCGGGGTCTCAGTGGACTTGCGCGGCTCCTGCCCGGCCAGCGGATCGACCTTGGCGGTCAGCGCCGAACTCATCGCACGTCGTCCTTTCCGCCGAGCAACCGATTCACCCCGAAGACGAGGCCCGCGAAGATCAGGGTCACCGCCGCGAGCACGACGCCCATGGCACAGGCGACCCCGAACTGGCCCTTGGTGAACGCCGTGGTGAACAGCTGCTGCGCCATCACCAGCGTGGAGTTGTTGGGGCCGCCGCCCGGATTCAGCGCCGCCATGTAGACGAAGGCGTCCAGGGCGAGGATGCCGAGATAGATCCAGGCCGTCTGCACCGTGTCACGGATCATCGGCAGCGTCACACTCAGCATGATCCGGAGGCGACCGGCTCCGTCGACCCGGGCGGCCTCGTAGTACTCGGCCGGGATGCCCTTGATCGCCGCGACGAACAGCACCATGTAGAAGCCGACCATGCTCCAGACGATGACGAAGATGGTGGCGGCCATGGCGGTCCGCTCGTCACCGAGCCACGGAAAGTCCGTCGCCCGGTCGAATCCCAGCGCGACCAGGATGCCGTTCAGCAGTCCGTTGCTGGGGTCGTAGATCAGGCTCCACATGATGCCGATCACGATCGCCGGGATCACGTACGGGAAGAATGACACGGTGCGATAGAAGCCGGACGCCTTCAGGCCACGGGTCTGGCCGCGGCTGCTGCCGCTGACCGTCACCAGTGAGGCGAAGACGAAGGCGATGACGATGGTCACCGCGGGCAGCACCAGCGCGAGCACGATGTTGTTGCGGAGCGCCTTGAGGAAGATGTCGTCGGTGAAGATCCGCTTGAAGTTCGCGAAGCCGACGAAGTCCTGGGTCGGGCTGAACCCCGACCAGTCGGTCAGCGCGTAGTAACACGCCTGGATGAACGGCGACACCACGAAGACCAGGTAGATCGCCAGCGGCAGGCCCAAGAAGACCAGCATGAAGCTGACCCGGTCGAAGGTCAGCTTCCTGTGCGGGCTCCGGCGCCGGACCGGGGCGAATGCCTCCCGGTCCGGCGTCACGTTGAGCGTTGCCGTCACTTGATCTCGATCTTCTTCACCGAGCTGTCGTTCGCGACCTTGTCGGTGATCTCCTGCAGACCCTTGGTCAGGTCGGCCACCGAGGACTTGCCGTCGAGGAAGGAGTTCCACAGCACCAGCTGGTCGGTGTTCATGCCGTAATAGTCGACGAACTGCCAGGAGAAGATGTTCTGCCCCGCCGCCTCCAGCATCGTGGACTGGGAGACCAGCGCCGTGGAGCCGAAGCCGTCGGCCGGGACCGTGCCCTTGACCACCGTCGGCGCCAGCTTGGTCTTGGCGAAGTTGGTCGCCGCGTCCTTGGAGAGCATGACGCGGAGCAATTCCTTGCCGCCGGCCACGTTCTTGCCCTGCGACGGGATCACGAACGGCTCACCGGCCGCACTATGCAGAGCCTCGTACGGCATCTTGCTGCCGCTGGTGACCGTCGGCTCCGGCGCGCCGGTCATCTTGAAGCCGTCCTTGGTCTGCTTCTTCATCTCGTTTTCGATCCAGCTGCCCGACGGGTACAGGATGGCATCCTGATCGTTGCTCCACTGGGCCTGGGCCGCGGTGAACTGGGTGCCCGAACCGCCCGGCTTGAACATGCCCGCGTCGATGATCTTCTTCATCGCGGTGAACACCGACTGCACCGCCGGCTGCGACCAGCTGTCGGGCTTGAGGTTCTCCAGCGACAGCCGGACCTCGTCGCCACCCTCCTTGATGGCCGAGGCGATGGCCAGGGTCTGGTAGTACGTGGCCGCCTCCTTGCCCCACACGAAGAGGTACTTGCCCTTCTCCTTCGCCTTCTGGCCCAGGGCGTACGCCTCGTCCCAGGTCTTCGGCGGGGTCCAGCCGTTCTGGTCGAACAGCGACGCCGAGTACCACAGGGCGTACACGGTCAGCGCGTAGTTGATCGCCGCGAGCTTGCCCGAGTAGGTGCCCGGTTCGAGCACGCCGCCGAACAGGGTGTCACGGATCTTGGTGCCTTCGAGGTTGTTCGCGTCGACGACGCCGGTCAGATCCTCCAACTGGTCGATGATGGTGTTGACGCCGATGGCACCGGCTCCGGAGTTGTCGATCAGGTCCGGCGGATTACCGGCGACGAACCGCGGCTGGAGCTCCTGGGCGATCTTGGTCGACGGTGAGACCTTGACGGTGACCCCGGAGTGCACCTGCTGCATCTTGTCGGCGGCGAACTGCACGTAGTCGATGCCATAGCCACCGTTGAAGATGACCGCGTCGACCGTGCTGCTGTCGGCCAGCCCGAACGGGTTATCCGCAGACACCGAGCCCGCCGCCGAACTCGCACCGCCCGACGGGCTGCCGCCGCCGGCTGCGCACGAGGCCAGCGCCCCACCCAGCGGAGCCACCGCCGCCGCTGCGAGGGCGAAACGCAGGAACTGGCGGCGTCCCAGGGGTTTGGGATCCATCGTCATGGTTGTCGTGCCTTTCCTCTCGTGGTGCGGATGCCCGCACGGGAGCCGTGGCTCAGTCAGGGATGTGGTGAGCCGGCGGGATCGTGATAAGCGTGATGGACGATGAGGAAGGACTCCCTCGCTGGTCGCACGCCCCACTCCCCTTCTTTGGTCTACACCACACCATAGGGGACGGTGCCCACTTTTCTCACTATCCAGGGCGGAAAATGCACAAACTTGCAACACAGCGCTCAACCCGGGGCAGATGGCCCATCGCTCGAGGCGACCGGTGAGCGTTCTCGTCGTCGGCGCGGACATCGGCGGCACCTCCACCCGGGCCGCGGTGGCCACGGCCGACGGATCGGTGCTGGCGCTGGCCGTCGGCGGCCCCGGCAGCCCCGTCGGCGTCGGTCTGGAGAGCTCTGCGGCCGAGATCCGATCGGTGGTCGACGCCGCGCTGGACGGAATCGAGGGCGTGGTCGTGGCCTACGTCCTCGGATTGGCCGGGGGCTCGACCGCCCGCGACGATGCGGTCTTCGCCGCCGCCATCCGTCCCGGTCGTTCCACCGTGCCGCCGACCCTGGTGTCCGACCCGGCCGTCGCCTTCTGTTCCGCCACTCCCGCGCCGGAGGGGTATGTCCTGGTCGGCGGCACCGGCGCGGTCGCCGCTCGGGTGGCCGACGGTGAGGTGACCGCCTGGTCCGACGGGCTCGGCTGGCTGCTGGGCGACCTGGGCTCGGGCTTCTGGCTGGGTCGCGAGGCGGTCCGGCGGACACTGCTGGCCCTGCAGCGCGGTGATGAGCTGACCCCGCTGCAGCGCGCGGTGGTCGAGCTGGCCGGGTCGCAGGACTACGTCCGGATCGTGTCGGACTGCTATGCCGACCGACCCACCGCGATCGGCCGATACGCACCACTGGTCAGCGAGCACGTGTCCGACAGTCCCGACGCGGCCGCGATCGCCGCCGAGGCGGCCGACGCGCTGACCGCCACGCTCTCCGGTCTCGAGCCCGAACCCGACCTGCCGGTCGTGCTGGCCGGATCGCTCCTCAGCCGGCCGACGCCGATCGCGCAGCTGGTCCGCGCCCGGTTGGGCGAACGGCGCAACCCGGTGCTGACCGCGACCGAGGGGACCGTGGGAGCGTGCTGGCTGGCCCTGGGAGCTCTGGGGATCGACGACCCGTCGGTCCACGCCCGGTTGAACGCGACGGCGGCCGGGTTGGTCCCGCGCCGGGCCGCCGTCTGACACGGCATCAGACCAGGTGGGTACCTGGACGACGATTGTGGGTAGCCTGGCAACCGGCAGGCGTCCGGCCCACTGTTGCTGCCGGTTGACGCCCCAGCCGAGGACGCATCAGACGACACATGCTTGCGACGGAAGAAGGCGACAGTGGCCAGCGTGCCAGAATCCCAGCCCGGTTCGAGTCACGTCACGGAGGACAGCGATTTCGGCGCCAATGACTGGCTGCTGGAAGAGATGTACGAGCAGTACCGCAACGATCCCGACTCGGTCGACGCTGCCTGGGCGCAGTACTTCACCACCCACGGCGGCCCGAACGGCGCCGGCAACGGATCGAATTCCGCGACGAAGGCCCCGGCCCCGGCGGCCTCTCCGGCGCCAGCAGGTCCGGCCAGCGTCCCGAAGCCGGCAGCCGGCCCGGCCACCTCAGCCGGGCCTGCCCCGGCGGCCCCGACCACAGCCCCCTCGACCGCCCGCTCCTCCACGGGCAGCACGGCCGAGAAGGCCGCGCCTGCACCTGCCGCGAGCCGCCGCGCCCCGACGGTCGAGCGGCCGATGCCGTCCCGCGAATCCCGTCCGGTGAGCCCCGGCGGTCGCGGGGGCGTACCGGCCGATCCGCCGAACCCGTCGAACCGGCCGAGCGTGAACCTCGAGGAACCGGTCCGCACCGTCCTCCGGGGTGCGCCGGCCCGGACCGCCAAGAACATGGACGTGTCGCTCACTGTGCCGACCGCGACCAGCGTCCGGTCGCTGCCGGTCAAGCTGCTGATCGACCAGCGCGTCGTGATCAACAACCACCTGCGGCGAGCCCGTGGCGGCAAGGTGTCCTACACCCACCTGATCGGCTACGCGATGGTGCAGGCGCTCAAAACGCATCCGGAGATGAACAACGGCTACGACGTTGTCGACGGCAAGCCCACCATGGTCGTACCCCGGCACGTCAACCTGGGCCTGGCGATCGACATGCCCAAGCCGGATGGCACCCGCCAGCTGCTCGTGCCCAGCATCAAGAGCTGTGAGACGCTGGACTTCGCCCAGTTCTGGGCCGCGTACGAGGAAATGGTCAAGAAGGCGCGCTCGGGCTCGCTGACGGTCGCGGACTTCGCCGGAACCACCATCACCCTGACCAACCCCGGCACCATCGGCACCAACCACTCGGTGCCGCGGCTGATGCAGGGCCAGGGCGCCATCATCGGCGTCGGCTCCATGGACTACCCGCCCGAGTTCCAGGGCTCCGACCCCGACAAGCTCTCACTGATGAGCGTGTCGAAGGTCATGACCCTGACCTCGACATACGACCACCGGGTGATCCAGGGCGCCCAGTCCGGGCAGTACCTCGCCCGGTTGCACGCCCTGCTGCTCGGCGAGGACGGCTTCTACGACGACATCTTCGGCGCGCTGCGCATCCCGTACGAGCCGATCCGCTGGGCGCAGGACGTCAGCTCCGACCACGAGGACCAGGTCCCCAAGCAGGCCCGGATCATGGAGATGATCAACTCCTACCGGGTCCGCGGCCATCTGATGGCCGACACCGACCCGCTGGAGTACCGGCAGCGCAGCCACCACGACCTCGACGTCCAGTCCCATGGGCTGACCCTGTGGGATCTCGACCGGGAGTTCGCGACGGGCAGCTTCGCGGGTGGTCAGGGCCTGATGAAGATGCGCAAGATCCTGGGCATCCTGCGGGACTCGTACTGCCGCACGATCGGCATCGAGTACATGCACATCCAGGAGCCGGCCCAGCGCAAGTGGATCCAGGACCGCGTCGAGCGGCCGCACGAGTCGCTGCCGCGCGAGGAACACCTCCGGATCCTGGAGAAGCTCAATTCCGCTGAGGTCTTCGAGACCTTCCTGCAGACCAAGTTCGTCGGCCAGAAGCGGTTCTCCCTGGAGGGTGGCGAGTCGGCCATCGCGCTGTTGGACGAGGTCTGCGAACAGGCCGCCGACGCCGGCCTGGAAGAGGTGTGCATCGGCATGCCGCACCGTGGCCGGCTGAACGTGCTCGCCAACGTGATGGGCAAGAGCTACGACCAGATCTTCAAGGAGTTCGA
>DASTGF010000032.1:0-2765 GCA_035719255.1 Microlunatus sp. | reverse complement strand
CGGCGCGGCGACCGCCCCGGCGACCCGGGCGACCAGGTCGGGGACACCGATCGCCTCGCCGGCCGCGGCGGCCAGTTCCCGCACCAGCGGGTGCGCCTTGGCCAACGCCAGCAGCAGGTCCGCGTCGTCCTCGGCCCGCTCCGGCAGGTCGCCCTCGTACAGCAGCTCGAACACGGCACGGGTGATCGATCCACCGGCCGGGTCGTGCCCCAGGTCCTGCACGGCGGCGTTGATCGCCGCCACGTCCAGCCGGGCCACGCCGATCGGGACCAGGCCGGCCGCCGCCACCGTGTCCGCCGCAGATCCCGCCCACTCGTCCAGGTCGACCCGGGATTCAATGACCACCGCGTCCTCGGGAAACGGCTCCCCGAAGACGGTTTCGGCGAAGCCGAGCATGGCCGCGGGGTCACCACCGTCGCCCAGCGTCGCCGACGTCGCGACCGGGGTGATCCGGCCCAACGGACGCGCCCGGTCCGCCGCGGTGATACCCGGCTCCTCCGCGCCCCAATGACTCTTCAGGGCCAGGCCGAGCCGGCGCAGCAGCATCGCCACGTCGGTGCCCTGCGCGCCGTCGTAGGTGTGGAACTCGTCCAGCACCAGGTATCGCAGGCTGGTCGCCGACTGCCGCCACAGTTCCTGGTCCTCGTGCCGCAGCAGCAACTGGTCGAGCATCTTGTAGTTGGTCAGCAGGATGTCCGGGGCGGTGTCCCGGATGACCGCCCGGTCGGTGATCAGCCCGTCCGAACTCACCCTGATCCGCGGCTTGTCCCCCTTCTGCCCGGTGTACAAGGCCGCCGTGACCGATTGCAGGACCGGGTGATTGGTGAGAATGGTGGCCAGCCGCTGGGCCTGGTCGTTGGCCAGGGCGTTCATCGGGTAGAGAATCAGCGCCTTAATGCCGGTGACCCCCGCGCGGCGGGCCCGCAGCACATGATCGATGATCGGGTACAGAAAGGCCTCGGTCTTGCCCGACCCGGTGCCGGTGGTCACCAGCGTCGGTTCCGGGCGTCGGTCTTTCCCATCCCGGGCGGAGGCGAGCCGGGCGAACGCGGCCGCCTGATGCCCGTACGGCGGGAACCCCTCGTACCACTCCAGGTGGTCCCGCCAGCCGACATCGGCGGGCCGGAACGGCAACCGCAGCCGCACGTACGGACCCTTGAACATCCCCGTCACCGGGTCGACCAGGAACCTATCCAGCGCATCGCCGACGTCGGCGTCCGTCAACGCAAACGTCGTGGTCAGGTAGTCGACCAGGCTGTCTCGCACGTTGCGCGCCTGCACCGTCGGCAGCAGCTCGCTCACCACGGCGGCATCCCGCCGCGCCTCATCCGCACCTGGCGCCGGGACAGCCGAGGGTCACCGTTCATGAGCGTTCCGCGAGCCGCCGCTCGAACTCCGCATACGCCTGCCGCATGTCCGCCTCCCGGTCCAACGTCACGAACGGCAGCTCGTACGTGTAGGTGTTGCCGGCCTGATTCGTCGCAGTCCGCTCCTCGGCCGTGATCGCGTCGCCCTTCTTGCGCCACACCGTCAGCACACTGTTCGGCACCAGGCGACCGTTCGCGTCGTAGAAGTACACGTTCCGGTCGTAGCCGTACAGCACGGCGAATTGGGTGCGGTAGATCGTGCACAGCTCATCCGCCGACAACCCAAGCCTCAGTGCTGCGATCGCATCCAGTTCTACCTGAGCTTGCCGTCGGTCGATGGCATACCTGAGCGGCGTCTGATCAGTCCAGGTTCTGCCAACAGCCTGCAGTTCCGCACGATGAAAATTATGTGATCTTGTCGTCCATGAATCGACCAGGAAGTCTGGATTGAACGCTTCCTCCCAGAGACCGCGGTACCCCTGAGTGATTGCGTTCAAACGCAATGCGCGCAGTACAAATTCGCTCCGAAGACTGCGCCCTAGGTCCAGCGCTAGGCGGTTTATGGTCCCAGACCGAATGGTAGATTTCGGGGCAGTCCTGACCGTGAAATCTAGGACAAGCGATGCTAAAAAGCCAGAAAGCAAGGCAATGTCACTCGCGGAGCTGTGAGCGCTGCCAGCAGACATGATTCCGTCAGTATGTCCTGCCCCGGGAGGAAGGATCGCCGAGATCAGTGTCCGCTCACCTGTATTCGCTGCCATATAGCGCCAGGCGACTCTGTAGTAGTCCCTTGCAGGTTTGGGGTTGTCGGCGTCTCCCCAGTCGGTGTAGGCGCAGTCGTAGGCGTAGCGGTCCCCGGCGGGCTTGTAGGCGGTGACCGGGATCGCGTCGGGAGCCAGTGTTTCGAAATCGGTGGCCGACCAGTCCTTGTTGCTCAGCATGGTCTTGTTGGGGGTCTTGTACAGCGGGGTGGCAACGAACAGGTGCGGGCCCTGCAGGATGACGTCGTCCCAGGAATTCGGCGCGCCCCACGACGACACGAAGTAGCCCTTCGTGCGATCGTTCTTTTCGTGCCAGCCGGACGAGAACTGCAGGCCGAGATCGCCGATCCGCTTCGATCGGGACAGCTTGTCCAGCACCGCCTCCACCGAACGATTCACCGCGTAGACCATCCGGGTCCGCCGGACCCGCACCTCCGGCGTTTCGAGCACCGCGTGCCAGGTGGCGAGGGTTTCGTCGGTCACGGTGATGATCCGATCATGGTGGGGCCGCAGATCCCACCTTCCGTCCGGATCCTTCAGCCCGGGTTCGGCACCCGAACCATCATGGTCCAACGACCGCGCAACGGTGTCGGGGTGATACAGCGACGTCGCCATCAGGAACTCAACAGCAGCCTTC
>DASTGF010000031.1:0-3291 GCA_035719255.1 Microlunatus sp. | reverse complement strand
GTAGCGGTCGTGCTCGGTACGCCCGACGTCAGGGGCGTCGCGTCCCCGAGCAGCGACGCCAGATAGGGCGCCGTCCGCAGACTGCGCCGGACCAGGTGCCAGCCCAGCCCGTCGACCAGCACCACGACATAGCGCCGCGCGTCGGGCAGGTCGAACAGGTCGTCGCGGCAGCCGGGCACGCCGAGCCGGGCCCCGATGCTCGGCATCAGCTCGGCGAGCGTTGCGGACCCGTACGCCGGCAGCACCATCGGCGGCAGAGACACCGCCGGTGCCTCTCCCGTCGCCCGGGTCATACGTTGGCCGCTCGCTGCAGGGTCGCGCCGAAGCGGACCAGCCGGGTGACCCGGTCCACGCCGTCGCCACCGATGCTCATCCGGACGGTCAGATCGTCCCCGACCAGGGTGCCGGTGTAGCCGTGGTCGGCCTCGCACTGCGGGTCGCTGCAGCTCGCCGGCTCCAGGTCGACCCGCCGCATCGCACCCCAGCCGACCGTCAGCCAGGCCTCGTCGGAGTGCGGGTCGCCACTGCGGAAGCTCTGCGGCTGGGCCACCACCCGGGTCACCACCACGCTGTTGATCTTTGACACGGCCACCGACTCAGTCGACGACGCGGCGAAGGTGCCGCTCTGGGGCGGCTCGGCGGGCTGGTCGTCGGTGTGTCCGACGATCAACCGGGTCGGCGTCAGCGCCAGGACGGTGATGTGACGGTGGATCTCGTCGTTGTTGAAGGTGGGCTCATGGTGAACGACGAAGTCGAGCAGGTCCTCGTTACCGAGTGCCAGCCGGATCGCATCCTCGACCAGTTCCGGAAAGTACCCGCACGCGTCGATCTCTGCGCGCAGCTCCCTGCGGGTCGCGTCCAGCCTCATGACAGCCAATCCTGCCATGTGGCGGCGTGAGCGGTGCCGTACGTCCGAGGACCTCTCGCCGCGTCCGGGTCGCGGCGGATCGGGTGGCGTCACAAACCTCGCGCCAACGGGTCGCGCTGGTCGTCGGTAGGAGCGATCACGATCTCGGCGCCGAGCACCGCGATCCCGCTCACCGAGGCGATGCAGGGCCGCAGCGTGACCGACGCGAGCTGGGGTAGGTCATCGGCGAGCTGGGCCATCCGATGCAGCAGGTCCTCGACCGCGGCCACGTCCATCGGTCGACCACCGTACCGCCCGAACAGGGTCGGTGCCGCCTTGAGGTCTCGCACCATGGCCGCGCCGTCCGCAGTGGTCAGGGGCGGCACCCGATAGGCCACGTCGCCGAGCAATTCGGTCGCGATGCCGTCCAAGCCCATCGAGACGATCGGACCGAACGCCGCATCCTCCCGGCTGCCCACCACCAGCGCGACGCCCGGTGGGGCCATCGCCTGGACCACCGGTGCCGCCGCGGCCGCGGGGTCGTCGCCGACCGGCCGGTCGACGCCGAGCTGGCTGATCAGCCGGCCAAGATCCTGCCAGGCGTCGACCATCTCCTCCACGTCGTCGATGTTGCGATAGACGCTGGCCTGATCGGGTCGGCCGCGAACCGCTTGGGAGGTTGCCTTGAGCACCACGTTCCAGCCGAGCCGGGCCGCCACCGTGGCGGCCTCGTCCAGGCTCTGGACCGGGAAGCTGGGCACCACCTTGATGCCGTACGTCCCCAGCAGCGCCGCCGCCTCGTCGCTGGACAGCGTACGACCGGCCGGCTCGGCGGCCAGCCAGGCGTTGACCATCCGCCGGGCCGCCACCTCCTCGACCTCCAACAGCGGCACGGCACCGGGATCACGTTCGCGCCAGTGGGCGTAGGCCGTCACCGCGGAGAGCGCGTGCACCGCGTCGACCGTCGCGTCGAAGGTGGGCAGCGTCCCCATCACGTCGGGCTCGTCGTCGGCCAGCTCCATCGGTTCGAAGTCCAGCAGCACCGCCACCACAGGTTTGTGCGCGTCCGCGGCCACCGCCGACAGCGCCGCGCGGCTCGCCTCCGTGCCGCCAGAGTAGGCGTTCACCACCGCACAGAGCACCGAACCGCACTTGTCGTCGGCCATCGCAGCCCGGGCGGCCTCGCCGAACTCCTCGGCACCGGCGGTCGGGTCGAGCAACACCGGGTCCCCCGCCAGCAGCAGGCCGACACCGGTGACGGTGTGGCTCATCTGCAGAGCCAGGGTGGCGGAGTTCGTGATCAGCCGGACCCGGGGCCCGTGAGGCAGAGGCTGGCGGGCGGCGATCTTGGCGATGTCGAACATGGCCCCCCGCCGGTGCACCACCATCACACCGGCCTGCCGGAACAAGGCGTCCACGGCCTCGTCCGGGGCGTGGCGCAGCCCGCCGCGGACCCCGGAGTGCGCCGCCCGGTGGGTGCGCCCGGGGTCCAGCACGACCACCGGCTTACGCCGGGCGAGTCGGCGGGCGATCCGGGAGAACTTGCGCGGGTTGCCGATCGAGTCCAGGGCCAGCAGGCAGACCCGGGTGGCGTCATCGTCCTCCCAGTACTGCATGACGTCATTGCCGGTGAGGTCGGCGTACTCGCCGCTGCTGATCACACTGGACATGCCGATGTCGTGGCGGATCGCGTACGTCAGCAACCCGATCCCGACCGCCGCCGACTGGCAGAACAGCCCGACCCCGCCGGCCCGCGGCATCGGCCCGGGTGTCGCGTTCAGCGAGGCCGCCTCATCGGTGTTGATGACACCGAGGGCGTCCGGCCCGAGCGCCCGGATGCCGTACGCCCGGGCCAGATTGATCACCGTCCGCGCAGACTCCAGCGGGGAGTCGGTGCCGGTCAGCACCACCATCGCGTGGGCGCCCTTGTGGGCCGCGTCGATCACCACCCCGCCGAGCTCGCGGGTCGCCACCGACACCACGACCAGGTCGATCCGTCCGGGGACGGTGGCCAGTGACGTCGCGGTGCGCACCCCGGCGACCTCGACGTCGTCGGTGCTGACTGCGGTGATGTCACCGCGGAACCCGCCCTCGATCAGCGAGCTGACCAGCCCCTGCACCCGGTCCCCGGGTCCCAGCAGGACCAGTCGCTCGGAGGTGAGGATCCGTCGCATCGAGGCGCTCTCGGCCCGGTGCTCGCGGCGCTCCATCACCCCGACCGAGGTATCGGTCGGCAGGATCGGGAACTCGACGTGGAGGACGCCGTCGTCGATGCCCTTGGACACCTTGTAGCCCGCGTCGGCGAAGACGGAGGCCATCCGGGCGTTCTGCGGCAGCAGCTCGGCGTAGAACTTGGTGATCCCGCGTTCGCGCGCGGCCTCGGCGAGGTGCTCCAGCAGCAGCTGCGCGATCCCGCGGCCCTGGTGCGCGTCCTCGACCAGGAA
>DASTGF010000030.1:0-12061 GCA_035719255.1 Microlunatus sp. | reverse complement strand
CTGGACGCTTTCAAGGAGCTCACCCTGATCGAGCTCAGTGAGTTCGTGAAGCAGTTCGAGGACACCTTCGGCGTGACTGCCGCTGCCCCGGTTGCCGTGGCGGCTGCCCCGGCCGCCGGCGGTGGCGGCGAGGCCGCCGAGGCCGAGGAGGAGAGCGACGAGGTCGACGTCATCCTCGACGCCGTCGGCGACAAGAAGATCCAGGTCATCAAGGAGGTGCGTACCCTCACCAGCCTGGGCCTGAAGGAGGCCAAGGAGCTGGTCGAGGCCGCGCCGAAGGCGGTCCTGGAGAAGGTCACCAAGGAGGCCGCAGCCAAGGCCAAGGAGGCCCTCGAGGCCGCCGGCGCCTCGGTCACCGTCAAGTGACCGCCGCCCGGTCCGCCGGGCACAACCTTCGTCCCGTCTGACGGGGCACCGCGAGCGGCGGGCCGATCCGGCCCGCCGCTTTCGCATCTCTGCGGCCCCTACCTCAGCAACTGTGCACATGCGACGAGTCCGCCCGGCGTGTCGCTGTCGTTTCCGCCCAGTCGCCAGGGACGGAGGGTCCGGGCGCATCACTCCTGGTCAAAGACTGGTCGACCTCCTTGTCAACGGCCTGATCGGGAGTATGCTTCCGTCCCGAGCAGCAAGCGATTTGCCTGTTCTGCTCCGCCGTGCGCCTGAGCTCTTGACTCGCCGCCTCCTTCCACGTACTGTTGGGGTTTGCCCTGGCCATTTCGACGACCCGTTTCAGATTTGACACGGGGCGTTTGTCATGCGCAGAGCCACAACTTGACACACTGCGAGTCTCGGAAGGACCCACTGTTGGCCGCCTCGCGCACTGCCCTCGATAGCCCCGCTGTTTCTTCTACCGGTCGTATCTCCTTCGCCAAGATCGCAGAGCCTATGGAGGTCCCGGACCTGCTGGATCTGCAGATCGACTCATTTGACTGGCTCGTCGGGAACGAGGCCTGGCGTCAGCGCGTCGAGCTCGCCCTGGACGAGGGCCGTACCGACGTCAACACCAAGTCGGGTCTGGAAGAGATCTTCGAGGAGATCTCGCCGATCGAGGACTTCTCCGGGACGATGTCGCTGTCGTTCCGCGATCACCGGTTCGAGCCTCCGAAGAACACCGTCGATGAGTGCAAGGACCGCGACGTCACGTACGCGGCTCCGCTGTTCGTCACCGCCGAGTTCATGAACAACGAGACCGGCGAGATCAAGAGCCAGACGGTCTTCATGGGCGACTTCCCGTTGATGACCGACAAGGGCACCTTCGTCATCAACGGCACCGAGCGCGTGGTCGTGTCGCAACTCGTCCGCTCGCCCGGTGTCTACTTCGAGCAGACCACCGACAAGACCTCCGACAAGGACATCTTCACCTGCAAGATCATCCCGTCGCGCGGTGCGTGGCTTGAGTTCGAGATCGACAAGCGGGACATGGTCGGTGTCCGCCTGGATCGCAAGCGCAAGCAGAACGTCACCGTGCTGCTCAAGGCGTTGGGTTGGGACGACGCCAAGATTCTGGAGGAGTTCGGCGACTACGAGTCGATGCGCCTCACCCTGGAGAAGGACCACACCACCACCACCGACGAGGCGCTGCTCGACATCTACCGCAAGCTGCGCCCGGGTGAGCCCCCGACTCGTGAGGCCGCCGAGCAGCTGCTGCAGAACTATTACTTCAACCCGAAGCGGTACGACCTGGCCAAGGTCGGTCGTTACAAGATCAACAAGAAGCTGGGCCTCGAGCTGCCGTTCGATCAGCAGGTGCTGACCATCGAGGACATCGTGGCCGCGATCCGCTTCATCGTGGCGCTGCACGAGGGTCGGGAGACCCTGGAGTCGCCGCGCGGTGAGTTGATCGTCGAAGAGGACGACATCGACCACTTCGGCAACCGTCGCCTGCGCACCGTGGGCGAGCTGATCCAGAACCAGTTGCGCACCGGCCTCGGCCGGATGGAGCGCGTGGTCCGGGACCGGATGACGACGCAGGACGTCGAGGCGATCACGCCGCAGACGTTGATCAACATCCGGCCGGTCGTCGCGGCGCTGAAGGAGTTCTTCGGCACCTCGCAGCTGAGCCAGTTCATGGATCAGACCAACCCGGTCGCCGGGCTGACCCACAAGCGACGCCTCTCCGCGCTCGGTCCGGGCGGTCTGTCCCGTGATCGGGCAGGCATGGAGGTTCGTGACGTGCACACCTCGCACTACGGCCGGATGTGTCCGATCGAGACGCCGGAAGGCCCGAACATCGGTCTGATCGGCTCGCTCGCCTCGTTCGCCCGGGTGAACGCGTTCGGCTTCGTCGAGACGCCCTACCGCAAGGTCGTGGACGGTCGGGTCACCGACCAGATCGACTACCTCACCGCCGACGAGGAGGACCGCTTCGTCATCGCGCAGGCCAACGCCAAGCTCGATGCCGACGGCTCCTTCACCGGTGAGCGGGTGCTGGTCCGCAAGCGCCACGGCGAGGCCGACGAGGTCGTGGTCGACGAGGTTCACTACATGGACGTCTCGCCGCGCCAGATGGTGTCGGTGGCGACCGCCATGATCCCGTTCCTCGAGCACGACGACGCCTCTCGCGCCCTGATGGGCTCGAACATGCAGCGCCAGGCCGTCCCGCTGATCCGCTCGGAGGCCCCGTTCGTGGGCACCGGCATGGAATACCGCGGTGCGGTCGACGCCGGTGACGTCACCGTGGCGAGCCAGGCCGGTGTGGTCACCTCCGTCAGCGCCGACCTGGTCGATGTCGCGCACGACGACGGGACGTACAAGACGTACCGGCTGAGCAAGTTCCGCCGCTCCAACCAGGGCACCTGCATCAACCAGCGCCCGCTGGTGAGTGCCGGTCAGCGGGTGGAGAAGGGGACGCCGCTGGCCGACGGTCCGTGCACCGATTCCGGTGAGATGGCGCTCGGCCGCAACCTGCTGGTCGCCTTCATGCCGTGGGAGGGTCACAACTACGAGGACGCGATCATCCTCAGCCAGCGCCTGGTGCAGGACGACGTCTTGACCTCGATCCACATCGAGGAGCACGAGGTCGACGCCCGCGACACCAAGCTCGGTGCCGAGGAGATCACCCGGGACATCCCGAATGTCAGCGAGGAGATGCTGGCCGACCTCGACGAGCGCGGCATCATCCGGATCGGCGCCGAGGTGAGCACCGGCGACATCCTGGTCGGCAAGGTCACCCCGAAGGGCGAGACCGAACTGACTCCGGAGGAGCGGTTGCTGCGCGCGATCTTCGGCGAGAAGGCCCGTGAGGTCCGCGACACCTCGCTGAAGGTGCCGCACGGCGAGTCCGGCACCGTCATCGGCGTCCGCGTCTTCGATCGCGACTCCGACGACGAGTTGAGCCCGGGCGTGAACCAGCTGGTCCGCGTCTACGTCGCCCAGAAGCGCAAGATCTCCGACGGTGACAAGCTCGCCGGCCGGCACGGCAACAAGGGCGTCATCTCCAAGATCCTGCCGATCGAGGACATGCCGTTCATGGAGGACGGCACTGCGGTCGACATCGTGTTGAACCCGCTCGGGGTGCCGAGTCGGATGAACATCGGGCAGGTGCTCGAGACGCATCTCGGCTGGGTCGCCAAGCAGGGCTGGGACCTCGACGGCGTCGAGGGTGCGTGGGCCGATCGCCTGCGCTCGGTTGGTCTGGGCCACGTCGACGGTGACCAGAATCTGGCCACGCCGGTGTTCGACGGCGCGACCGAAGAGGAGATCACCGGCCTGCTCGGCAATACGTTGCCGACTCGGGACGGGGTCAACCTGGTCACCTCCGACGGCAAGGCCCGGCTCTTCGACGGACGCTCCGGCGAGCCGTTCCCCGAGCCGGTCGGTGTGGGCTACATCTACATGCTCAAGCTGCACCACCTGGTCGACGACAAGATCCACGCTCGCTCGACCGGTCCGTACTCGATGATCACCCAGCAGCCGCTCGGTGGTAAGGCGCAGTTCGGTGGCCAGCGGTTCGGCGAGATGGAGGTCTGGGCCCTGGAGGCCTACGGCGCGGCCTGGGCCCTGCAGGAGCTGCTGACGATCAAGTCCGACGACGTGCCGGGCCGCGTGAAGGTCTACGAGGCGATCGTCAAGGGCGAGAACATCCCCGAGCCAGGCATCCCCGAGTCGTTCAAGGTGCTCGTCAAGGAGATGAAGTCGCTCTGCCTGAACGTCGAGGTGCTGTCCTCCGACGGCACCGAGGTGGAGCTCCGCGACTCGGACGACGACTACCGGGGCGGTGAGGACTTCGGTATCGATCTGTCCCGCCGACCGGGCGAGTCCCTGGGCGCACTGGACGAGGTCTGAGCCTGGCCTGAGCGCTGAGCTTGGTCGAAGCGCGATCGCCCTTCGACCAGGCTCAGGGCACATGGTGATCACACACTGAGTAACTAAAGAGAAGAGATAACCAAGTGCTCGACGTGAACTTCTTCGACCAGATCCGCATCGGCCTGGCCACGGCCGACGAGATCCGGCAGTGGTCACACGGTGAGGTGAAGAAGCCCGAGACGATCAACTACCGCACGCTCAAGCCGGAGCGCGACGGTCTGTTCTGCGAGAAGATCTTCGGTCCCACCCGGGACTGGGAGTGCTACTGCGGCAAATACAAGCGGGTCCGCTTCAAGGGCATCATCTGTGAGCGGTGTGGCGTCGAGGTCACCCGGTCCAAGGTGCGGCGCGAGCGGATGGGCCACATCGAGCTGGCCTCCCCCGTCACCCACATCTGGTACTTCAAGGGTGTACCGAGCCGGCTGGGCTACCTGCTGGACATCGCGCCGAAGGACCTCGAGAAGGTCATCTACTTCGCCGCGTACATGATCACCTCGGTCGACGACGAGGCGCGGCACCGCGACCTGTCCTCGCTGGAGGGCAAGATCGACGTCGAGCGCAAGCAGCTCGAGGGTCGGCGCGACTCCGACATCGAGACCCGGATGAAGAAGCTCGAGGACGATCTCGGCCAGCTCGAGGAGGAGGGTGCCAAGGCCGACGTCAAGCGCAAGGTCCGCGAGGGCGCCGAGCGTGAGGTCAAGCAGCTGCGCGATCGCGCCCAGCGCGAGCTCGACCGGCTCGATGCCGTCTGGAACCGCTTCAAGACCTTGAAGGTCCAAGACCTCGAGGGCGATGAGGTGCTGTACCGGGAGATGAAGACTCGGTTCGGCAAGTACTTCGCCGGCTCGATGGGTGCCGATGCGATCCAGAAGCGGCTGGAGACCTTCGACCTGGAGGCCGAGGCGGCGAACCTGCGGGAGACCATCCAGACCGGCAAGGGGCAGCGCAAGACCCGCGCCCTGAAGCGGCTCAAGGTCGTCTCGGCGTTCCTGTCCACCAAGAACAGCCCCACAGGAATGGTGCTGGACTGCGTACCGGTCATCCCGCCGGACCTGCGCCCGATGGTGCAGCTCGACGGTGGCCGGTTCGCGACCTCGGACCTCAACGACCTGTACCGCCGGGTGATCAACCGGAACAACCGGCTCAAGCGGCTGCTCGATCTCGGTGCCCCCGAGATCATCGTCAACAACGAGAAGCGGATGCTGCAGGAGGCCGTCGACTCGCTGTTCGACAACGGCCGTCGTGGCCGTCCGGTGACCGGCCCGGGCAACCGGCCGCTCAAGTCGATCTCCGACATGCTCAAGGGCAAGCAGGGCCGGTTCCGTCAGAACCTGCTCGGCAAGCGCGTCGACTACTCCGGCCGTTCGGTGATCGTGGTAGGCCCGCAGCTCAAGCTGCACCAGTGCGGCCTGCCCAAGGCGATGGCGCTGGAGCTGTTCAAGCCGTTCGTGATGAAGCGGCTCGACGACCTGAACCACGCCCAGAACATCAAGTCCGCCAAGCGGATGGTGGAGCGTCAGCGTCCGGTCGTGTGGGACGTGCTCGAAGAGGTGATCGCGGAGCACCCGGTGCTGCTGAACCGGGCGCCCACGCTGCACCGACTGGGCATCCAGGCGTTCGAGCCGCAGCTCATCGAGGGCAAGGCCATCCAGATCCACCCGTTGGTGTGTACGGCCTTCAACGCCGACTTCGACGGTGATCAGATGGCGGTGCACCTGCCGCTGAGCGCCGAGGCGCAGGCCGAGGCCCGCATCCTCATGCTGTCGACCAACAACATCCTCAAGCCGGCCGACGGCCGGCCGGTGACCATGCCCACCCAGGACATGATCATCGGGATGTACTACCTCACCATGCAGCGCGACGGCGCCGAGGGCGAGGGCCGGGCGTTCGGCTCGGTGGCCGAGGCTCTGATGGCGTTCGATCGCGGTGAGCTGAGCCCGCAGGCCAAGGTCAAGCTCCGGCTGAACGGCATCGTGCCGCCGGCCGGTCAGCAGCTCGCGGCCAACGGCAGCATCCTGATGGAGACCACGCTCGGCCGGGCCCTGTTCAACGAGGCCCTGCCGGCGGACTACCCGTACGCCGACTACGAGGTGGGCAAGAAGCAGCTGGGTCAGATCGTCAACGACCTGGCCGAGCGCTATCCCAAGGTCGAGGTCGCGCACTGCCTGGACCAGCTGAAGGACCTCGGTTTCCACTGGGCCACCCGGTCCGGTGTCACCGTGTCCATCGGTGACGTCGAGACCCCGGCCGACAAGCCGCAGATCCTGGCTGCGTACGAGGAGCGCGCCAGCAAGATCGACAAGCAGTACGACCGCGGCCTCATCACCGAGGACGAGCGGCGTCAGGAGCTGATCGAGATCTGGACCGACGCGACCTCACGGCTCGGGACGGCGATGGAGCAGAACTTCTCCAAGACCAACCCGATCTACATGATGGTCCACTCCGGTGCCCGCGGGAACATGGTGCAGATGCGCCAGATCGCCGCCATGCGTGGCCTCGTCGTGAACCCGAAGGGCGAGATCATCGCGCGGCCGATCAAGTCGAACTTCCGCGAGGGTCTGTCGGTGCTGGAGTACTTCATCTCCACCCACGGTGGTCGAAAGGGCCAGGCCGACACCGCACTGCGGACCGCCGACTCGGGTTATCTGACCCGTCGTCTGGTGGACGTCAGCCAGGACGTGATCATCCGCGAGGAGGACTGTGGCACCGAGCGCGGTCTGAACAAGGTGATCGCGCACGACGAGGGTGGCGGCCGGCTCGTGCTCGACGAGCACGTCGAGACCGCGGTGTACGCCCGGACGTTGGCTACCGACGTGGTGGACGCCGACGGCTCGGTGCTGCTGCCCGCCGGTGTCGACCTGGGCGATGTCAACATCAGACTGTTGATCAACAACGGGATCACCCAGATCAAGGTGCGCAGCGTCCTCACCTGCGAGGCCAAGTCCGGCACCTGCGCGATGTGCTACGGCCGTTCGCTGGCGACCGGCAAGCTCGTCGACGTCGGCGAGGCCGTCGGTATCGTCGCCGCGCAGTCCATCGGCGAGCCCGGCACGCAGCTGACCATGCGCACCTTCCACACCGGTGGTGTGGCCGGTGACGACATCACGCAGGGTCTACCGCGCGTGGTCGAGCTGTTCGAGGCGCGTCAGCCCAAGGGCAAGGCGCCGATCGTCGAGGCCACCGGCCGGGTCGAGATCGAGGACTCCGACCGCAGCAAGAAGGTCACCGTCGTCCCCGACGACGGCTCCGATCCGATCGAGATCACCGTCAGCCGGCGCGCCCGCCTGCTGGTGGAGGACGGCGAACGGGTCACCGTCGGCCAGCAGATCACGGCCGGTACGCCCGATCCGCAGGACGTGCTCCGGGTGCTCGGCGTCCGCAAGGTGCAGGAGCACCTGGTGGACGAGGTGCAGTTGGTGTACCGGACGCAGGGTGCTCCGATCCACGACAAGCACATCGAGATCATCATCCGGCAGATGCTGCGCCGGGTGACGGTGATCGAGTCGGGTGACTCCGAGCTCCTCGCCGGCGATCTCGTGGACCGGCTCTCCTACGAGGCGGCCAACCGTCGCGTCGTGGCCGAGGGCGGCACCCCGGCGTCCGGCCGTCCGGTGCTGATGGGCATCACCAAGGCGTCGCTGGCCACCGAGTCGTGGTTGTCGGCGGCGTCGTTCCAGGAGACGACCAAGGTCTTGACCGACGCAGCCATCCACGGCAAGTCGGACAGCCTGGTCGGCCTCAAGGAGAACGTCATCCTCGGCAAGCTGATCCCGGCCGGAACCGGTCTGGAGCGGTACCGGAACATCCGGGTCGAGCCGACCGCGGAGGCGAAGGCGCAGGCGTACACGATGGTCGGGTACGACCCGTTCGACTACGACTTCGGCAGCGGTTCCGGTGCGGCCGTGCCGCTGGAGGAGTTCGATCTGGGCGACTACCGCTGATGGCGGTCGTCCGCTGAGACCGACACTCGGCCCCTCACCCCGTCGTGGGTGGGGGGCCGAGTGCGTTCGATCGCACAGCGCGCTCACGGTGCCGTCGCCAGATCCGGCACAGATTGACCGCGGCAAGGGCACGTTCGGCAATGCTGTGCAAGAACTCCCGGTGTGAGGGCGCGACCCCTAGGCTGAGCGCGTGCTGATCACGGAGCTCATGGCCCCCTTGCTCGGGGACTGGCAGGGCACCGAGCAGCAGGAGGCGTCGCCATGGGCAGCGGCCTCGGGAGCGCGGGCCGCCTTGCGCTTCAAGCACGAGGCCGGCGGGTCGGTTGTGGTCCAGGACTACCGGCAGGTGCGTGACGACGGGGTGGAGTTCTACGGCCACGGGGTGTTCCTCGCTCAGGGCGACGAGGTCTGGTGGTGGTTCTTCGACTCCTACGGCGAGCCGCCCGCGCCGGCCGTCGGTGGCTGGCTCGACGGCGAGCTGGCCCTGGTCAAGACCACCGCCCGTGGCACCGCCGTGCACCGCTTTCGCGCCACCGGGGACCGCCTGGACTACCGCATCACCATCGGCACCGACACCGAAGCTGCCGTCACGCCCTTCCTCTCCGGGACGTACGCGCGGATCAGCGGCCACTGACCCCCCCGCCCGGCGCTAATCGCCCAGTCGGGGTGGGATGGGTGCATCTGCGAGAACCCGCAGATGCGGATGCGTTAGTCTCGTGTAGTGCCGCAATATCGGATCTCACAGGCCGCGAGCCTGCTGGGTGTCTCGGATGACACCGTCCGGCGCTGGATCGAGTCGGGGCGGCTCAGCGCCGGCGCACGTTCCGGGCCCGCCACGGTGGACGGCGCGGAGCTGGCGGCCCTCGCGCAGGAGATCGCTACCGTCCCCGAGCTGGGTACGCCGGTGGCCGAGAGCGCCCGCAACCGGTTCACCGGACTGGTCACGGCGGTGAAGAAGGACACGGTGATGGCCCAGGTGGATCTGCAGTGCGGCCCGTTCCGGGTCGTCTCACTGATGTCGTCGGAGGCGGCCGACGAGCTCGGTCTGGAGCCCGGCGTTCTGGCGGTGGCGTCGGTCAAGTCCACCCACGTCGTGGTGGAGGTGCCGACGGCGTGACCGGTCACCTGATCCGCTGCGCAGCGATCGCCACCGCCCCCGTGCTCGCTCTCTCCGCCTGCGGCGCGTCGGTCCCGAGTGGCATGCCCTCGGGCCCGCCCGGCACGGCGGGCGCCTCCAGCTCCGCCTCGAGCCGGCTCACCGTCTTCGCCGCGGCCTCGCTGACCGGGTCGTTCACCGACATCGGCCGGGACTTCGAAGCCGCCCACCCGAACACGACGGTGACCTTCAGCTTCGGATCGAGCGCCACCCTGGCCACCCAGATCAACCAAGGGGCTCCGGCCGACATCTTCGCTGCGGCCAGCGGGACCACGATGAAGACGGTCTCCGACGCCGGCAACATCGCCGGCCAGCCGGTCACCTTCGCCACCAACACGCTGGAGATTGCCGTGCCGAAGGGGAACCCCGGACGGATCACCGGGCTGACAGATTTCGCCGACGCGGACAAGACCATCGCCCTCTGCGCACCCCAGGTGCCCTGTGGGGCCGCGGCGACCACGGTATTCGACGAGGCCGGCATCACGCCCAGGCCAGACACGCTCGAGTCCGACGTCAAGGCGACGCTGCAGAAGGTGCAGCTCGGCGAGGTCGACGCGGCACTGGTCTATCGCACCGACGTCATCGCCGCCGGCGACCAGGTCGAAGGCATCGAGTTCCCCGAGGCGAGCCGGGCGGTGAACACCTATCCGATCGCCACCGTGAAGGCATCGCCGACCCGCCCGGCCGGCACCGCGGAACTGGCCCAGCAGTTCGTCGACTACGTCGTGTCGCCCGCCGGCGAGCGGGTGCTGACCGCCGCAGGATTTGCCCGGCCGTGACCCGGCGGCCGGTCGCACCCCCTGGCTGCTGACCGTCCCCGCCGTTCTCGCCCTGGGCTTCCTCGTGCTCCCGATGGTCGGCCTGCTGATCCGCGCGCCCTGGGGCGACGCGGTTCGCGTGCTGTCCAGTCCCGCGGCGCTCCAGGCCCTCCGCCTGTCGCTGATCACCGCCAGCTGTGCGACCGTGCTGTCGATCGTGCTGGGCGTGCCCCTCGCCTGGCTGATCGCCCGCCCCGGCTTCCGGTACGCCGGTGCGCTGCGGGCCGTGGTGACCGTGCCCCTCGTCCTGCCTCCGGTGGTCGGCGGGGTTGCCCTGCTGATGGTCTTCGGCCGTACCGGTGTGCTGGGCGGCCCGTTGTACGCGTTGACCGGCTTCTCGCTTCCCTTCACGCCGTACGCGGTGGTGCTGGCCCAGACCTTCGTCGCCCTGCCGTTCCTCGTGCTGGCGGTCGAGGGTGCCCTGCGCGCGGCCGACCGCCGCTACGAGGAGGCCGCCGCCACCCTCGGTGCCCGGCCGATGACCGTCTTCCGGCGCGTCACCCTGCCCCTGGTCTGGCCCGGGCTCGCCGCGGGGGCCGTGCTGGCCTGGGCCCGGGCGCTCGGCGAGTTCGGAGCCACGATCACCTTCGCCGGCAGCTTTCCGGGAACGACCCGGACCATGCCCCTGGAGGTCTATCTCGCACTCGAGTCCGACCTAGGCTCGGCGCTGCTGCTCTCGGTGCTGTTGCTGTTCGTCTCCATCGTCGTCCTGGTTGCGCTGCGCGAACGGTGGGTGAGCCGGTGGTAGCCGGTCTGCAGGCTGCGATCTGTGCCCGCCGCGGGGGGTTCGTCGTCCACCTCGACCTGGACGCCCGCCCCGGGGAGGTCGTGGCGCTGCTCGGACCGAACGGGTCCGGCAAGACGTCGGCCCTGCGAGCGCTCGCCGGCCTGCTCGCGCTCGACGAGGGCAGGATCGAGCTGTGCGACCGGGTCCTGGCCGATCCGTCGCTGCGACTGCATCTGCCGGCGTCCGAGCGCCGGATCGGCGTGGTCTTCCAGGACTACCTCCTCTTCCCGCACCTCAGTGTGCTGGACAACGTGGCCTTCGGGCCGCGCAGCCGCGGGATGGATCGGTCGACGGCCCGCAGTCTCGCCCGCGCCCAGCTGGAGCGGCTGGGGATCGCCGAGATCGCCGACGTGCGTCCGACGACGCTGTCCGGCGGGCAGGCGCAACGGGTCGCGCTCGCCCGTGCCCTGGCCAGCCGTCCCGACCTGCTCGTGCTCGACGAACCGCTGGCCGCGCTCGATGCCCGGACACGGGTGCTGGTCCGCAGCGAGCTCCGTCGCCAGCTCAGCGCCTTCCGCGGGGCGACGATCGTGGTCAGCCACGATCCGGTCGACGCCATCGTGCTCGCGGATCGACTGGTCGTGGTCGAGGACGGCCAGGTGGTCCAAAGCGGCGATCCGGCCGAGGTGACCCGCCGGCCGCGAACTGACTACGTGGCCCGGCTGGTCGGGCTCAATCTGGCCGCCGGAACTGCTGACGGGCACGCGGTCACCCTGCCGGGCGGGGGAGTGCTGTACGCCGCAGAAGCGCTGATCGGCCCCTGCCAGATCGCCTTCCGGCCCGCGGCGGTGTCGCTGTTCCTCAGCCGGCCCGACGGCAGCCCGCGCAACGTCTGGCCTGGTGTCGTTCGCGGCCTGGAGCCGCACGGCGACGGCGTCCGGATCGAGCTCGCCGACGTCTGGGGGCCCGCTACGTCGGTGGTCGCCGAGATCACCCAGGCCGCCCTCGCCTCCCTCCGGTTGCGTCCCGGCAGCCCGGTCTGGGCCAGCGTCAAGGCGTCCGAGGTCGACGTCTACCCGGCCTGACCACCCTCCGCCGCCGACGCGCGGATGCC
>DASTGF010000029.1:0-5453 GCA_035719255.1 Microlunatus sp. | reverse complement strand
ACCAACGTCATCCTCGCCCACGGCGGAGACTTCTCCTGGTTCGTCGGCTGCGGACTCGGCCTGCTCTCCTTCTGGCTGCTGGAAAAGCGGAATCCCCGGATCGCCCGGCTGGAGGAGGAGAAGACACGGGCGACCGACGGCACCAGCCTCTAGGACCAGATGCCGCCGCGGTGGCGGCTCACCTCTGCGCGCAGGGTTGTCGAAGGACACCGTGACCAGAACGTTGGTCGCGGTCGCGGACCGATACGCCCAGAATCCGAGCGCGCCGAGGGCCTCGCGCTGAGGTGTGGCGTCGGTCGTCATGGCGAGGCTGGTCTGCGCCGTCATCACCGCCCAGGCGTTCGAGTGTCCCCAGGCCGTCGATCCGTCAGCAGCCGGCGGGCCACGCCGCCACTGCGGGCGAGAGCGGATCCGACCACCGGGTGCGTCGGTGCGCGAAGCTGTCGGAGGGGCGGACTAACCTAGGCCTCTGCTGACTTCCCCCAGCACCCGCCGGCAGCGTGGCCGGAGTCAGGTCGGACGTGTGTTCGCAGGAGCTCGCAGGAGGTAGTGCTCGTCATGGTGGAGGGTGCAGCGGGCCGGAGATCGGACTCCTTCGTCCATCTGCACGTGCACTCGGAGTACTCGATGCTCGACGGGGCCGCCCGGGTGGGCGACCTGTTCAGCGGGTGCGCCGAGCTGGGCATGCCGGCCATCGCGATGACCGATCACGGCAACCTCTTCGGGGCATACGAGTTCTACAAGGCCTCCAAGTCGACCGGGGTCAAGCCGATCATCGGCCTCGAGGCCTACGTCACGCCCAAGACCCACCGCTCCGAGCGCAAGCGGGTGCGCTGGGGCGACGCCGCGGACGCGGGCGACGACGTCTCCGGCGGCGGCGCGTACACCCACATGACCATCTGGTCGGAGTCGACCGAGGGCATGCACAACCTGTTCCGGCTCGGCTCGCGCTCCAGCCTGGAGGGCTACTTCTACAAGCCGCGGGCCGACCGCGAGCTGCTGCAGACCTACAGCAAGGGACTGCTGGCCACCACCGGCTGCCCGAGCGGTGAGGTCCAGACCTATCTCCGGCTCGGCCGGTTCGATGAGGCCATCGCCAGCGCCGCCGAGTTCCGCGACATCTTCGGCGCCGGCAACTACTACGTCGAGCTGATGGACCACGGGCTGCACATCGAGAACCGCGTCCGCAACGACCTGCTGAAGATCGCCAAGGACCTGCACCTGCCGCTGGTCGCGACCAACGACCTGCACTACGCGGCACGCACGGACGCCGCCGCGCACGAGGTGCTGCTCTGCGTCCAGTCCGGCTCGACGATGGCCGACGCCAACCGGTTCAAGTTCGACGGCGACGGCTACTACCTGAAGTCGCCGGCCGAGATGCGGGCCCTCTGGGCGGACCTGCCCGAGGCCTGCGACAACACCCTGGCCATTGCCGAGCGTTGCGACATCTCCTTCGCCGAGGGCGTGGGGACATACATGCCGCGCTACCCCTGCCCGGCGGGGGAGAACGAGGCGTCCTGGTTCGTCAAGGAAGTGGAGGCCGGGCTGCAGCGCCGGTTCCCGAACGGCATCCCCGACCCGGTCCGCGCACAGGCCGCGTTCGAGACCGAGGTCATCGTCTCGATGGGCTTCGCCGGGTACTTCCTGGTGGTCGCCGACTTCATCAACTGGGCCAAGGAGAACGGCATCCGGGTCGGCCCGGGCCGCGGCTCGGGCGCCGGCTCGATGGCCGCGTACGCCATGCGGATCACCGATCTCGACCCGCTCGAGCACGGGCTGATCTTCGAGCGGTTCCTGAACCCCGACCGGGTTTCGATGCCCGACTTCGACATCGACTTCGACGAGCGCCGGCGGGGCGAGGTGATCCGCTATGTCACCGAGAAGTACGGCGACGACCGGGTCAGCCAGATCGTCACCTACGGCACGATCAAGGCCAAGCAGGCGGTCAAGGACGCCTCCCGGGTGCTCGGCTATCCGTTCGCCGTCGGGGAGAAGCTCACCAAGGCGATGCCGCCGCCGGTGATGGGCAAGGACGTCCCGCTGACCGGCCTGTTCGACCCCGAGCACAAGCGCTACAACGAGGGCGGCGAGTTCCGGGCGCTCTACGACTCCGACCCCGACGTGAAGACCGTCGTCGATACCGCGATCGGGCTGGAGGGCCTGAAGCGGCAGTGGGGCGTGCACGCGGCCGGCGTGATCATGTCCTCGCACCCGCTGATCGACATCATCCCCATCATGCGCCGCGAGCAGGACGGCGCCATCATCACCCAGCTCGACTACCCGACCTGCGAGTCGCTCGGGCTGATCAAGATGGACTTCCTGGGTCTGCGCAACCTCACCGTGCTCGACGACGCGCTGGAGAATCTGAAGCGCAACCGCGGTATCGACCTGGTCCTGGAGGATCTCACCCTCGACGACGCCAAGACGTTCGAACTGCTGACTCACGGCGACACGCTCGGCGTCTTCCAGCTCGACGGCGGCCCGATGCGCTCCCTTCTCCGGTTGATGCGCCCGGACAGCTTCGCCGACATCTCGGCCGTGCTGGCGCTGTACCGGCCGGGGCCGATGGGCGCGGACAGCCACACGAACTACGCCTTGCGCAAGAACGGTCGGCAGCCGGTCAATCCGATCCATCCCGAACTGGCGGAGCCGCTCGCGGAGATCCTGGGCGAGACGTACGGCCTGATCGTCTACCAGGAACAGGTGATGGCGATCGCCCAGAAGGTCGCCGGCTACACCCTCGGTGCCGCCGACCTCCTCCGCCGGGCGATGGGCAAGAAGAAGAAGGCCGAGCTGGACGCCCAGTTCGAGATGTTCTCCGCCGGGATGGTCGAGCGGGGCTACTCCCAGGCGGCGGTCACCGCGCTCTGGGACGTCTTGCTGCCCTTCTCCGACTACGCGTTCAACAAGGCCCACACCGCGGCGTACGGGCTGGTTTCGTACTGGACGGCCTATCTCAAGGCCAACTACCCGGCCGAGTTCATGGCGGCGCTGCTCACCTCGGTGGCCGACGACAAGGACAAGATCGCCATCTATCTCGCCGAATGCCGGCGGATGGGCATCGCGGTGCTGCCGCCCGACGTCAACGAGTCCGAGGCGAACTTCACCGCCGTCGGTACCGACATCCGCTTCGGTCTCACCGCCGTGCGCAACGTCGGCCGGAATGTGGTTGACGGTATCGTCGCTGCCCGGACTGAGGTCGGCAAGGCCGTCAACTTCCACGGGTTCCTCGACGCCGCGCCGCTGGTGGTCTGCAACAAGCGGGTGATCGAGTCGCTGGTGAAGGCCGGTGCCTTCGACTCCCTCGGCGACACCCGCCGCAGCCTGCTCGCCGTCTACGACCGCAACGTCGACGAGATCATCGACATCAAGCGCAACGAGGCGATCGGCCAGGACGACCTCTTCGGGGGCGATGCCGCGGTCGGCGATCGCATGCTCAGTCCGGTGCCGGACCTGCCCGAGTGGGACAAGCGGACCAAGCTGGCCTTCGAGCGCGAGATGCTGGGGCTCTACGTCTCCGACCATCCGCTGCAGGGTCTGGAACACATCCTGTCCGCAGAGCGCGACATCTCGATCGGGTCGTTGCTGGCCGACGACGGTCCCCGAGACGGTCAGGTGACCATCGCAGGCATGATCACCCAGGTGACCCGCAAGACCACCAAGCGAGGGGACATCTGGGCCGTGCTCAGCGTCGAAGACCTCGAAGCGTCGGTCGAGGTGCTGCTGTTCCCGAAGGCGTACGAGCAGGTGGCGACGGTGCTGGCGCCGGACACGGTGGTCAAGGTGCGGGGCCGGATCAAGGTCGATGAGGACTCGGTCAGCATCAACGCCACCGAGCTGAGCCTGCCCGACATCACCGACACCCCGACCGGTCCGGTGGTCATCTCGCTGCCGGCGCCGCGCTGCACCCCGCCGGTCGTGGCCCGACTGCGTGAGGTCCTGGTGGCCCACCCTGGCGTCACCGAGGTCCGGCTCCGGCTGCTGTCCCAGGGCAAGACCACGGTGATGAAACTCGACGACCAGCTTCGCGTCACGCCGTCGCAGCCGCTGATGGCCGATCTCAAGGCCCTGCTCGGACCGTCATGCCTGGCGTCCTGACCCGGTGAGCGGCCGCACGCCCGGCGGTCCGGCGGCCGAGCCGTCCGATCTCGCCGAGGACGAGCGTCGGACCGCGCGGCGTCGGATGCTGGGGCGCGCTGGGCTGTTCCTGCTCGGTGCCGCCGGTGTCGGCGCGGCGGCGGGCGTGCTCTGGGAGGCCGTGGTGGTGCTGCCGGTCTACACGGTCGGCCCCGGGGGCGGCGCCAGCACCAGCGAGCGCGGACTGACCGAATACATCGGCGGCGACGCCTGGTTCAGCCTGATCGGGCTCGTCGTCGGGCTCGGCATCGGGCTGGCCGCCTGGCGCCTGTTCCGCCCGATCGGCTGGCCGGTGGTGCCGCTGGCGGTGGCGGCCACCATGATGGCCGCGCTGATGTGCTGGCTGGTCGGCTGGAAGCTGGGGCCCGGCCCGTTCGCCCCCCGGCTGGCCGAGGCGACACCGGGCACCACGGTCGAGATCGAGCTGACCGTGCGCGCTCAGGCCGCGCTGCTCGTATGGCCCTTCGGCGCGGTGCTCGTGCTGCTGCTGGGGTCTTCCCTGGGCCGCGACGACGAGGAGCCCAAACCCATCTTCCCCCACCGCGGGCGGAGGGATGCCGGCTCGTCGTGATGGCCCACCCGGATCTCACCGTCCGGTCCCGACGAGGCGTGGTCTGCCGCGAGCGCGACGAATGCCGGGCTCGTCGGTGACGTCCGCACCGTCACCGTCCCCGCACCTGCGTGGACGGCTGGCTGGCGTTGCACGAGCGGTACGGTCGCTGGCCCCTGCCGAGTGCAGCTCGACACCGCCCGTGAGCTGGCCGAAATTTCGGGTTCGCCGCGTCCTCAGGAGTGGTCGCGGCCGCGTGGGGCATCGGCGAGGTGGAGGGTGCCGAGGGGCGTCCGGCGCGGACCTGTGCACACCCCGACGACCTGGCCGTGACGATCGCGGAATGGGTGCAGCGCATCACGGTGACGGCCTGGGGACACGAGATCTCGACCGTACCGCCGCCGTCCCAGCGCTTATCTCGTCGCCGCATCCGCCTGGATCGCAGACGGCCTGGACCTGCCGGCTGAATGCGGGCGACGCGCGCTGGGTCCACCTGATCGACGGGGACTCCGGATGGCGCGCCGGGCAGTCGCGTGGTCCTGCAGCTCCTCGCCCGGCTGCTGCCCGTCAAGCGCTCAGGCATCGGGACGGCAACCCAGGCACCGTCTGCAGAAGGTGCCTGGGTTGTCGAAACGGTGCCCGAGCTCGCTGTGGGGGCGGGTGCCCGAGCTCGCTGTGGGGTCGGGTGTGCCGGGCGCGACCGGCGTCACGGCGCGGCGATGTCGGCGATGATCGCCCCGGTGACCTTCCGGAGCGCCTCGGGGGA
>DASTGF010000028.1:0-9891 GCA_035719255.1 Microlunatus sp. | reverse complement strand
GCCGACTTCAACGACTCCTGGTATCAGGGACTGAACAACGGCAAGTGGGCCAGCCTTCCCATCGCAGCCTGGGGCCCGGTGTTCCTCGCGGGCGCGGCCGCCAAGACCTCCGGCAAGTGGCGGGCTGCCGACCTCCCGCAGTGGGACGCCAGCAAGACCGTATCCAGCAACTGGGGCGGCTCGACCGACGCCGTGCTCAAGGCGAGCAAAAACCAGATCGCCGCCTCTCAACTCGCGCTGTTCATCAACACCGACAAGGATTCGGCACTCCAGTTCGCCACCAAGCAGTACCTGTTCCCGGCGATGAACCAGATCCTGGAGGACCCGACGTTTGTCAACCAGAAGTCGGACTTCTACGGCGGCCAGAAGGTGAACGAGAAGTTCGCCCAGATCGCCAAGACCGTGAGCCCAGACTTCGGCTGGCTACCGTTCATGGACTACGTCTACACGAACTTCAACGAGACCCTCGGCAAGGCGTTCGCCAACAAGACCGACGCCGTCGCCGGACTCCAGGCATGGCAGGACGCATCCGTCAAATACGCCAAGGACCAGGGCTTCACGGTCTCCTGACATCGAGGTGCCCGCCGCCACCACGGCGGGCACCACCCGACCAACCCCTCGGAAGGGCGGCCATGTCCACCGCTGTCGAGCAACACCGATCCGCCAACGCCGCACCCCGGCGCCGACCGCGAACCACCCAGGCCAAACGCCGCCAGTACGGCGCGGCCTACGCCTTCATCCTGCCGTTCTTCATCGTCTTCATCGGCATGATCATCGTCCCACTGGTCTACTCCGGCTATCTGTCCTTCTTCAAGAAGCAACTGATCGGCGGCGTCCGCTTCGCCGGCTTCGCGAACTACACCAGGGCCCTCACCGACCCGCTCTTCCTGACCGGGGTGGGCCGGATGGCGGTCTTCCTGATTCTCCAGGTGCCGTTCATGCTCGCCATGTCGTTGCTCTTCGCCCTGGCGCTCGACAGCGGGATGATGAGACTCGCCAAGTTCAGCCGACTGGCCATCTTCATCCCCTACGCCGTGCCCGGAGTGGTGGCCACGTTGATGTGGGGCTATCTGTACGGACCCGACTTCGGCCCGTTCGCCCAGATCGGCAACGCTCTCGGCTTCGGCCCACCGCCGTTCTTCACCGCGACAGGCATGCTGTTCTCGATCATGAACATGGTGAACTGGGCGTTCATCGGCTACAACATGATCCTCATCTATGCTGCGCTGCGATCGATCCCGACCGAGCTGTACGAAGCTGCCCGGGTGGACGGCGCCTCGGAGATCCGGATCGCCTGGTCGATCAAGATCCCCGCGATCCGCCCGGCACTTCTGCTCACCGTCATCTTCTCGGTGATCGGCACCTTCCAGCTGTTCACCGAGCCGAAGCTGATGTTCAACCTCGCTCCGAACGTCATCGGCACAGCCTGGACACCGAACCTCTACGCCTACAACATCGCCTTCGTCAACCAGGACGCCAACTACGCCGCGGCACTGGCCTTCCTGCTCGGAATCGTGATCGTCATCGTCTCCTACATCGTCCAGCTCAGCGCCCAACGCAAGGAGCGCAACTCATGACCGAGATCGCACCGGCACTCGACTCAACCACCCAAGCGACCGCCGAGGATATTCCCGGCCGCGCGCCGGCCGGCAAGCGCACCAGCTGGCTGCTGACCATACTCGTGCTGATCGGCGTGCTCTACTTCCTGCTGCCGCTGTGGTGGCTGCTGGTGGCCTCGACCAAGTCCAACGCCGACCTGTTCAGCTCGTTCGGGCTATGGTTCTCCAACTTCAACCTGATCGAGAACATCAAGACGGTGCTCACCTTCCAGGACGGCGTCTTCGTCCGCTGGGCGGCGAACTCCGTCATCTACGCCGTCGTCAGCGCCGTCGGCGCCTCCTTCCTGGCCACCATGGCCGGCTATGCCTTCGCCAAGTACCGCTTCCCCGGCGGAACCGCGCTGTTCGCGATCATCCTCGGCGCGGTCATGATCCCGGTCGCGGCTCTCACCGTCCCGACGTACTTGCTCTTCGCTCGCGCGCACATCACCGACACCTACTGGGCAGTGATCCTGCCGGCCCTCGCCACCCCCTTCGGCGTGTTCTTGATGCGGGTCTACGCCGCCGACGCCGTCGACGCCACCCTGATCGAGGCCGGCCGCGTCGATGGGGTCGGCGAGATCCGGATCTTCTTCACCATTGCGTTCCGGCTATTGCTCCCAGGCTCGGTCACCGTGCTGCTCTTCACGCTGGTGGCAAGCTGGAACAACTACTTCCTGCCACTCATCATGCTCAACTCGCCGGAGAAGTTCTCCCTCCCTGTGGGCCTGGCGCAATGGGCGTCGACGGCGACCGGCGGCTCCGGCTCGCAGGCACTCTTCTCCACCGTGATCACCGGCTCGCTGCTATCGATCCTCCCGCTCGTGATCGCATTCCTCTTCTTGTCGCGCTACTGGCAGTCGGGCCTGGCCGCCGGCGGCGTCAAGGCCTGAGCCGAAAGGAATCTCGCACGATATGGACACCCCACGTTCTCGGGTGCTGTTCGGCGCCGCCTACTACCACGAGTACCAACCGAGCCCACGGCTGAAGACCGACCTCGACCTGATGGCCGGGGCGGGATTCTCCGTGATCCGGGTCGGTGAATCCGTCTGGACCACCTGGGAGCCCGAGGAGGGCCGGTTCGACCTCGACTGGCTGCAACCTGTCCTCGACGGCGCCCACGACCGTGGCATCAACGTCATCCTCGGCACACCCACCTACGCGGCACCGCCCTGGCTGGCGCGCCGCTATCCCGAGATCGCCGGCGAAAGCGCCACCGGCGTCCGCGTGCCCTGGGGTGGGCGGCAGGAAATCGACTACACCCATCCGGCCTTCAGATTCCACGCCGAGCGGATCATCCGCAAGATCATCGCCCGATACGCAGGCCACCCGGCGGTGATCGGCTACCAGGTCGATAACGAGCCCGGCATGCTGCTGTTCCACAACCACGGCGTCTTCCAACGCTTCGTCGACGAGCTCCGACAGACCTACGGCACCGTCGACGCCCTGAACGAAGCCTGGGGCCTGGTCTACTGGTCGCACAAGCTCTCCACCTGGGCCGACCTATGGACCCCCGACGGCAACTACCAACCCCAATACGACCTCGCCTGGCGAACGTTCCAAGCCAAGCTCACCACGGAGTTCATCGCCTGGCAGGCCGACATCGTCCGCGAGTACGCCCGCGACGACCAGTTCGTCACCACCTGCATCGCCTACGAACGTCCGACCGTCGACGATGCCAACCTCACCCGCAACCTCGATGTCACCGCTGGCAACCCGTACTACGCCATGCAGGACGCCTTCACCCTGCCTAGCGTCGAGATCGAACCGCAGGGCTGGACCACCTCCGGTGCGTGGAGCCTCTTCCTCAGCGCGGATCGGATGTTCGCCTCCAAACAAGCACCATTCCTGATCACGGAAACCAATGCCGGGGCGATCGGCGGGTCGGCCGCCAACTTCCCGGCCTACGACGGCCAGTGGCGCCAGGCGGCGTGGGCGTTCGTCGCCCGCGGCGCCGAAATGATCGAGTACTGGCACTGGCACACGAATCACTTCGGCACTGAGACCTACTGGATCGGGATCCTCCCCCACGACCAACAACCCGGCCGCGTCTACCACGAGCTGGCCCGTCTGGGCGCCGAACTCCGCAAGGCCAGCGACCAGGTGGTCGGCCTCCGCCCCGCCGCCCAGGTCGGGCTTCTCTATTCGGCCCGATCCAAATGGGGACTCGCGTTCCAGGCGGCGTTCCCGCGGCACGGCGCGACCTCGGTTTCCTCGCTGGACGACCTGGACCAGCGCTCGTACCACCGCATCTTCGAAGCCTTCTACCGTGGCACCTTCGACGCGCGCGTGCCGGCGAGGCTGGTCCATGACAACCAGATCATTCGGCCGGACGGCACAACCGTCGATCCTGCGGCGATGGCCTCTGAGCTACCGGTGCTCATCGTTCCCGCACTGTTGGTGGCCGACGACGCACTACTGATCTGGCTTCGTGACTACGCGGCCGCCGGCGGCCACCTCGTGCTCGGTCCTCGCAGCGCATACGGTGATGACGAGGGTCGTGCGCGCACCGAAGTCAAGCCCGCCCATCTGGCAGATGCGGCCGGGGTCCGCTATCAGGAGTTCTCCAACCTCAACCATCCACTGCCAGTGGTGGTGGAAAGCGAGGGATTCGGCCTGTCACCGTCATCCGCGTCAACCGACTGGGTCGACGGTCTGATCATCGAGGGATCCACAGTCGTTCTCGGTTACGACCACCCGCACTTCAGAAAGTTCCCGGCCGTGGTGACGACCGAACACGGCGCTGGAAGGATCACCGTGGTCGGAACCGTCCCCAACCCCGCACTGGCCGCCGATCTGGCTCGCTGGCTCACGCCCACCAGGGACGAATCATGGGCTTCTCTGCCGGAGTCGGTGACCATCAACTCGGCCATCAACCGCGAGGGTCGACACATCACCATCGTTCATAACTGGAGCTGGGAACCCACGGCGCTCACGCTGCCGAGACCGCTCCTCGACCTCCTCGACGACAACCAAGACCCGGTCACTCAGGTCGATCTGGGGGCCTGGGACGTCCGAGTCTTCGGTGACCTCTGAGTCGTGCGCTCGATGCGCTGGACGGCGACGACTCCGGACCGCGGGTCCGCGCCCCGGAACCGGTCTCGTTGCAGCGTTGACGACTCTCGGCCCAGCGGCGGCCTCGGTGTTCCCTCACACCATGCGACGAAGCCGCAACGCTACTCCCGCGTCTTTGGCGGGGACGCAGGTCCACGACTCCGCGGCGGATCATGGGTGCATTGGCGGGCTGATCTCGTTGATGGCGTTGAGCGCGTTGAGCGACCGCAGGTAGCCGAAGAATGGGAGCAACTGGGTGATGACCCATCGCGTGTAGGCGACTTCACGCATGCAGCCCGCCCAGTTGATCGCGCCCTCGAAGTGCCGAGCTCATCGCGTGTCCATCCATTCATGCGGCCTCCTCGATCGGTGAGCGTTGAACTGCTTGGCCGAGGTCGCCACGGATTGGTCGTGGACCGGTCAGCGTCAGAAGGACCGCGGGACGTGCGGAATGTAGTTCTCCTCAAGTTGCGAAATCTCGTTTGCGGTGAGATCCAGATCCAGGGCTGCGACCGCGCCGCGGAGGTGGTGGCTCTTGGTGGCGCCGACGATCGGAGAGGTGACCACGCCCCGAGATAGCGGGCCTTGCCGGCCTTCACCACGTCGTGCAACGCCCCCCTTGGTCTCTTCGACCGGAATGTTCGGATCGATCGGTGGATCTGATGGAGGTCGACGTAGTCGGTGCCGAGACGGGTCAGGCTGGCGTCGACGTTCTCCACGATCGCCTTGCGGCTCAGCCCCTGCCCACCCGGCCCGTCGTGCATCAGGGCGAGGCGGCTGACGGTCAACCCCGAGTTGCCCAGCCGGGTGTAGTCCATCTCAAGCCTCCTTCGATGCCACAGCAACCGCGGCTGCGTACTCTGCTTCCCCCACGTGTTCCTGCCAGCTCACGGCGACCTGCCCTCCCGCGAGTTCGACGGTTCCGCTCATCGCGAAATGGGTCATGAAACTCTCGGGCACCGCACCATGCCAATGACGCTGATTCGGCGGCGTCCATACGGTCACGCCGGGGCGCAGCACGATCACCTCGTCCTCGGTCGCGACCAGGCCGAGGCCGTCGGTGCAATGCAGCATCTGACCGGCGGCGTGGCTGTGCCAGGCTGTGTGGGCTCCGGGTGTGAAGCGCACCGTACCGACGCTGAAACCCGCAGCCGGATGCTGTACGACCATGTCGACGTACACATCGCCGGTGAACCGCTCCTCTGGCCCCTTACCGGTCGGCGGCTTAGGTTGCTTCTGCATCATCGATTCACTCCTTGATCAACTGGGGTCGGTAGTCGTCGACCGACTCGCGGGTAGGGGTGGTGAGGACCTCGGATAACGGTGCCTCCGGGATTGGCCCGGTAAACGTTGTGCGGACGCTGATCGTCGGCATCCTGGTGAGCAGCATGGCTTGCCACGGATCGTCCTTCTCTCGCGTCGGTTCGTCCCCCACCGCGGGCAACCCGGGCTTGCCGGCCTGAGGGCGCCGCCACGACAGGGAGCTGCAGAGCTCATTCGTGACCCCGGAATCCCTGAAACCGACGCTAGCCCGTACATCCACGGCGCTGGGAGTCACTGCGAGTACCCCTCAGTTCTGGCTTCTCGATCGGCATCAGCGGATCGGTACGGCCACGTCCTTCACCAGCCGCCCGGTAGGCGAGGTCGCGGCGACGGCGTCACGGGCGGACCAGGGACTTGATCGCCCGTCGCTCGTCCATCGCGGCGTAGGCCTCAGCGATCTCCGACAGCGGCAGCTCCAGGTCGAACACGCGGCCTGATTGATCGTGCCAGCCCAGAGCAGGTCCAACAGGTCTGGCAGGTAGGCCCGGCAATGGGCGGGACGCCTGTGACTCCCACGTTTCGCCAGAAGAGGTCGTTGACCGGCAGGTCGAGCTTGAGGACCTTGGTCGACGGCCTCAGGGCTGTAAGTCCATGTTCTGTTCCACGCGGGCCACCGAGACTGGAACCAGCGCGCAACCCGAAGGTCGGGTCGACCGGAGTGCGTCGCCATGGGGCGTAGATGACACCGCAGAACAGCATCACTCGAACGGACTACCGGCCGCCGGCGGGTGCCCGGAGCCGATTCGGGTCAGCAGCGGGGGCCCGCTCATGACGCCCGCGTCCGCCCCCCTTTCGCGTCCTCGCCCGCGTGTCGCAGTGCCCGGCGCCGACCGGTCGTGGGCCCGGCTGTATCGGGTCGGCGGTGTCGCGGGTCTGTTGTTCGTCGTCTTGGTTGTCATCGCGTTGGGACTGGTGCTGGCCGCCCCGCTGCCCCCTGTCGAGGGCGGACCGTTGTTGGCATACATCGCGGCCCACAAGGCCGTCTACCTGATCGAGCTGATCTGTTTCGTCGGGTTGAGTGTGCCCGCCCTGGTGGTCTTCGTGGCTGTTGCGGTTGCACTGAAGGGTGTCGACAAGAGCGCTGCGGTCCTCGGTGGTCTGCTCGGGGTCACCTCCGAAACCGTCGCGCTGTCGCTCGGCAGCAGCCCCCAGTCGCTGCATGGCGGGCTCGTCGTGCTCAGCGGCTCCTACATGGCGGCAGGCGCCGACGTCGATCGGGCCGGCCTCGTCAGCGCTGCCGACGCACTCATCGCCGCGACCAACGCCGTGTCGTGGGCCGGCATTCTTACCGCGTCCGCCATCCTCGTCCTCTCCGCACGGATGGGCCGGAGCGAGTTCGGTCGAGCCCTTGCCGTGATGGGAATATGCACCGGCGTCATCGGCATCGTCAGCGAGGCGCTTCGGCCGATGATCGGCCCGGCCTACCTGCTCTATGGGCTGCTGCTACCAGCATGGTTCGCCCTCGTGGGACGCACGCTCCTTCGACTCGGCCGAGAGAGCCCGCCATGACCCGGATCCGGGGCAGCCTCGACATCGCCCGCCCGGTCGCGGAGGTCTTCGACACCGTCGCGGACCAACGAAACGAGCCGCGCTACAACCCTCGAATGACCGCCTCGACCAAGCTCACGGACGGCCCGATCGGTGTCGGCACCCGCTTCGAGGCCACCGTGCTCAGCCGCGGAAAGCCCCTGCCCATCAGCATCGAGTACACCGACTTCGAACGCCCGCACCGCATCGCCAGCCGCAGCGTGATGGCCGGCGCTGTCGCAGCGGGGCGCATCCGGTGCGACCCCATCGCCAGCGGGACCCGGTTCTCCTGGGACTGGACCGTCACCCTCACCGGTGCTGCCCGGCTCGCCGGGCCGGTGGTCGGCCTGGTCGGCCGACGCCAGGAGCGGGACATCTGGACCGGCCTGAAACACCTGCTCGAAGGCGGCACCCAGGGCGCCGCCGCGGCCCGGCTCCCTCCCCGATGGTTCATCGTCTTGTTCTGGCGGGCCCATCGGGCCTGGTTCCGCCTCACCGGAGGACGCAGCGGACTATGGCCAGCCCGACCCGGGCGCTCGGGTGCCATGCGAGTCACCACGACCGGCCGTCACAGCGGCCAGCCACGATCGGTCATCCTCGCCTACCTCGACGATGGACCGAACCTGGTGACGATGGCCATGAACGGCTGGGACCCGGCCGAACCGGCGTGGTGGCTGAACCTGCAAGCCGACCCGCACGCCAGCGTGCAACTCACCACTGGAACCCGGCCCGTGACCGCCCGAGCCGCCACCGGAACCGAGCGAGCCCGACTCTGGGAACTGTGGCGTTCGGTCGACCGCAACCTCGACGCCTACGCGGGTCGACGGCCCGGCCGCACGGCAGTCGTCGTGCTCGAACCCGCCGAAGCAGTGGAGCCCGGCCCAACGCCGACAACCGACAACCGGCAGCCAAAAGACGAGGGAAGCCCGTCATGACACCGAATCGACGCATCTCCATCATCGCGGGGACACTGCTCATCCTGGCCACCGCCGCATCGCTCGTCGCAACCGGCCTTGCCCCCTCGCTCAGCGGACCCGACTACCTGGAGAGCCTCACGACCCGGTCCGGTGCGATGGCAACCTCGCTGCTGCTCTCCCTCATGGCCGCCTGGTCCAGCGTCGGCATCGCCATCGCTCTGTACGCCGTACTGCGCCGCACGCATCCGACCCTGGCGTTGGGCTCGGTGGCCTTCCGGACGATCGAGGCCACCTTCTACATCGTCGGTGTCGTCAGCTGGATGACCGTACTGAGCATCGCCACCTCCACCGCGGCAGAAGCGCAACCCACATCGCAGGCGATCAGCGACGCGCTGGTGTCAGCTCACGATCGAGCCGGCGTCGCCGCGGTGAGTGCCTTCGTGATCGGCGGCCTCATGTACTACGTCGCCCTCTACCGAACCCGCCTGGTCCCCCGCTGGCTATCCGGGTGGGGCATCGCCGCGATGCCCCTGATGGCCATCGCCTGCGCCCTCGCGCTATACAGCTCCAATCCTGTGACGAGCTACGTGCCTCTGGCCGTACCCATCGGTGTGCAGGAGATCGTCTTCGGCCTCTGGCTCATGATCAAGGGTTTCAGCACGCCTCCTGCGGTCGAAGCACCCTCCGTCGACAACGCGATCCGCACTACCACCGCGGCCACTGACGGTTGATGACAGTCACCCGTCTGAGAGGAGAAGCGCCTCATGTCCACCACACTCGACCCGTCGACCGGCGTCCGGCGGACCTACCGAGGAAACGCCATTGCGGCAGGCGTGCTGCTCATTGCCTGCACGGTCAGTAGCATCCTCAGCGCCGCGTTTCTGGGCTCAGCCTTGGACGCGCCGGACTACCTGACCGAGCTGGCGGCACGGGGGAACCAGGCGATCATGACGGCCCTGGTGGAGTTCGTCTGGGCCGCGACCGGGGCTGGAGTCGCGATCGCGCTGTACCCGGCCCTGAGGAGGCACAGCCCTACGCTGGCTCTTGGCGCTGTCGCTGGCCGACTGGTCGAGGGAGTGTTTGTCATGATCGGCTCCCTCGGTCTGCTGGTGCTGGTGACCGTGAGCCAAGACTCGGTGATAGCAGGTTCCTCAACGCCGGCGTTCCAGGCGACCGCAGACGCGGTGCTGGGTGTGCGCGAGTGGGCGCATGGATTCGTCGGGCTCCTCGCGTTCCTCACCGGAGCCACGATGTACTACCTCGTGCTCTACCACGCCAGACTCATTCCCCGCTGGCTCTCGGGCTGGGGACTCGCGGCGACCGCCTTGGCCTTCATCGCAACCGTCTACGCCGGTTCCACCCAAGCCTTCGGGTTCTCCACGCTGAACACCGTGCTCAATATCCCGATCGGTCTCCAGGAGATGGTCATGGCGCTGTGGTTGATAGCCAAGGGATTCAACCCGACGCCTACC
>DASTGF010000027.1:0-4093 GCA_035719255.1 Microlunatus sp. | reverse complement strand
GTGAAGTAGCCCGAGCCTACGAACGACGCGATCAGCTGGCGGGAGGCGACGGTGTGGTCGAGATCGACTACCGCAGTGGCGAGGTTGCGGACGTCGGCGGAGACGACGTATCCGAAGAAGATCAACTGGAGGATCGGCATGAGCAGGAGGAGCCGCAGCAGCAGCCGGTCGCGGCGGAGCTGGAGGAACTCCTTCCAGATCAACAGCCGGATCCGGCGCAGGCTCATGCCGACCTCCTCCGGTACAGCACCGTTGCGACGCTCAGCATGATCGCGGCGTACGCGGCCAGCGCGGCCAGCTGGGGCCACAGCTCGGCGAAGCCGGCACCCTTGAGGAACACTCCCCTGGTGATCGTCACCATGTAGCGCCCGGGAAAGGCGTAGCTCAACCACTGCAGAACGGTCGGCACCGACTCCAGCGGAAATGCGAAGCTGGATAGCAGGAAGGCGGGCAGGAACGCGATCAGCAGGGCGGTGATGTTGGCCGTCTCCAGACTGGGCGCGATCGCGGAGATGATCAGTCCGAGGCCGAGCGCACCGAAGACGAAGACGATCGAGGCGGTGGCCAGGAAGCCCACGCTGCCACGCAGCGGGAGCCCGAACACCCACAGGCTCAGCATCGTGATGACGATCATGTCCGCAAAGGCCAGCAGGGTCCAGGGCAGCAGCTTGCCGATCATCAGCTCCGGCCGACGCAGCGGCGAGACGCCCAGCTGCTCCGCCGTGCCCTGGTCGCGTTCGCGGACCAGGGTCACCGCGGTCTGCTGGACCGTGACGATCATGATGATCGCCACCAGCAGGCCGGGGATCAGGAAGTCCGACGACTTCTGCTCTGGGTTGTACCACGTCCGCACGCGCGGATCGAGCTGCCCCGCCTGGGTGGGGTCCAGGCCCTGGCGGTCAGCCCAGGCCAGCAGCACCTGCCGGCCGAACCGGGCGTTGAGGGCGGTCGCATACGCCTGGCCGAGTTGCGCCGCGGTCGGGTCACTGCCGTCGAGCAGTATGGCGACCTGGGCCGGCTCGCCGCGGTCCAGGGCGCGCTGGAACCCCGAGGGGATGATCACCGCGATCCGCACGGCACCCTTGTCGAACAGCGCATCGACGTCGGTGAGGCTGGCCGCGCCTGCTCGGACGGCGAAGAAGTCAGAGGACTCATACGTCTGGGCGTACGAGCGGCTGACCGGGGTGTTGTCCTGGTCGAGGACGACGGTCGGCAGGTTGCGCACGTCGAAGCTGATGGCGTACGCGAACAGCAGCAACTGCAGCACCGGAACGATCAGCACGGCAGCCAGCGCGCGCGGATCGCGCACCAGGTGCTTGAACTCCTTGCTGGCGACGGCCGCCACCCGAGTGCCTGGGCCGATCCGGGTACTCGCGCTCATGGCCGGTCCGACGCCAGGAACGCGAACGCCGCCTCCATGTCGACTCGGGCCGGGCGCACGGTCGCACCGGGTACGCCCGCGTCCCGCAGCCGGTCACTCAGTGCCACGGCATCGGCCTCCGTCGCCAGCAACACCCGGACCGTGTCGCCATACAGATGCGCGGAACGAACCGACGCCAGACCCGATACCGCGGCCAGGGCGGCCCGCGGGCTGCCCGTCGCCACCTCGTAGACGACACCCGGAATCGCCGACTTGATCTCGGCCGGCGAGCCGGTATGGGCGATCCGACCATGATCGAGGAACGCGAGTCGATCGCAGCGTTCGGCCTCGTCCATGTAGGGGGTCGCGACCAGCACGGTCTTGCCGGCGCGGCGCAGGCCCGACAGGATCCGCCAGAACTCGCGTCGCGAGACCGGGTCGACGCCGGTGGTTGGCTCGTCCAGCAGCAGGAGGTCCGGTTCGTGCATCAAGGTGACCGCCAGCATGAGCTTCTGCTTCATCCCGCCCGACAGGGTCTGGGCGCGCCGTTCGACGAAGTCGGCGAGCCCCATCCCGGCGAGTAGCCCGCCGGCGCGCCGCCGACGTTCGGCACGGGAGACCCCGCGCAACGTCGCGAAGAACTCGAGGTTCTCCGCCACCGTGAGATCGGGGTACATCGAGAACCGTTGCGACATATAGCCGATCCGCGACCTCACCTGGTGCGGTGCGGTCGTCACTGACTTACCGAAGATCTCGGCGTCACCGGCACTGGGGACGAGCACGGTGGCGAGCATCCGGATCAGTGTGGATTTCCCGGCCCCGTCCGGTCCCAGCAGGCCGAATGTCGTGCCGGCGGCGATCTCGAGATCGACCCCCTCGACCGCTCGGACGGCACCGAAACGGCGGGCGAGCGCTCGAGCGCTGATCGCGGCCACCGCCGGACCGCCGCGCTCAGCGACGGACCGATCCACGGTCACCGGTGCGCCTTTCGACGCGTCAGGAGTCATGAGAACTCCACCGCGACCGGCATCCCGGCCTTGAGGGCGTGGGAAGAGTCACTGATCCGAATCCGGACCTCGAACACAAGTTTGGTGCGCTGGTCGGCCGTCTCGACGTTGTTCGGGGTGAATTCGGCCTGCGACGAGACGAAGCTGACCGTTCCCGGGAACGAGGTGCTCAGTGAGTCCGTGGTGACGGTGGCGTGCTGACCGATAGTCACGTGACCGATCTGCGTCTCGGTAACGAACACCCGGACAAAGAGATCATTCGGGTCGCTCAGGGTGAGCAGGGTCTTGCCTGGGCCGGTGTTCTGTCCTGCGTTGGTGGTCACCGTGACGGCGACCCCGGCGTGCGGTGCCTTGACCGCGGCGTAGCCGAGTTGGAGCTTGGCGAGGTCGACGCTCGCCTCGGCCTGGTTGAGCCTGGCTTTCGCCGCGGCCACGTCGGCATCCGTGCCGTCGTCCTTGGCGTTCTTCACCGCAGCCTCGGCCGCCTTCACGCCCTGCCGGGCCTGGTTGAGCTGGAGCTTCAAGGCGGTGGAGTCGAGGACGATCACCGTCTGCCCCTTGCTGACGGAGTCGCCCTCGGCCGCCTTGACCGCGGTCACCCGGCCGGCGATGGCTGCTGCGACCTGGTACTGCTGCGCTTCCATCGCACCACTCGCGGTCAGCGGACCCTGGGCGCTCTGATGTGTGGAGCGCCACCACAGGTAGCCGCCGACGGCGGCCAGCAGCACGATCACCACGATCAGCACGGGGAGGGGCGGACGGCGGTGTCGTCGATCGGTCATGTCCTCACCTGGAGTTCGTCGCGATGGTCTGGCCGGACGGGTGGCCGCGCTCTGGCGGGAGTTGGCGGTCGCTGAGCCCGACCCGGCTGGAGGGCACGGTCGCCGCGGGTGCGAAGCAGCCGCCCGCCGCGGGCCTGATGCTGAGGTCGACCGGCACGCCAGGCGGCAGCGCCCGGCCGGACGAAGGGGGGACGGTGATGGTGACCGGTACGGCGCGGGTGAGGTGGACCTGGTCGGTGGCGAAGCTGGTCGGCGGGTAGTCCGCGCGCTGGCCGATTCGGGTCACGGTGCCTTCCACCGGCGCGACGCGCGCGACCGGACCGGAGGACATCCAGTCCGCGGACACCGCGGCGGCGGCGCCGAGGCAGACCCGGTTGAGCTGGTCGGGTGCGAGCCAGCTGGTCACCGTTGGATCGGCGTCCTCCCGGATCGTCACCAACCCGGCGCCTGGAGCGACGACCTGGCCCACGGTGGCGACGTCCACGACGGTCCCCACCGTCGGTGAGGTGATCGTGGCCAGCCGCACCTGGTTCAGTGCGACGTCGACGCCCACCCGTGCGGCGTCGGCGGCGACCACTGCGAGGCGGCGGGTACGCCGGAGCTCGGCCCGGGCATCGATGATCTTGGTCCGGGCAGAATGCAGCTTCTTCTGCTGGCTGCGTGCCTGGGCCAGCCCGTTGTCGAGCTTGGGGACGGCCGAGCGCAGCTTTGCGATACCGGTCCGGAGCCGGCGGGTGCCCGTCTGCAGCTGCGCGTCGGCTTGCCGCAGCGCGCCCAGTCCGGTGCGAAGCCGCAATCGGGCTTGCTCGAGCTGGGCGATCGCGGCCGCCAGCTGGGCCGTGGCGGGCGAGGGCGGTGATCCGGGGGGCTGTGGCGGCAGCTGCGCGAGCTGGGCGCGCAGGGTGGCGAGCTGGCCGGTGACCTGGTTCGACCTCGCCATGAGG
>DASTGF010000026.1:0-22691 GCA_035719255.1 Microlunatus sp. | reverse complement strand
GCCGTCGTCACGACGTACGGCACGGCCACGGTTGGTCGGGAGGCGTCGCCTAGTCCGGTCTATGGCGCCCGCCTGCTAAGCGGGTTGAGGGCACAAACCCTCTCGCGGGTTCAAATCCCGCCGCCTCCGCCACCACCAGGGCAAATGCTCGCGACCTCGGAGCCGAGCGCAGCCCGGCTGGAGTCCGAAACGGCGCTCAGTCTCACTCCTAGTCTCATTCGGCCTCGTGGGAGGCCCATAACAGGCCGCCGATCCGGCTCGCCACCTCACGCCGGATCGGGTCCGTGACGTGCTGGTAGCGGGCCGCCATCGACGTCGACGACCAGCCCATCGCTCTGGGACCTCCAGGACCAGGAGCACAGTCGCGGCGGTGTGGCGGGCATCGTGCAGCCGGCCATCGCGAACGCCGGCGCGCTTCAACAGCGCCTTCCACGCGTGGTAGTCGGTGTCCGGAAGGATGGGCCGGCCCAGCTCGTCGGTGAACACATCATCACTCTCGACCCAGAGTTGACGGGCGACGGTGCGCTCGCGATCTTGCTCTTGGTGGTGGTCCCTCAGGAGCTGGACCAGCGGAGCGGGCAGCCCGATACGCCGCTTACCCGCGTTGGACTTGGTCGGTCCGTCGCCGCTGTTGATCTGTCGGCGTCGAGGGCAACGACCAGGCGTCCGGCCGCAATCACTGAGGCACCCAGGCTCGAACCGCGGGCGCAGTCGGTTGCTCCTGATCTTGAGGATGCCGGCCTCAAGATCGACATCGGACCACCGGAGACCGAGGACCTCTCCCTGCCGCATCCCGAGGGCCAGCGCGATCGCCCACCGTGCGGCGTTCCTTCGCTCGCGGGCTGCGGTCAGGATGCGCTGGACCTCGTCGACGGAGTCGTGGTTGGGCGCCATGCACGCGAGCGCCTGCTGCCGTCGGCGCGGCGCTCTAGACTGCGCGTCAGATGCGTGTCTTGACCCCAATCAAACCCCGCATGGTGGACCGCTCGGGTGGCCGCTCACGTGAATGGAGGCTCCACATGTTGGCGATAAGGACGGCGCGCGCCGCGGCTGTGGTGACCTGGGCCTATGTCGGCGGCTTCGGTGGTTTCGCGCTCCCCGTTGCGGTCTACCTGAGCCGTAAGGATCGACTGCCGACGTTTCTGGGTCTGTTTCAGATGTACGGGGGCAGATGGTCAGCCGAGCTCAGCAAGGCCGAGTTCACCTCGCGGCTTGTCGCCTTCACCGGGTTGACCGCCCTGACTGGCTGGTCGGCATGGTTGCTGTGGCAGGCTGACTCTGATCGCCGGCGTGCCGAGGGCGCCGTGCTCAACTTGGCACTGCTGCCAGTTGAAGCGGTCTTCTGGGTCGGCTTCGCGCTGCCGATCCCCTGGTTGTGCGGGGCATCCCGGCTCGGGTTGCTTGCCGCGTCCTGGTTGTCGGCGTCGAGCTTCTCTCGTTCGAAGGGCCGCACACCGTAGGCGTCAGCTGGGTGGTCGTGGGGGCATCGCACCGTGCGCAGTCTGACTTGAGTTCCGGCTGCAACAGCGGCCTTGGGTCTCGACCCGCCGACGTTCGCATCCGTAGGCATACGCCTTCGTCTGGCTGGCACGCCGAGCGTCAGAGCGCTGATGATTCCGCGCTAGCTTCCCGCGGTCGTCATCGGCACCATGGGCGCCTCGGTGAACGGTTCCCTTCGGGGGCGACGAGGCCGCCCAAGACGATGAACGTGCCTCGGCCCGACGCTATTGAGTGCCCACTAATCGCCGGTTTCCGGTGCCCAACTGGCTCCACCTACCATTGGTGCCGCCCGACACTCCGCCGCCCCTGGTGGCTTGACTTACCGGTCTCCGGGCAGTCGGACGGTGGGGACGGGCTGTCCTCGGCGAGCTGCCTCCTCTTGCAATCGAGGCCGAAGGCGCCGGACCTTACGGAGGAATCCGATGGATCGGGTTAGCGTGTTCCCGGCGAGGCTGACGTCGGCGAGCAATCGCTCGACCCGGAAGACGTAGGAGTCCTCGGCCCACGCAATCTCGCCGACGAAGGTGTGGTTCTCCTGACTGGTGAACGAGGCCGGGTGGGCATGCAGGGTGAGCGTCGCCGGCCCCTCCGGCCGCTCCGGCAGGTGAGGGCCGAGCGTCAACTTGAAGCCGTCGTGGCTTTCCGCCAATCCCGTGATTGGCGCAGCGACAGGGCCGTCGACACCGATCCAGGCCAGGTCTCGCTGCTCGAGCCGTCGGATTGCGTCCCGCGCCACGGTTCGCCACTCGCGGGGGGGCTCGAGCCACGGGGGCGGTTGGTGGCCGCCCGGCGCCGGATCCGACGAGGTCGCCGCCGGCGCATTGCTCGGGACCCATTCCTGGGGCTCGGTATCCAGAGCCTTCGAGGGCCACCACAGGATCCGGGTGGGCGTCACCTCGATCCATATGCGGGCGAAATAGGCACCCAGCCCCCGCAGCATGAACTTCGGCTGACCCTTGAAGGCGGCGGGGAGCTTAGACATCGTCAGACGCACATATCGGTCCGTGTTCGCCTGCAGATCGGCGTCGCGGACCGACGCCAGACCTTGCACCAACACAACCGGAGGCCGCTGCAGACCGGAGCCGACGGGATCGCTGAACAGCAGCGCCACCCTTGGATTGCGCCGGGCTCGTTCAGCCTTGGCCGGGTAGGTCAGCCCGGTCGACACGTCGATCGTGCCGTGGTCATCCTCGATGTACGGAGTCACCGGGACCATGACCGGCAGACCCCGTCGGCTTACGCTCACGTACTCGACAGTGATCGCCTTGCGGATGATCGGCACGATCTCTGCGGGCCAGGTCGACGCATCAGAGTCCTGGGGCGCTGGACAAGGGGACATGGGCCGGATACTAGGGCGTATCTGACAAAGCTTCGCGGCTGGTTCGGGTTGTGATGGTGGTATGCGTGATCGTCATGATCTGACTGACGAGCGGTGCGCGGTTGGAGCCGTTGTTGCCGGCGGAGCGGACGGGTCGTCAGGGGCGGCCGTGGACGCCGCATCGGCGGGTGGTCAACGGGGTGTTGTGGCGGACTCGGACCGGGGCTCGGTGTGTGAGCTCCGTGCCGCGTACGGGTCGTGGCAGACCGTTGGCCGGCATATGACGTGGTCGGCCGATGGTCCCGTTTAGGGCTCGCTTAGGGCGGGTCTCAGGTTCGGGCAGATCAGTTGGCTATGTTGATCTGCTGTGCCATCTTGTGGAAGGTGGGTGCCAGGGTTGCGGTGTTCCAGTTCGCCCCTTGAGTTGCTTCTCCACGTGGTCCAACGCCGAAAGTCAGACTCGTGTTCATCCCGGTGGTGAACCTGGCTCCCGAGAGTGGAGGTAGCAGGCGTCCTGGTCTGCCGCGACTCTTCGCCGGCAGACTGGCCTTTGTTGGTCGAGCCAGACAACTATTCATCGAAGGTAAACGCTATGCGACTGGGGTGGCGTTGGGGGGATGCCTCCGCCACCACCAGGGCAAACGCACCTTCCGGTGCGATCCGATGCGCGGCCCTTCGGGCCCGTGGTCTCAGCTTTGGTCTCATGTGTCGTCACCGGCCGCCCACAACAGCCCACCAACCCGCGACGCAACCTCCCGACGGATCGGGTTTGTCACGTGCTGACATATGACGTGTTGCCAGAGCCCTGCCACCGTTGTCCGCCGATCGGCCCCCATGACCTTGCCCTGGCTCACCGAGTGTCCACCTGGCCGGGGCCAAGACCGATGATCACTGGACTGCGATGCCGGCGGCGTTGAGCGTCATTGTGGGCAGCCTGAGCGGGGTTGTGCTGCGTACGATCACCGAGTGGACGGAATCAACGACCTGGGTGGGCGTCAGGGTTTCGGGCCGGTGGTCATCGAGCCTGGTATTCCGAGCCCTCCCGCGCGGTGGGAAGCCGCTGCCTTTGTGCTGTTCGGCGAGGTCCTGGTCCGACATCTCGCGAACGCCAGCCCCGGTGCCCATCGCCATGCAGTTGAGCGGATGGACCCGGCAGACTACTTGAATGCGTCGTACTACGAACGGTGGCTGACCGCTGCTGCGACGCTGGCGGTCGAGTCCGGCATCGTCACGCGCGCCGAGCTTGAGGACCGCGCTGGCGGACCGTACCCGCTGTCCCGGCCCGCAAAGGGCGAGACGATCACCGATCCGCCGGTGGGGCACTCACGGTTCAGCGTGGGCGACCGCGTACAGGTCCGCAATATGCATCCGCCAGGTCATACTCGCTGTCCCGGGTACGTCCGCGGTCACGTCGGAGTCGTTACGCGGTGCGACGGCTGGTTCAGCATTCCCGACGTCGAGGCCCACTCCGTCCATCGTGTCAGCGAGGCCACCTACTCGGTGCGCTTCGACGCCGATGAGCTGTGGAACGACGGCCAGCCCGGCGTTGTGGTGAACGTCGATCTGTGGGACAACTATCTGGAGCCGGCATGAGCCACGCCCGCGATGGCGATCATCACCACCCCACACCGCCGTCGCCGGTCGAGCGCCGCGCCGAAGCTCTCGAGCAGCTGCTGACCGAGAAGGGACTGGTCCCGGACGGTTACATCGAAGAGGTCACGAACTTCTATCAGAACGATGTCGGGCCGATGAACGGCGCCAGAGCCGTCGCCCGCGCCTGGGTCGATGACGACTTCCGGACCCGACTGTTGGAGGACGGTCCGGCGGCATTGGACGAACTCGGTCTCGACTCGAACGAGAACATCGTGGCGGTGGCCAACGAACCGGGTGTGCACAACGTCGTGGTCTGCACGCTGTGCTCCTGCTATCCCTGGGACGTGCTCGGCCTCCCGCCGGGTTGGTACAAGGAACCGCCCTACCGGTCACGGATGGTGCGAGAGCCGCGCGTCCTGCTCAAGGAGATGGGCTGCGACCTGCCAGACGACATCGAGATTCGGGTCTGGGACAGCTCCGCGGAGGTGCGCTACCTCGTCGTGCCCGAAAGACCCGCCGGCACGGAGAACCTGTCTGAGACCGAGCTCGCGGAACTCGTCACGCGGGACTCGATGATCGGCGTGGCCCGGCTGTGAAAGCAGACCTCCTCGACACGGAAGGGATCGCGGCACCGCCGCGCCGCAACGGCGAGCTCGTGTTCGAGGCACCCTGGCAGTCGCGGATGTTCGGCCTGTGTGCCGCCATCGTCCAGACCTGCTTCAACGGCGACCGCGAGCCGTTCCGGCGGCAGCTGATCGCCGCGATCGCGGCCGAACCCGACCGCCCGTATTGGGACAGCTGGACCATGGCGCTCCAACAGCTGGTGCTGACCGCGGGCCTGCTCGATCAACACACGATCGACGAACGGATCGACTCGGCCGCCGACCCTGAGCCGCTGGTGCCCTGATTGCGCTGGCGATCAGCCAGCCGCCATCCGATCGGTATCGGTCGGCATCGAGGGACGTTCCCGGGCACGTGCCGAGCGGGCCAGCTGCCGGGCTTGGCGCAACGGCTCGGGGGTGCGCCGTCGACTGACCGCCATCACCACAGCAACCGCGGTGTCGAGGTCGACCTGCCAGCCGGGATGGACAACGAGGGGTCGGACGCCGCGCTGGGTGCGTAGCCAGCATCCGACGGTGGTCGCGTCAATCCGTATCGGCGACATCGCCCCCCGCTCCTCATCGGGCCAGTCGCCGCCGGCCACCAGCGGTCGGTGAGTGACCCCGATCGTCGGGATGTTCAGCACCGCACCCAGCTGCCACGCCAGGCCGGCTCGACGAGGATGGTCCCTGGCGGTCGCGTCGACGAGCAGGACGTCGGGGCGTTCGGTCAGCGAACGGACCAGACGATCGAGCAAGGGGCCGAGCCGGAGGGCGATCAGCCCCGCGACGTAGGGCGCGTCGACTGTGCCCTCGGACGCCCGCCGCTCGACGGCCGTACCGGCACGTGTGCTGTGGGCGGCGCACCAGGCGTGCTCGGCGCCATCCGGCGAGTCGCTGATCCCGCGCGGGAAGCACACCCAGACTCCGGTGATCAGTGACCGGTCGCCATCGATCCCGACGGGCTGCGGACTCGCCGCAGCAAGGCGCTCCTGCTCGGCGATCAAGGTCTCGGCATCAGTGGGCCACAACGACCCATCCTCGCCCATCGTGGGCCGAGAGTCGACGGTGTGCCCGATGGGGCAGCACACTCTGCACTCGCCCTCGCCCGAGAGCCCTCCCAACCCGAACCGGGTTCTTGCGAGTATCGGAGTATCGTGCGGCGGACGGGGTATCGGGTGGGCTTCGAACACGCTCCGGAGTCCTTCCAGCCCCCGGGCCAGCGGCACCCCGGCCTCGCACCTCGGCCGAGCGGGCCACCGATGGTGCAGCAGGTGGTGCGGCTCCAGCAGGAGGCCGGGAACCACACCGCCAGCGCTGCCGTGCAGCGCTGGACGATGCCCGTGCTGACCTTGAAGAGCAAGGCCGAACTCCTGCGCGACGCACTTGCCGGAGACGTCGTCGCGATCAACGAGCTCGGTCCGGCCGATTATGCCGCCGCAACCCAGGACCAGCGGTTCACCATGATCGACCACATCACCGCCCAGGGAAACTCGCGGTGGGGCCGCGACACCACCTCGCTGCGTCAACTGTGGGACAGCTTCGGAAACGGCCTGCCCGAGGCCGTGATGGTCGACAACCTGGGTCGATGGAAGAAGAGCATCGCCATCGACATCTCGCTGACCGATTCCATCGCCTATACCCGGACGCTGAGGGCCGAGTTCGGGAAGGAGGTCACCGCCGTCGTCTCCGACTTCTTGACCACCAATCACGCGTTCGTGCTGTCCCAGATGGCCAGCCTCGGAATTCCCGCCCAGCCGGGAGCTCTGCCGGCAGCTCCGGACGCGGCGCAGACCGAACGAGCCGAGAAGATGACGGAGGCGGCCGCCAGCCTCGCCAAGACCCAGCGCGCGCAGGAGGAGGTCCGGAAGAAGGTCTTCGTCGGCTACCGGATGGACCCGCCGAAGCCGGGCCCGATGGTCCCAGGCGGGCCGGGACCCAACATGTCGATGATCTGGTATCCCGCAGCGTTCGACCCCACGGGGCCGCCGCAGTACGACAAACCGCCCGATGGCGGGCTGCTGAACACGATCGTCGCCGCTCCGAGCCCGCTGCAGCCCTACGGCCCGGTCAAAGAGAAGTACGACGCATCCACGGCCAAGATCCAGACTCTGCTCCACCTCTATCCGGAGCTGTACGCGGTTGCTCGCGAAGGCAAGAGTCAGGTCACCGCCGACTTCGCCGCCAAAGACCCTGCCGCCGCGCGCGCCGAACTTGCCGAGCACTTCCATCGCCTCCTGGCCGACATCGAGAAGACGCAGGCCGCCAACGGGTCAACACTCGATCCACTGGACCTGACCCCGGTGCACAGCCGCATGATGGGCGGGTACAAGGGCGCGGGAGTCAAGCACGACTGGAGCACACCGCTGGCCCAGTCGGTGATCGCCGCGCTGGTCGCAGATCATCAGTTCAACGAGGCGTTGAAGGCGCTCGGCATGCAACTGGCCGCCGAGGCGCTGTTCATGTTCGCACCTCTCGCCGGTGAGGCTGCGCTGGTTCTGATGTTCGCCGGGCTGGCCGTGACCGGGCTGAAGGCGGAGATGAGTTCCGACCGGTTCAACGCCCTCCAGGCGGCGGCCAAGAGTTCGCCGACGCCGGGCACGGAGCTCGTTCCCGAAGGTGCCGTCGACGAGGCTCGAGCCATCAAAGAGGCCGACGAAGCGGCGCTCATCCTGGCGGCGGTCGCCGTCGGTACCGCCGTCGCGGCCGAGATCATCGGGGCGATTCGGATCCGGCTCGGCAACACCAAGGCATGGCGCCAGGCGATCGGCGCCCGGGACAGCCGCGTCGAGCAGTGGAAGGGCATGTCGAAGTCCGAGCGACAAAAAGTCGCCACGATCACCGGCGGCACCAACATCGAGACGGGTGAAACCGTGTCAGGCGTGAATCACAGCGGCATGTGCGCGGAGGATGATGTTGCCGCACAGCTGGGGGGCGATCCCAGCAAGATCCGGTTCTCACCGGCTACCCGTCCTCGAACCGGGCAGGAGGTGCCCGTGTGCACCCGCTGCCAGGGGAAGTACGGACGCAATCAGTTCCCGCCCGGCACCAAGTTCGATTAGGAGTGGTCGATGCCGAACGACCCTGACATCCTCCCGGGTCTGCACGACGTTCCATGGGCGTCGCTCCGGACCGCCCATGGCACAGCTGAGTCGATCCCGGCAGCTATCCGTGGATTGGCCAGCGCGACCAGCGACGCCGATGCCGATCACTGGTACTGGAAGCTGGACAATCACGTGGTCCTGCAGGGCTCCTTGTATGAGGCCGCGTATGCGGTCATTCCCTTCGCGATCTCCATCGTCGACTCCTCCGCCCCCGAATTCACCAGAGCCCACGCCTACGATCTCCTGGTCGAGATCGCCCGCGGAGTCGTCGGCGATCCGTCTCATGCGAGCGTCGTCGCGCCAAGCGGGGCCACCGAGCCACTCGACCGGGCCTGCCTCGAACAGATCGTCACGGCGCGCGACCGATATGTCGCCGACCTGCAGGGTGACGAGTCCACCGTCCGGCGCAAGGCGCTCGACCTGATCGTCAGCCTCGACGACGATCCCGCGTCCGTGCGCAAGCTGCTCGTATCGATCGATCCGGCGGGTGACGACGAGTTCGCGGATGCGTTGAACCGCGAACTGGACGACCTGGACTGAACCCGGGTCTGATCGGGCTCCGACGGTGATATCGAGCGGCCGGGTCACCGCTCCATTTCGACTCGGGGCGGCACAGGCTCACCGCGCCTGTGACCAGGGACACTGTCCCGCATGACGACGATGCCCGCCGAACGCGGTCAGTCCCGGATGGACCGGCTCGCCGCGGCGACGCCGGACGCGCGCAACCGAGTGGTCGACTTCCTGCGCGCGGCGGCGATCACCGTCGTCGTCCTCGGTCACTGGACGATCGTCGCGGTCGACGCCGACGGGATCGCGCCGCACGGCGTCCTCGACAACGCGCCCTGGTCGCATCCGCTCACCTGGATCTTCCAAGTGATGCCGATCTTCTTCCTCGTCGGGGGGTACGCGAACGGCCTCTCCTGGCGCTCGGCCCGCCGCAAGCAGATCGGGTACGCCGGTTGGTTGCGGGCCCGGTTGCGTCGGCTCGGCCTTCCGCTGATCCCGCTGCTGCTGGTCTGGTTCGGCGCCAGCATCGCGCTGCTCGCGTTCGGCGTACCGGCCGCCCGGCTGCAGGTGCTGACCCAGATGGCGCTGATCCCCACCTGGTTCCTGGCCGCGTACCTGCTGGTGGTGGTGATCGGCCCGGCGTGCCTGGTGCTGTGGGACCGCTTCGGCTGGTGGTCGATCGCCGGCGGGGTGCTGCTGGCCGGCGCCGTCGACCTGATCAGTATCGCCACCGGATCGGAGCTGGCCGGATATCCGAATTACCTGATCGTCTGGGCGGCCTTCCACCAGTTCGGGTACGCGTGGCTCGACGGGCGCCTGGCCACCATGCGGCGGAAGCTGACGGTGTCGGCCGTCGGCGCCGTTGGGTTGGCGGTCCTCGTCGGGCTCGGCCCATACCCGGTCTCGATGATCACCGCGGCCGGCGACGAGATCAGCAACTCCAATCCGACCCGGGTGACGATGGCCTTCCTCGGCATGCTGCAGACCGGACTGGTGCTGCTCGCCGAGGCTCCGCTCAACCGGTGGCTCCGGCGTCCACGGGTCTGGTATGCGACTGTCCTGCTCAACACCCGGATCATGACCTTGTTCCTCTGGCATCTCACCGCCATGGTCGTGGTCGCCTCACTGTTGGCGCAGCTCGGCGGGTTCGGACTGGGGCTCGCTCCGCTGAGTGGGATCTGGTGGCTGACCCGGCCGCTGTGGTGGGTGGTGCTCCTCGCGGTGACCGCGCTCCTCGTGCTGGTGTTCGGGCGCTTCGAGTCGCCACGGCCCGACCCCCGACCGGAACCCGCGATGTGGCGGCCGATCGCGGCCGCCGTCTGCGTCGTCGGCGGTCTTGCCGTGATGGCGACCGCCGGCATGGTCGGGCCGAACGGTCTCAACCCGATCTGGCCCCTCCTGCCCGTGCTGGGTCCGGCGGTCTTCGGAGTGCTCCTGCCGCCGGGGTGGTGGGCTCGACGCCGGGTCGCGTCCTAGGTCGCCGGCCGCTGCTCACGTTCCTCAGGTGAGCGCCGGCTCGGCGACCCCGATCACCTTCCCGGCGTCGGTGAGGACGTCAGCCAGGCGGTCGACGATCTCGTCCAGCAGCGCGGTGTCACTGGTCAGGACGGGGGCGATCTGCATCACCGCGTCGCCGCGGTCGTCGGTGCGGGCGATCAGACGCGCCTCGCGGAAGCGCTTCGGCAGGAAGCCGCGGATGAGCGCATCCCGCTGCGCCTGATCGAGTCGGCTGTTGTCGCTGTCGGCCACCATCTCGACGGCCCAGAAGAACCCGGCGCCCCGAATGTCACCGACGATCGGCAGCGCGCGAAGCTCCTGCATCCGGGCCTCGAGATGGGGCGCCAGTGCGCGGACGTTCTCCAGGACCTGCTCCCGCTCGAAGATCTCGATGCTCTTCAGCGCGATGGCCGCGCTCAGCGGGTGCCCGGCAAAGGTGATTCCGTGCCGGAACACCCGGCCGCCCTCGATCAGCGGGTCGACGACCCGGGAGCGGACGAGCACCGCACCCATCGGGGCGTACGCAGCCGTGAGGCCCTTCGCCACACTGATCAGATCGGGGGCCACACCCTCCCGGGACACGGCGAACCACTCGCCGATCCGGCCGAAGCCGGTGATGACCTCATCGGCCATCAGCAGGATGCCGTAACGGTCGGCGATCTGCCGCAGTCCCGTCCAGTACCCCGGCGGCGGCGTGATCGAGCCACCCGCGTTCTGCACCGGCTCGGCGATGATCAGCGCGACCTCGTCCGGCCCGGCGGCGAGGACGGCTTGTTCCACCTCGGCCAGCAGCCGTGCACAGAAGGCTGCGGGATCAGCGCCGTCGGGCGCGCGGAACGGGCTTGTGGTGGAGACGTGCGACACCTCGATCGGCGGAGTACCGAAGTCGTTCTTGAACCCCGGGATCCCGGTGAAGGAGAGGGCCCCCAGGGTGACGCCGTGGTACGCCACCATGCGCGCGATGGCCTTGCGTCGCTGCGGCTGCCCGATCGCCACGTAGTGCTCGCGGACGAACTTCCAGGCCGACTCCACCGACTCCGAGCCACCACCGGTGAAGAACACCCGATAGTCGTCGGCCGGCGCCAACGACGACACCTTCTCGGCCAGCTCGAGCGCCGCGGGGTGAGCAGTCGCCCAGTTGGTGTTGAACGGGAGCGTGGTGAGCTGGCGGGTCGCCACCTCGGCCATCTCGCCGCCGTGGGAGTACCCCAGCTGGGCGCAGAAGAGGCTGGACAGGGCGTCGATGTAGCGGTTGCCGTCGGTGTCGAACACGTACGGACCCTCGGCCCGATCCAGGACGAGCAGGTTGTCGACCTGCGGCTTGGAGAAGTGCAGGAGCAGGCTGTCCTTGGCCATCGCCTGGTAGTCGGTCACGATCTGGTCCCCTTCGTCGATTTCGCCAGCATAATCTTGCGCCCACCCCCGGACGGGCCGAGAGGTGTGAGAGCTCCCCGGCGCTCGAGTCGGGCGTGTGTCACCTCGCTCCACGCCCCGACACGCGACTGAAACGCCTCACTGTCATCCCTGCCCCTACGGTTCGATGGAGTACGACTTCGATGCCAGAACCGACGTCGGCGCCACAGGCACAGAAGGCCTGCCGTCGACATCTCGCGACACCGGGGAGAGGATGAGCGACGTGCCCATCGTCAGAGCTGCGATCACCCAGACCACCTGGACCGGAAACAAGGCTTCCATGCTCGACAAGCACGAGGAGTTCGCCCGGCAGGCCGCCTCGGCGGGTGCCCAGGTGATCTGCTTCCAGGAACTCTTCTACGGTCCCTACTTCGGGATCACCGAGGACCCCAAGTACTACGACCTCGCCGAGCCGGCCGACGGTCCGATCGTGCGGCGGTTCGCCACACTCGCGGCGGAGTTGTCGATGGTCATGGTGCTCCCGATCTACGAGGAGGAGCAGCCGGGCGTCTACTACAACACCGCCGTGGTGGTGGACGCCGACGGCACGATCCTCGGCTCCTACCGGAAGAACCACATTCCCAACCTGGACAAGTTCTGGGAGAAGTTCTACTTCCGGCCCGGCAATCTCGGCTACCCCGTCTTCAAGACCTCCGTCGGTCCGATCGGGGTCTACATCTGTTACGACCGCCACTTCCCCGAGGGTTGGCGCGAACTCGGGCTGAACGGGGCGCAGATCGTCTTCAATCCCAACGCCACCAAGCCCGGCCTCTCGAATCGGTTGTGGGAGATCGAGCAGCCGGCGGCCGCGGCCGCCAACGGCTATTTCGTCGCCGCCCCGAATCGGGTCGGTCGGGAGGACAACGAGTACGGCGACCTGGCCGTCACATTCTACGGCTCCAGCCAGTTCGTCGATCCTCGAGGTGTCCTCGTCGGCGCACTGGGCAGCGACGAGCACGAGGAGGTCGTGATCCGCGATCTGGATCTCGATCTCATCCGCGAGGTCCGCAACGCCTGGCAGTTCTATCGCGACCGTCGGCCGGAGACGTACACCGCGATCACCAAGCCGTGAGCGCGTGCATGCGCCCTGCTCCGACAGGACAGGATATGGAGGTTCAGTGATGAGCACGATCTTGATCACCGGTGGCACCGTCGTGAATGCCACGGGTACCACGGCGGCGGACGTACTGGTGGACGGCGAGAAGGTGGCGGCGGTGCTGGCCCCGGGGTCGGCGCTACTGGGCGTGGACCTGGCCGCCGGAGTCGACGCGGTCGTGGACGCGACGGGCAAGTACGTGATTCCCGGCGGCATCGACGCCCATACCCACATGGAACTGCCGTTCGGCGGCACGAACGCCTCCGACACCTTCGAGACCGGCACCCGGGCCGCAGCCTGGGGCGGTACGACGTCGATCATCGACTTCGCCGTCCAGCGGTACGGCGAACGCGTGGAGGACCGGCTGGCCGCCTGGCACGCCAAGGCCGCCGGCCAGTGCGCGATCGACTACGGCTTCCACCAGATCATCGGGGGGGTCGACGAGTTCTCCCTGAAGGCGATGGATTCCTTGATCGATGAGGGGATCACCAGCTTCAAGTTGTTCATGGCGTATCCGGGTGTCTTCTACTCCGACGACGCGCAGATCCTCAAGGCGATGCAGAAGTCGGCCGAGACCGGCTTGATCACGATGATGCACGCCGAGAACGGCCCCGCGATCGACGTCCTCGCCGAGCAGCTCTACGCAGCCGGCAAGACCTCGCCGTACTACCACGGGATCGCCCGCGCCTGGCAGCTGGAGGAGGAGGCGACCCATCGCGCGATCATGATCGCCGACCTGACCCGGGCGCCGCTGTACGTGGTGCACGTCAGCGCCAGGCAGGCCGTCGAGCAGATCGCCGCGGCGCGCGACCGTGGCCGCAACGTGTACGGCGAGACCTGTCCGCAGTATCTCTATCTGTCGCTAGAGGAACAGCTCGGCGCCACCAGTGAGGAGTGGGGTGACTTCGAGGGCTCGAAGTGGGTGTGCTCAACGCCGCTGCGGTCGCGCGCGGAGGGTCACCAGAGCGCGATGTGGCAGGCGCTGCGGACCAACGACCTGCAGATGATCTCCACCGACCACTGCCCGTTCTGCATGAAGGAGCAGAAGGAGCTCGGGCGCGGCGACTTCCGAGCCATCCCGAACGGCATTGGCAGCATCGAGCACCGAATGGACCTGATGTACCAGGGTGTGGTCACCGGCCAGATCACTCTGCCGCGCTGGGTCGAGCTGACCTCGACCACGCCCGCGCGGATGTTCGGTCTCTACGGTCGCAAGGGGGTCATCCAGCCCGGTGCCGATGCCGACCTGGTGATCTATGACCCGAACGGGCACACCTCGATCGGCTACGGCAAGACCCACCACATGAACATGGACCACTCCGCCTGGGAGGGATTCGAGATCGACGGCCACGTCGACTGGGTCATGTCGCGCGGATCGGTGATCGTCGACGATTCCGGCTACGTCGGCCGCGCGGGCCACGGACGGTTCCTCAAGCGCGGCCTGAGTCAGTACCTGCTGTGATCAACTCCGGAATGATCATGCACCGTGCTCCACGTGCGCGACCGGAGCTCGTCGAAGGCCCTGGGGGTTCGCTTCGGCAGGCTCAGTGCGCCTATCGGCGACCTGAACAGCGCGCAGATAGGTGGCACGCTCGGCGCGCAGGTGGGCGGCTGGCCGACATTCGCGAAGGGTGGAGTTGATCATCGATGGACTTTGGTGTCGTGCTGCAGACCAATCCGCCGGCCTGGCGGGTGGTGCAGCTGGCCGAGCTGGCCGAGGCGCACGGATTCGACTACGTCTGGACGTTCGACTCCCACTTGCTGTGGCAGGAGCCGTACGTGATCTACAGCCAGATCCTGTCCCGTACGCAGCGAGTGATGGTCGGGCCGATGGTCACCAATCCGAGCACGCGGGACTGGACGGTCACTGCGTCGGTGTTCGCGACCCTGAACGAGATGTTCGGGAATCGGACGATCTGCGGGATCGGCCGCGGCGACTCGGCGGTCCGCGTCACGAACGGCAAGCCCGCCACCCTCCGCGACGTGCGCGAAGCCACGCACGTGATCCGCGAGCTGGCGAACTGCCGCCCGGTGGACTACAAGGGCTCGACCCTGCAGTTCCCCTGGGCACGAACGTCGTCCCTCGACGTGTGGGTGGCCGCGTACGGACCCCTCGCGCTGAAGCTGGCCGGCGAGATCGGTGACGGGTTCATTCTCCAGTTGGCCGACGTCGACATCGCTCGGTGGATGATCACCAGCGTCCGGCGGGCGGCCGAGGACGCCGGGCGGGATCCGGCGGCGATCACGTTCTGTGTCGCGGCGCCGAACTACGTCGGAGACGACTGGGCGCACATGCGGGATCAGTGCCGTTGGTTCGGCGGGATGGTGGGCAACCACGTGGCCGACATCGTGGCCCGTTACGGAGAGCACACCGAGATCCCGGCCGCCTTCACCGACTACATCAAGGGCCGCCACGGCTACGACTACAACGAGCACGGTCGCGCCGGCAACACCCATGCGCAGTTCGTCCCGGACGACATCGTGGACCGGTTCTGCATCCTCGGGACGGCGGAGGACCACATCACCAAGCTGAAGCAGTTGAAGGACATCGGCGTCGACCACTTCAGCGGCTACCTCCAGCACGACAACAAGGAGGAGACCTTGCGGGTCTACGGCGAGACCATCATGCCGGCCCTGCGCGAGCATGTCGTGGCCAAGGCCTGATCGCGCCGTACGCGTCCGAGCCTTCCGCGTCGGGTTGCTGAGTTCCCACCGGCCCTGGCTGCCAGGCGTAGAAAGGTCCACACTGGAAGGCGAAGGGCCGGGATCAACGGGGATTCCGGCCCGCTGTGCGATCCGAACCCTCCCTGTGCTCTCGACACCGCGTGCTCTCGACACCGCGTGCTCTCGACACCGCGTCGTCGTTCCAATTGGGGTGTGCCGCACGGCGGCCCACGCGGACCGTTCGGTCGAGCTTGCGGGGCCGCCCACCACCGACGGTTCGTCAGCCCCCCAGACGGCCCCGCAAGACATCCAGCTCGGTCAGCAGCTCGGTCGGCACCTTGGCACCGACGGTGGCGAACCACTCCTCGATCAGTGGCACCTCGGCCCGCCATTCCTCGACGTCCACGGCGAGCGCTGCGGCGACGTCGTCCTCGGAGACGTCCAAACCGGTGAGGTCCAGGCTACCGGCCGCGGGGGCCAAGCCGATCGGCGTCTCGACCGCAGCGGCGTTGCCGTCGATGCGCTCCGCCACCCACTTCAGGACTCGACTGTTCTCGCCGAAGCCCGGCCACAGGAACCCGCCGTCGGCCGAACGCCGGAACCAGTTGACGTAGAACACCGCCGGCAGACGGGCGGCGTCGTGCTGCTTGGCGATCTCCAGCCAGTGCGCGAAGTAGTCACCGGCGTGGTAGCCGATGAACGGCAGCATCGCCATCGGGTCGCGGCGCACGACACCGACGGCCCCGGTCGCGGCGGCGGTGGTCTCGCTGGACAGCGTGGCGCCGAGGAAGACCCCGTGCTGCCAGTCGCGGGCCTGGGTGACCAGCGGCACGGTCGTCTTGCGGCGGCCGCCGAAGATGATCGCGTCGATCGGCACGCCATGCGGGCTGTCGTAGTCCGCCGAGAGGATCGGGCACTGCCGGATCGGGGTGCAGAACCGGCTGTTCGGGTGTGCCGCGGGGGTGGTCGCCTCGTCGGGGGTCCAGCCCTGCCCGCGCCAGTCCGACAGGTGCGGGGGAGTGACCTCGCTGATGCCCTCCCACCAGACGTCGCCGTGATCGGTCAGGGCGACGTTGGTGAACAGGGAGTTGCCTCGGTCGATGGTCCGCATGGCGTTCGGGTTGGTGGCCCAGCCGGTGCCGGGAGCGACGCCGAACAGACCGTACTCCGGGTTGGTCGCGTACAGCCGACCGTCCTCGCCGAACCGCATCCAGGCGATGTCGTCGCCCAGTGTCTCGACCCGCCAGCCGGGGATGGTCGGCTCGAGCATGGCGAGGTTGGTCTTTCCGCAGGCGCTGGGAAAGGCCGCGGCGATGTGGTACTCCCGGCCGACCGGGGAGATCAGCTTGAGGATGAGCATGTGCTCGGCGAGCCAGCCCTCGTCACGGCCGATCACCGAGGCGATCCGCAGCGAGTAGCACTTCTTGCCCAGCAACGAGTTGCCGCCGTACCCGGAGCCGTAGGACCAGATCAACCGCTCCTCGGGGAAGTGGGTGATGTACTTCGTCGTGCTGCACGGCCACGCGACATCGGCCTGCCCGGGCTCCAGGGGAGCGCCCACCGAGTGCAGGCACGGGACGAAGTCCGCCTCGCCGCCGGCCGTCATGGCGGCCAGCGGCTCGGCGCCCATCCGGGTCATGATCTTCATGCTGATCGCGACATAGGCGGAGTCGGTGATCTCGACTCCGAACATCGGGTGCTCGGCGTCGATGGGGCCCATGCAGAACGGGACGACGTACATCGTCCGGCCGCGCATGCACCCGCGGTAGAGCTCGGTCATCGTCGACTTCATCGCCGCCGGGTCCATCCAGTTGTTGGTGGGGCCGGCGTCGGCGGGATCGAGCGAGCAGATGAACGTCCGGTCCTCGACCCGCGCCACGTCGCTGGGGTCGGTCCGGGCGTAGAAGGAGTTCGGCTTGGCTTGGGAATCGAGCCGGACCAGGGTCCCGGCCGCGACCAGCTCGGAGGTCAGCCGATCCCACTCCGCGTCCGAGCCGTCGCACCAGTGGATGGCATCGGGCTGGGTCAAAGCGGCGACCTCGGCAACCCAGGCCAGCAGCCGCCGATGGGTCGTGGGTGCCGCAGGCCCGGCGGCGTTGGTCTGGGGTTCGAGAAGGGCGGTCATCGGCTCACTTTCTGCGTCGATCGGACCAGTGGTGTTAGTGGTCTGTAAGTTAGCCCACTAGCACTACTGGTATTACGAGATTTGACGCGAAAGTAGCTGTGATCCGGCTCACAGCGGATGGAAACCGTTGTCAGTTACGCGAGAAATGGGCATCCGGGTGAGCAGGCTCACGTCCTGGGATCTGTTGCTCGGTGGCGGCCTCGAAGCCGATCGCAGACCAGTGGCCAAGCTCACGCGCTGACCAGCGCTCCGCGGATCGCTCTGAATGACTCGACGGAGCGCCTCGGGCCGGACGCGGGAGCGATCGTCAGCGGCCCGGGCGCGTCCGGAGGTCTCGAGTGGTCCGCGCGCGTCCGGAGGTTCTCGAGTGATCCGCGCCCGGGAGGCTCAGTGGAAGAACGGCACGATCAGATAGAGCCCGAAGAGGACCGACAGTGCGGCGAGACCGAGGAGGGACCAGCCGGCGATCCGGGCGGTCATGGCGGGCTGGTGCTGGTCGGTGCGGACGATGGCCAGCGACATGGAGCGAATGCCCGCCGAGAGCAACGTCACGAAAACCACGGTGCCCAGCACGGAGACGATCGCGACGACGACCAGTGACTGCCAGTCGATGTGGATGCTCACGCCGCCCCCTTCGCCTTGGAGCGACCCGGCTTGGCGCCGCCGGAGCTCTCGGCGCCGGCGTAATCCGGTGGCGCCGGAGCGGCGGCCAACACGATGACGTCACGGCCGTCGGTGACGTTCGCCGCGGTGATCTGGTTGCGGCGTGAGATCCTCCAGATCACGAAGCAGGCGACCGCGAGCAGGCCCAGCAGGATGATGACGCCGACCACGCCACGATCGGCGAGCAGCGCCGCTGCGCCGCCGAACAGGCCCGCTCCCGGAAGCGTGAGCAACCAGGCGACGACCATCCGGCGGGCCATCGCCCAGCGGATCAGCGCACCCTTGCGGCCAACGCCGGACCCGACGATGGAGCCGGTCGCGACATGGGTGGTGGACAGCCCGAAGCCGAGGTGGGCGGAGGCGAGGATGGTTGCGCTCGTGGCCGCTCCGGAGGCGGCTCCCTGCGGTGTCTCGATGTCGACGACGCCCTTGCCCAGCGTGCGCATGATCCGCCAACCGCCGGAGTAGGTGCCGAGCCCGATCGCCAGACCGGCGGTCAGCACGACCCACCACTGCGGACCGGTCCCCGCGGCCTGGAAGCCGGCCGTGACCAATACGAGGGTGATCACGCCCATCGTCTTCTGGCCGTCAGAGGTGCCGTGTGCGAGCGCGACCAGCGAGGCGGTGAACGCCTGGCCGTACTTGAAGCCGCCCTCGGTGTGCTCGCGGGGGGTGCGCCGAGTGACCCGGTAGGCGATCCGCGTACCCAGCATGGCGGCGACGCCGGCGACGACCGGAGCTAAGACCGCGGGCAGCAGGATCTTGGACACAACGACCGAGCCGTTGATCGATGCCAACCCGGCGCCGACGATCACCGCGCCGATCAGACCGCCGAACAACGCGTGGGACGAGCTCGACGGCAGCCCGACCAACCAGGTGAGCAGATTCCAGATGATCGCGCCGACCAGTCCGGCCAGGATGACCGGTGCGGTGATCAAGTTGTCGGAGAACAGGCCGCCGGAGATGGTCTTGGCCACTTCGGTGGACAGGCACGCGCCGACGAGATTGAGCAGGGCGGCCAGCAGAACGGCCGTACGCGGCTTGAGGGCACCGGTCGCGATGGGTCCCGCCATCGCGTTAGCGCTGTCGTGGAAACCGTTGGTGAAATCGAAGATGAGGGCGACGACGATGACGGCAATCACGATGAACAGCGTCACGACGATCCCTATCTGGATGGCGACCCGAGGTGGGCTCCGGATGCCGGTGAACACCCGGATAACAGCGCACGCTAGAGCGTCTAGCGACAGTTGAACAATAGGTGACCGGGGTAGGTTGTCAATCTCGCGCGTACCAGTGCAATGGTGGTCCGGTCAAGTCGTTTGGGCACGTGACAGGCCGGTTGCGGGCTTCGTGCGGGCGGTCGGTGGCCGACCGCGGAGTCCGTACGCAGGTCGTGACGCCCGAACGCCGGCCTCGGCCTGGTCCTGGTTTCGCGGGCTCGCGTCGGCCCGCTACACTTGCTCGTCGTTGCCCTCATCGCGGGGCGGCGGGCACCCGTAGCTCAATGGATAGAGCATCTGACTACGGATCAGAAGGTTGGGAGTTCGAGTCTCTCCGGGTGCGCCAGCAAGACCCCAAGTCCGAGCCACATTCGCCGCCGCAGCGCTGTCGGCCCCAGGTCGGTTGACAGCAACGCGGATCATTCGCCCTCCTCCAAGGCCCGATCCATCGCATCCGCCGCCTGCCGCAACGCAGCGGCATCACATGCGAAGAAGGGTCCGTCGTGATCGCCAACTGAGAATGTCCCAGCACATCCATCACCACGCGAGGCGGAACGCCCTGCGCCAACAGCAGCGACGCACACGTAGGCCGCAGATCATGAACCGAATCCGACGCACGCCAGCATCTCGCGGCAGCTGCTCGAACACCCTCGACAGATTCCGCGGCTCCAGCACCGTCCCCGCCACCGACGTAGACAGGCTCTGCATAATTCAGGGTGTAGTCGGGGTCTGAATCCGCCGGCTTCGCTCGGAGAGTCCATCGTCGCAGGTCCGAACGCCTGCGAGTGCGTGACCAACTGAGTGACAGACGTGCAGGATCCCTTACATCACGACTGCGCCTACCAGCGCTCCCAGTGGACGACCTCCTCAATGGGTCGCCGGACCGGCCGGACCACAGGTCGCAGCGGCCGATCCGCCGGGTAGCCCAGCCCGATCAGGTAGGCACAGAAGTAGCCATCAGGAAACCCCAGCACGAGGCGCGCCTGCTCCTGGTCAGACACCGCGGCGTGACCGGACCCTATGCCGAGGTCAGCGGCCGCCAACATGATGTTCGCCGTCGTCTGCCCGAGGTCGTACATGAGCATGTCCCGCTGACGCGCGTCCTCTGCCTGATGGACGACCAAGCCGATCGTCGCAGCGGACCCAGGAATATGGCGAGCTCCCTGCCAGACCTTCGCCAGCTCGACCAGCTGCGGGCGATCGGTGACAACGACGAAGTTCCACGGCTGTGAGTTGCCTGCGGATGAGGCCCTCCAACCAGCCTCAAGAACGCGCTGGAGGTCGGCTTCGGCAATCGGCTGCTCGGTGTACTCGCGCACGTTGCGACGCGCGCGGATGGCATCCCAGGTTTCCATGCCTCAGTTCTACGCCTCTGTCAAGTTGGCACCTCTCTGTGTCAACCGACTGGTGTCGGGGTGGCGGTAGTGTCGGCGGCGGTGGGTCCGGGAAGTGACTGATCCGAAGAGTCGGCGGTAGGGGTTGAGCCGGCCGCGCTGGATTTCGTAGACGCCCCCTGGTGTCCTCCCGGACCCGCTGGGGCTGGCCGGATGCTGTCTCGGAGCAGCTGGCGGTAGACGATGTCGGACAGCCGCCTCTTCAGGCAGCGTAGGGCTTCCTTGTGGCCCTTCCCGCTGGCGCGTTTGCGTTGGTAGTAGGCCCGCCCGGGTCCCTCGTGGCGGATCTGGGTGATGGCCATGGTGTGCAGACAGCAGTTGAGCTGGCGATCCCCGGCCCGGGAGAGCCGGTGGCGAACGACATCGCCGGAAGAGACCTCGATGGGCGCGGTGCCGGTGTAAGACGCGAACGCTGCCGGCGAGCGGAACCGGCGAACATCGCCGACGCGAGCCAAGATCTTCGCGGCGTTCAAGGTGCCGATGCCGCGAAGCTCGGTCAGCGTGGTCCCGCTGGCGCGCACGTGGTCGGCGATCTGGGTGTTAGCTGCGGCGATGCGCCGGTCCAGGTGACGGATCTCGGCGACGAGGTCGACCGCGAGGCGACGCAGGGTCTGCCGCGCCGTGTCGCGAGGGCGGATCGGGCGCAACAACGCTGCGGCCTTGGTGGCGTCGAGCTCGCGTGGCGCACCGCCAGGCAGGAGCCGGGTGAGCAGCACGTGCAGCCTGTTCACCGTTTGAGTGCGGGTCTTGATCACGTCGTCGCGATGCTCGACCAGTGCTCGGAGGACGATGACGGTCTCGTCGACGGCCACGGTCTGCAGTGAGGACGCGGTCAGTGCGGCGATACCGACCGAGGTGGCGTCGGCGTCGTCGCTCTTGCGGCCGTGTCCGGTGGACAGCATCCGGACCCGGGAAGCGAGCTTGGCCGGCACATCGACGGCGACGATCCGATCAGCAGCCAGCCAGGTACTCAACGGTGCCCCCAGCCCGCCGGCACCCTCGATCGCCCAGGTGGCTGCCGGCCATCGGCCCGCGAACTCACGCAGACGGCGGTAGCCATCCCGACTGACCGGCACTCGGATGGTCGCGACAGGCTGCAGCGCGGAGTTCACCGCCGCCGCTGTCCAGGACGCCTTGTGGGGATCGATCCCAATCACCACCGCGGACGATGCTGCATTCGGGGTGGTGCTCATCTTCTTGGTCAACCTGCTCTTCCTCCAGCCTTGGCTTGCGTCACGGTGAGGCGAGGAGGGCAAACCAACTTCGGGCAGTGCAGACCTCTCTTGAGCCACCCTCGCCGACGGTGTCGGCCGGGTCGCAGGCCGTCTAGGAGTCAGCCCTGTGAAGGGCGACAGGTATGAAGCGAGCGAACCCGACCGACACCTCAGAGATCATGGCTGCAGACCAAGAGCTCCTGCCTGCATTGAACAAGTTGGTATGGGCAGGCTGAGGCCTCGCTCGCAAGTGGACGTGGGTTGCCGGGCAGGCTTTCGGCTGTCCGGTAGAGCCACAGTTGCGGGAGGCCTCAGTGAGTCACGAGCGTACGTTCGTCGGGTTGGATGTGCACGCCTGGTCGGTGACCGGGCATGCGTTGGACGCCAGCACGGGTGAGATCTGGCAGCGGAAAATGACCCCGGATCCGGCCGAGGTGCTGGGGTGGCTGTCGACCCTGCCTGGTCCGGTGAAGGTCGGCTACGAGGCCGGCCCGACCGGTTACGGCCTGTAACGGTTCCTGAACGAGCATGGCATGTCGTGTGTAGTGGGGGCGCCGTCGAAGCAGCACCGTCCGCACGGCGACCGGGTCAAGACCGACGCCCGCGATGCCGAGTTGCTGGCCCGGTTGCTGAAGCTGGACGAGTTCGCCGAGGTGGTCGTGCCCAGCGTGGAGCAGGAAGCAGCCCGGGATCTGGTGAGGGCGCGGGAGGATGTCCGGGCTGATCTGATGCGGGCCCGGCACCGGTTGTCGAAGCTGCTGCTGCGGCAGGGCATCGTCTACAC
>DASTGF010000025.1:0-7302 GCA_035719255.1 Microlunatus sp. | reverse complement strand
GGGCGGCCGTAGGCCGTCGCGCAGCGATCGCGCAGCGACCCTTGAGGCCGGAGGGGCGGCGCCGTACCCGCGCGCGGCGCGTCACCCCGAGCTGCCCAACCCACGCCGCCAGCTCGCCGCCCGGCCACGACTCCACCGCGCCCCATCAGGCCGAACCACCCTCGCATCCATGCCGCCCCAGTGGGAGGACCCTGCTCAGTAATAGGCACCGAAGCGTGCCTCATTCAGGTTGACAGGTTCCGGCGGCCGACAAGCTCGTGTTCTGCCGCCCGGGCCGGGACACGTACGGGATGAGCCACTGAACGTGAGCGTCTGCGGTTGTACACGCCCGGGATCAGTCGGGGTCAGTCTTGGGCCGACTCACGTCGAAAACGGCTGGGTCACGCGCATCCGTGCCAACGCACGTATGGCCAGCGGTGTTGTCACGTTCACAAGGGTGGACAACGCCAGCTTTATCGGATACGAGGTCGGCAAGGTAGTGAGCGCCGCGAGAATCCGAGTACAGGCGATATTCCGAATCGTCGCGACGGACACCGATGCCGACGGCGTGCCAGACATCATCCGGGTCGAACTCGAGAAGACCGATTTTAGCTGCCCTTGAATAAGCGGAGAAGGCCGCACGACCCCCTCAGCTCAGCCGCCATCGGCAACTGCAGCAGGTCGTCGATGCTTCCGGGGGCCGCGCCGTCTGGCGGTGGCACACCGAAGAGACGAAGATTGATTAGCGTACCTGCGAATGTTGAGCCTCGCGAAGAACCTTTCTTCGACAGGACACCACGGACCGCGGCCAGCTGCAGCTGGCGCGGTAGCTTCGCAACGTGAACGCGCTGTTCGACGGACGACATCTATCCCTCGGCCAGAGAAGCTCAAACCCCGCTCCGAGCACCGAAAAGGCACCGCGATACGCGCCAACAGGCGGTGGAGTTCCAACCCTTGTCGCCTACGAGATCGGCGCCTTTCCTAGGTTCGCGGAGCCCCAGATCCGCGTTCGCATCGAAGAGATCCTGGCTCGTAGCGCGCCGCCGACCAAAGTCGAAGGCCCTGACCCGAACAAACGAGTCAGGGCCGTGACTGAGGGCTTGCCCAGGCGCACTGACCAGGCAGGTCAGCTAGTCACCACGCCCTTCGGAGATGCGCTATTGGGTGGAGCTGCGTTCTTCTTGATGTGACCGCCGCCGTTCTGGTTCGAATTGAATACCTGGGTGTCGTAGGCCATGTGTCCGACCATATTGGCGAAAGTCTTCGACACCCAGGTCAGCACCTCGGGGTCGTTGTTGCTGAGGTTGTCGCACCAGCGGAAGGGGTTGTCAACGCAGCCCCCGTCGTCCCCCGGCACCGTTCCCTCGAAGTTACCCTCGTAGCCGCCGAAGAGATCGACATCCGATGCGAGCTTGCAGCAGTCCTGGCCGGTCAGGACACCGCTCATCGGGATCCCGACCTGCTGGAACGACAGGGCATCCGTGCCGTCGGCTGAGAACAGGATGTGGTTCTGCCCGATCGAGGAAAGGTAGTCGATCCCGTAGTCGCGCCCGATCGCCGAGGGCGCCCAGATGCTCGCAGGTTCTGAGGTGCCGGGTCCGCGACCGAACAAGTTGACCCCGTCCTTCGGGTCGAGGACGCCCGCCACGTAGTTAGGCGTGGCCGTCACGTCGGCGTCCAGGTCGAACTTGATCTTCGCCAACTCGCTTGCGGGGAGGGTCTTGACGTAGTACTTCGACCCGAGTAGGCCGAGCTCCTCGCCGCCGAACCAGATGAAGCGCAGCTTGTTGCGGGTATTGGTGTTCTTCAGCTGCTGGGCGATATCGAGAATCGTCGCCGAGCCCGAGGCGTTGTCGAGCATCCCGGCGCCGTAGATGGCGTCCAGATGGGCGTCCACCACCAGGATGTTGTTCGGGTCACCGCCCCTGGAGTCGGCGATGACATTCCAGTCGGACCGGTTCGGGTCGTCAATGAGATTGACATCGACCGTCAGGACCGGGGCCGAACCCGGGACGTACTGCGCCAGGAGTTGGGTGCCAATCGCATAAGGTGTGAAGAGGACGGGGATGTGCTCGGTACCAGCCAGGGAACCACTGAAGAGGCTGGTGCGTCCCGGATTGCCCTCGTTGAAGATAACAGCCGCCGACGCACCGGCGGTCTGAGCGTTCGCCACCTTCTGCGCAAAGGTGCAGCCCCCGCGCTGGATCAGCGCAATGTTGCCCGGGAGGAACCCGGCGAAGTCGGAAACCGTGCAGCCGCTTGCCGAACTAGGGGTGGGCGTCGCGGGCACGACGATCCCGCCGGCGGGCTGCAGTTTCGCAGTCGTCGAACCCTTGACTTGGCCAGGGTTGAAATCCGTCCCAACCACGAACGACTGCGGTGTCGGCGTCACCTCCTGCATCACCGGGGTCCCGACGAAGCTGAAGTAGTGGAACTTGTACTCCTGCAACGTCACGTTGTAGCCGGCTGCTCTCATGACGTCGGCCACGTAGTCGGCGGAGGCCTTGTAGCCGGGCTCCCCCGAATTACGGGAGGGATGGCCGTCGGCGCCCGGATTGGCGTCCGCGATCTGCTGGAACTTGACCATGTGAGCCCACAGGTCGGCCTTATTGACGCAGTCGATCAGCTTCTGTGGCGTGTTGTTGACCCGGTTCGCGCATGCCGTCGTGTTGGCGTCGGCGGCGGGATTGGGGGCGGCGGCATAGGCGCTCGAGGCGGCGATGGGCAGGCCCATGCTGACGGCCACCGCAGCGGCTGAGGCCACCGCGAGTCGCCACCCTCGACGTCGTCCGTGTCCTGGGCTCATCATGATGCTCCCTTCTGACGGAGACCCGCCGGCGTCATCGCCGAACGAGGCGTTCAGATGCTCGCAGACGTTGTCGGTTGCCGCCACCGGCGCGACCCTCGGCCCTTCAGGTGGCCTGGGCCATGAGCTACGACGGCAGCTCGTCGTCTGCGTCACAGCTGGTCGCGACACCCTTCCGCGGCTTCCGCTTACGCTCAGTGGACGCAACCCTTCACAGCCGGGGCGTTTGGGTGTACAACAAGGCAACTTCGCCCATTTGGGGGACCGAAAGGGAAAGGGTTTGCTCATGCGGAAAGCAATGCGGCTCGGGGTTCTGGCTACCGTTGCGGTCGCGGCCGCGCTAGTGCTCTCGAGCGCCCCCGCGATGGCTGCCGCGTCCAGCACCGCGCCGACGGCGTACACGTGCACCGGCGGTGATTTCGCCTCGGGGAGCTTCACCACCATCCCCTCAGGGAACTACGCAAGCATCACGGTTACGGGTGCGTGCAACATACAGCCCAATTCGGTGATCAATGTCGTCGGCAACATCAACGTCGCCCCCAATGCCGTACTCGACGCTCAAAGCGCTCCGTCGACGATCACCGTCGGACACAACGTCACGGCCAGTTCGGGCTCAATCCTCGGCCTCGGCTGCCAGCCGACGAATGCCATCGGCAGGTTCGCAGGAGTGCCGTGCGCCGCCGATCCAGCCGGGCACACCACCATCACCGTCAATGGAAACGTCACCGCCACCAACGCAAACACCGTTCTGCTGAGAGGAATGACGATCCACATGAACGTCACGCTGACCGGAGGAGGCGGTGAGATTCCTTGGTCGATCAAGGGCAACACGATCGGCGGCAACCTCACGATAAGCGGGGTGACGGCCGACTGGCTCGGCGTGCAATTCAACCAGATCAGCCGCAACGCGACGCTGACCGACATCACAGCGACCGACCCTGGCGACCCAGGACGGACCGTCGCCGTCGTTGAGAACAGGGTTGGGCAGAACCTCAACTGCACGGGCCTAGCGCCAGGCGTGTCCGGTGGTTTTATCCCCGGCGAGGTCAACCACGTCGGCGGCAAAGCCACCGGTCAATGCGCATCGCTGATCTGACCGCTTAGCCCACGCTTGGCCCGGCTGCACCCGTCTTAACCTGGATCCACCGCCGTTGATATTGGCAATGTGTAGTTGATCGTGATTGCGGGCGGCGAGACTTGTGGCAGCGAGTACCGGCCTGGGCTGTACGGGATTGTCGAGGTTGTTCTGGTTTAGCCGCACGGCGACGATCCGCAAGATTGATCCGACGGATACCCCCACGGCCGGACCCAAGTTGGGCCCGGCTCGGCCGCTCGCGCCTAGGCGGTGATCTTGTGACCAGATTTGTGACCAAACGCCCTGATCCGGGAAGGATTTCTACCGAAGTGCTGAGACTGTGCTAAGCCGTCTCAGCAGGTCTACGACCTCTATCGAGCGTCTCTGCGATGCCACGAACCGCCGACCACCCGACTCATAACGCAGAGTCGACCGGCGGGGGCTTGGCGTCGGGCGCGAGCGGATGCGTTCCAGGAGCGCGAGGGGTGGGGACGCAGGTTTCAAGACTGCCCAAGCGTTCAAGGCATCACAGAGGTTTCATGAGCGTCGACAAGGACAGCTCTCCGCTGATACTCGTAGGCATCGTGACCAGCGACTATGTGCCCGACGAGACGCCAGAACACGGCCCGACCTGCGTTCGCATCGAAGAGGTCCGGGGTTCGATTCCCCGCAGCTCCACCACGTCCAAGGCCCGGATTCGAACATTCGAATCCGGGCCTTGGTTGAATCGGCAGCACAAACTCATCAGCCGCTGTCGTCGAGGGCACGCATTATGCGGTCTGCGTCGTCCGTGCGCCGGGTATAGAGGTCCAACGTCGTCGACGCCCGTTCTTGTCCCATCACCCGCTGGACCATGTTCGGCGGCACTCCGTCGTCCACCAGCCGGTCGCGGCAGGTTTGGATCGGGCAGCGCTGGGTTCTTGCCGATGACGACCGCGTGTTCCACCCTGCCCAAGCTCCCGTCAGGTCCCGAACTGGCGACCCAGCTCGGCGTCGCGCGGACGACGGTCCAGCAGGCCATCCGGCTGCTCCGATCCGAAGGCCTGGTCGTCTCACGCCAGGGCAGAGGAGTCTTCCTCCGCGAACGAACCCAGCGGTCAGTAGAACTCCGACCGCACATCGAGCAGGCCTTCGAATCCGAACAGGTCAGCCTGGACTTCGCACGATTCTCCGCCGAGACCCTGCACGGTGTTTGGTTCGACTCCGTCTGGTCCCAGCTGTCCTGGAAGGCCGCCGACCGTGACCAAGCCTGAGACCGCCGCCGAGCTGATCGCCCAAGCACAGGTCGTCCTCCTCGACTTCGACGGACCGATCTGCGCAGTCTTCGCCGGCTACCGCGCGCACGAAGTCGCCGCCAAGATCATGAAGCACGCAGCGAACGCCAGCATCGCCCTAGCTCTGCCCTAGCTCCGGGCCCGTGATCAGCGAGGCCCGCCGGTGGAACCACCTGTGACCTGTAGGTGTTGATGCCGTGCCATCGCGAAAACTCTCGCTCCGGTCATACCCGGGGGGCTGGGACTACCCGTGGAGTGTTCACCTCCGTCGACCTCACCCAGGCCATCACCGTCTGGGCCGAGCACTGGAACAGCGACCCCAAACCCTTTGTCTGGAAGCCCCTGCCGACAACACCACTAGCTGGTACCGCGGCCGCCTCCGACAACCACCGCTGAAGAGGTGGCAGCAATGATGGCGGCGATTATGCTGTCGATCGCCTGCCGGACGGCTTTCGCTGCCCAGTCGCCTTCGGCGAGCCGCTTGGCGTTCGCGTTCAGTTCCTTGGTGGATAGTCCGACCGAAGCCGGATCCACCGCCTTGCCTACCGCCCGCAGTGCGAGCAATAACGAAATCAGCGCAGCGGTTCTCGCCTCTGCTGTTGCGCCCTCGCGAAGTGCCGATACCAGTCCCGCCCGGACCGACGACTCGTGTGCTGCGTCCTTGGCGGGCCACCGATGCCTCGGGAAGATGCCGAGGATCCGGTCATCCTCGGAGCGGAGGACAGCACCCTCGACCAGGCGCTCGTAGAGCCGGCCCCGTACCCGCTTCCCGAGTTGTGCCACCACGTTCTGCGGCTTCTTGCCTTCCTTTTGCCCGACGATGGTCAGCGCCTCGTCCAATAGGCCGTCGCCCGTTGGATCGCGATCCCTGACTACCAGCCGGCCCTCGCGCACACGCTCGTCGGGGCATGCGACGTCGACGCGCTGCATCAGCGCGAGCTCCACCAGCAAGGCGCCGCCGAGCGCCACGTCCACCTCGGTGCCGGACGCTGCCAGCTTTCCGGTGTCGTCGTCGGTCAGAAGGAGCAGAAGGTCCTCGGCGAGGAGCATGAGCCTCATCCTAGGCCCGAAGATGCACCCAGTGCCAGTATTCGAAATGAGGAGGTCGGCGGCGCTGCAATCGCCCTGGAGCCAGGCATGAGGGGGCGAGTGGCGAAGACAATGGCGAATCAGCTGGCTACGAAGACAGAATTTGTCCTGCTGCCGTCGTGCACGTCATGACAATGGCACACTCAGGAAGAAAGTGAGCAAGAAAGGATCCGGGAGTGGACGCCCGCGCCGACCTCCGATCATGAATCAACTTCCGTTGAGGCGCTGTGGCGGGAACGCCGGAAGCGTTTATGGCGCCCACGCGCCCATAATCCCAGGCTCGAAACGGCCGACGCATCGCGGCTGACCGGTCGAGAAGACTCGGTCGTCAGCGACCAGGTCCGAGCGGGCAACCGGTCTCGAGATCCCCAGAGAGAAGCGTGGACCACCTCTCGACCAAGGCTACCGCGCCCCCACCCGTTACCACCGGAACCGTGGTGATGGACGGGTCGCCCGGGTCGCCCTGGACCGTGAACGAGGTCGTTCGGCCCTGTTCACCCGCACCGCAACAGCGCAATCTGGACGGCGAATCGCATTGCGGGAACTTCTCTGCGCGAGGTTTTTGGTCCATGGTCCATGGACCGGTCAGGGACCCTGCGCACAACCCTTCCGATCAGGAGAAGGAAGCCGAAACCGTGATCGCCGCCGCCGCCCCCGCAAGTGATTTCGAATTCCGGCCGGCCCGGCTACACCGATTCCCGTTCAGCATCACCGTTCCGCGCAACTGCCTGCCCCTCATGCAGACACCGGAATTCACGCTGACCTGGATTCTGCGGGGAGTGTTGGACCGGACGTGGCGTCCGGACCCCACGGTGGAGATCGACCTGGAGGCGGTGACGACACCGGAATGAGGCACGTACGGCACCAGGATTGCAACGACCAACGTACCAACTGTGCTCAGTAACGATCTCATCGAGTCCACCTTCGTACCCACCCCTTGGAATGGGCCTGGCTAGCTGGCCACTGGAGGCAGAGCAGCGATGACGATCCTCGATGAGATCCAGACAAGCATCAGGCGACACACGCAGGGTGCCGGCACCTCGGTGGTGGGCATCGGGCAACGGTGGGGCGTCGGTTCG
>DASTGF010000024.1:0-4011 GCA_035719255.1 Microlunatus sp. | reverse complement strand
TGCGGCGATCCTCGGGAAAGGCTGGATCAGAGATCCTCGCCGACGTCGACCCGGTTAGCGACTGGGTCCGCCAGGACGAACGTCCGCATTCCGTAGTCGGCGTAACGGATCCCCTTGTCGATGCGAAGCGCCCTACTCCTGCAGATGGCTGTACAACGCATCGGCATGGTCGACCATGAGGTGCAGCACGTTCGCTGCGGTGGCGCGGTGCGTTGGCTTGCAGCGTCAGGCGGATCTCGGCGTCGCCCCGCTCGACGATGACGAACCCGACCCGACGAGGGCAGCAGCGAGCTGTGGTGGACGGCTGGTGCTACCGCCAGGCACCTGTGGTGGCGCGGGTCAGGCCGGTCACTTGATCCCGCTGAGGTGGGCGGCCGCCGCGGACCGCGCCAGGGCACGGCGGCCCTGGATGTCGGCCACGGCTGCCTCGGCCGCCTGGGCACGAGATGCGTCGTCACCAGAGGGGTCGGCGGCGATCTCCGCCAGTGTTCGGTCCAGCTCTGCCTCGAGGTCTGCACAAACGTCCTCGAAGGCTCCGGCGACGCGCCTGATGTGAGCGCTTTGAGCTTCGGCTGCCGCACGCCGCCGCTGCGCAGCCTCCAGACGGGACTGCGCCTCCATCACCTGGGCGTCGACGCGGCGTTGCGGGGCCACGATGAGCCGCAGCAGCTGAGCGGCCCGCGAGACCCGGCGCGGCTGCTGCAGAGCAGGGGGTTTCAGGGATGTGTGAGGCACGGGTCCTCCTGGTCGGGTGGGGTTGATGGGCCCAGACCGTCTCGGCTTACCCGGAGCGGGCAACCGGTGGACTGTCTGACCCCGGGGGGACGTCCCCAGCACTTCCAATGTAGGCAGCGGTGACCCGACCAGACGGAGTTTTCAGCCAATCGGTCACAACTTCTTACTTTCGGTCCGCGGGTGCGATCATCGTCGCCGGCCGGACGATGCCGAGGATGCCTGCGCCCCGGACACGCGACCCGGACAGCGGCAACTGAGGACGTTTGGGCCCTTCGAGGTGGGGGACGTTCCAGATCATGCAGGTCACGGTGGAGCGCAGCCGACTCAAATCGGTGGTCGCCATCCTCGGTTGCATCATCTTCGTCGTCGCGTCCTTCGGCATCTTCGCTCAGGGAGCCGCAGTCAGCTTCCTCGTCGGCGTCGCAGGCATCGTCACATTCACGACTTTCGGCATCGGCTTAATCCGCTTGTCCCTGCGGACTGGTCCAGGACTTGTCGTGGACGATGCAGGCTTCGACGACCGGAGTTCTCTGGTCTCGGTGGGCCGGGTGCCGTGGCGCGACGTCAGATCGGTGTCGGAGGCCAACGTCGCCGGCAAGTCGTTCGTCGTGGTCGAGGTCCGTGACCCGGAGGTCTACCTGGCCCGCCTCGGTCTCATCGCACGTACTTCCGGTACCACAGCGCCGCGACCATCGGGATCCCGATCAGCCAGCAGAGCCAGACCAGTATCAGCTCTGGTGTGCCCAGGTCGAACGTGCCGCCGAGCAACCCAAGCAAGATCAGCAGCAGCCAGGGCCCGAAGATCACCAGGCCGATGCTGCTGATCAAAGCCCACAGCGCCCTGAGGACCCCGCGCAGCACGCGCCGTTCCAGTGCCCGCTCCTGATCCTGGCCGCTCAGATGGTTACTCACCGTTGGCCACCCCTCTTGCGCCGCCGATAGCCGCCGATCGGTGCCGGTGGATCAGCCGCCTTCAGGACGTTGCGCGGGAGCATACGGCGTGCAGCAGTCGAGCGTCGATGAACGACGGTGGGCCGTCCTCGGGCCCAGAGGCGGGGCAGCCCTGCTCGTTGCTCCCCGCCTCTGGGTCCAGCCCTCGGGCTCCTCGATCATGTCGTCGATGGACGATGCGGGCTGGTCCGTGAACTCGACGAACTTCTGCTGGCGTCACCGTTCTGGAGCATGCCCAGGCGTTCAGTGACTGAGTGACCAAGGCACCCGTGGCCCGAATGTGCGGAGCCGGGTCAGACCAGCTGGACGTAGAGCTGATGCACGTGCTCCTCGCCGTCGCGCTCGTAGCCGACGTCGAGCGTCAGCGCGCCTACCGTCTCTCCCTGAGCGTCCGCGAAGTCGAACATGGCACCGAAGCTGTCGCCGATGTCGGTGACGGGCCCGTCGTGCTGGTGGTGCACCCATCGGCCGCCCGGCACGAGCACGCTGTCCTCCGTTGGCTCCGACACCAGCCTGCCGACGGCGATGACGCGAGTGTCCTCGCCCGGATCCTCGCTCAGCTCGGCGAAGACCGTGTCCTCATCGTCCGCCAGCTCGAAGGCCCGGCGCCACAGCCGCCCGACTACCTCGGGAAGCTCGCCGAGGCCGGCGGTCAGGCTGGGACCGACGAGGTGGAGCGGAGCTCGCTCGATGATCTCCATGACAGGTGCCAGGCTACTCACACACGCTCAGACGTGACGGGGCCGCGCTGTCCCGCCCTGGATGTGGTAGCGATCAAGGAATGAACACGACCATCGTCAGCACACAGATCGCGAGCGCCACCCAGAGCAGCACCGGAGACTTCCCGCTCAACCAGACCATTCCCACGAGCCCTCAACGAGCCATGGTCTGAGTGATCGCTCAGGCATGAACGACACTCGTCGAGCGGCGGGGGCTGGAAAAGGCAGACCGCGAGCGGTACTCCGGGTTGCGCGGCCAGAATGATCGCGACGACGTCGGACGCGGTGGAGCTGCTCCGAGTCAGCGCGCGCGCCGGTAGTGCAGGGCGACCGCGCCGTTGCGGAGCGGCTTCGCCGAGACCAGCTCGAGCCGTCGGGTGCTGGGGAGCCCGTTCTGATACAGGGTCGGGCCGTGGCCGACGATCCTGGGGTGGACGAGGAACTGGTACTCGTCGATCAGATCCAGCCGGTCCAGCTCGGTCGCCAGTTTGCCGCTCCCCAGGAGTACGCCGCCGGGGTTCCCGTCCTTGAGCTCCTGCACGCTCCTGCGCAGGTCGCCGACGATGTGGTGGCTGTTGGTCCATGAGAAGTCCGTTCGCGTCGACGACACCACGTACTTCGGCTTGGCTTCCAGTTTGACCGCCCACTCACGTAGCGCCGGGGGCGCCTCCTCGTCGCCGCGGGCGACCGCCGGCCAGTAGCTCTCCATCATTTCGTAGGTGACGCGGCCCCACAGCATCGCCCCGCCCTGATCCATCAGGCGGGTGAAGAAGGCGTGCGTCTCGTCGTCGGCGATTCCCTCTTGGTGGTCGACGCACCCGTCCAGGGTGACATTGATGCTGAAGGTCAAGAGGCCCATGCGGCGAGCCTAGAGCCGTGCAGTCGCTCGGGGATGCCCTGGCCCCCGTGCACGTCACGACGGGCGACCAGGCCCGCTCATCATCACGAGCGGGCACCAACTCGCGTCGCTGGGCGGCGCGGTGTCGCAGGTGGATCAACGCCGGATCCCGGCGGAATGGCGTCCGTGACGTGCGGGCCAATCGGGTGCGAATCCAGGCCGCCTTGAAGGGTGCTCAAGCCCAGCCAAAGGGCGATTTCACCGCGCGGCGGACCCTCGTCAACGATCCTCACCCCAGTTGGCGACGACCACGGCGATCGGCGGGAGGACGGCAGCGACAACCGACATCACCACAGCCGCCGTGGTCGACCACAGCCTGACCAGGTTCCAGGCCAACACGATGAGCAGCAGGCAGAAGCCCATGATCGCGAAGTACCACCGCTGACGTCGGCGCAGCCGCTGGCTCTGCGGCCGGCGGACGCCACTGGCCATGACGCGCTGGTGCCGTCTCATCGGTTCCACCCTCCCACCCTGGGGGGAATCCCGCGCCCTACGGCACCGGGCTCGTCAGGACCTCGCACATGGCAAGGCCCGCTCGCAGCGGAGTGGTGCACCCGATGGGACGTGCGGCGTGTGACAGATCCGCACGCCGGGTGATACCCCTCGCTTGCTGTCGAGCGAGTGAGAGGCTTCCTGTGTGCACGTCGCGACAGACAACGGAATGCTCATCGAGTACGAAGTCTTCGGAGATCCGACCGATCCGGCCGT
>DASTGF010000023.1:0-2480 GCA_035719255.1 Microlunatus sp. | reverse complement strand
GGGGGCCCACCGACACTCAACAGCGCAAATGCTCGTCCGGAAGATCCACCACCGTCTGTCTGTCCAACCTCGTGTCCAACCAGTCGGGTTGCGCTACTGGTCATGGCCCCGAGGAAGCGCGCGGAGGCGGACCTCACCGGCATCCGCAAGCGCGGTGGCACGTTCCAGGTACGGGTGGGTGGCGTCTCAGGAGCGGTGTAATTGAGCGGACGTAGAGATCCACTCGATGGGTGATGTTAGGCCACTGCGCCAACAGTGTTGGGGTTCTGGGCGGCGGGTTGGTTGGCGTGTCGCAGCGGGGTGGGTGGTTCGAGCAGTGTGCGGCGGAGATCTTGGAGCAGCCGGAGCCCGGTCGGGGTCATGGTGAATCCGCGCCACCCGCGGCTAGCGCGGTCGAGCACGGCCCAGACCAGGCTGATGCAGCTGGTCTCGCCAGGCAGCCTGCCGATGACCTTGACTCGTCGGCGGGTCTCGCCGAAGGTGCGTTCGATGAAGTTGGAGTGCCGCACCCGGGTCCAGTGCTCGCGGGGCACCCGCAGGTAGTGGGTGAGCTGCTCACGATCGGCGAGCAGGCAGCGGACGGCGGCGGGATAGGCGTCGCGCCAGCGCCGGGCGAACGCGTCGATGCGGGCCTGAACGTGGGCGACGGCGTCCAGCCCGGGCTCGATCGTGTCGTCGACGTCGAAGATCGCCCAGTAGTCGGCCTTGACCTCGGCCTGGGCGTTGGCCGGGATCTTGGCGAGCAAGTTGCGGCAGCGGTGGATCAGACAACGCTGGCGCAGCGCGGCGGGCATGGTCTGCTCCACGGCAGCGATCAGGCCCGGGGCGCCGTCGGAGATCACCAGCAGCGGGCAGGCCAGCCCGCGGGCGCCCAGGTCGGTCAGGAACGCGGCCCAGCCGTCGACCGACTCGCCGGCGGCGGTGTCCAGCCCGACGAATACCGGCGTGCCCTCGGTGGTGATCCCCCACGCGGCCAGCACCGGCTCGGCCCGGGCGCCGACGTGATAGCGGAAGAACGACGCGTCCAGGAACAGGTAGTCCAGCTCGACCTGGTCGAGGCGGCGCTGCTGCCACGCCTGCATCTCGGCGGCGATCTCACAGCAGATCCGCGACACCGTCGACCGCGACACGCCGGCCTGCTCACCCAGCGCCTCGGCCAGGGTGGCCTCCACGTCCCGGGTGGACAGCCCGCGCACGAACCCGGCGATGACCAGGCTCTCCAGCGCGTGGGTCTTGGTCACACCCGTCCCGAGCAGCCGGGAGGCGAACGCCTCGCTGGTGCCGCGCAGCTTCGGCCGGGACAGGGTGATCGGCCCGGTCGTGGTCTTGATCGTAGTGTCGCAGTATCCGTTGCGGCTACCGGGCCGGGCGTTCTCGCTGGTCGCGGCCCGGGCGTAGCGCTCGCGGCCCAGGAATTCGCTGACCTCGGCCTCCAACGCGGTCTGCAGCAGCAACCGCGCCCCGATCCGGGCCACCTGCTCGATCGCCGCGGCCAGATCGGCACCACCGGCGAACACTTCATCCACCTCAGCGCGCAGCCGCTCGCTGGGGGCTACTCTCTTCGACACGGGCGTGGGCTCCTTCCTCGTGACTTGGTCGTCTTCGAGGGAAACCTACGTCCGTTCTCATTTACACCGGCTCTGGGACGCGACCTCCAGCTGCGGACCCGGCATGCACGCCGAAGAAGGTGCCGACCACAGTGCCGATGACAGTTCCGGCAGCGGTGACCACCCCAGAGGCGTCGGCGACCGCCGAGTACTTGAAGATGGCTACTAGGCTGATCAGCACGAGAGCACCGAGCCCCGCGATCACGATCCAGAATCCGAACGACTTCTCCCTAACGCTCATGGTCACTCCTGACCTGTCAAGTCGGAACTGCGGTGATGGCCAGCCGGGCGGCGGGGACGTGACGGAGTCATCCGAGCGTCCCGCCCCACGAAGCTGGGCGAGCTGCTGCTGATCAATTCGATCCGGCACGACCTCGATCGTCTCGGTCATGGCTGGTCCTTCCCCGGAGCTGCGCTCGGCGTGTCGAACCAGTTACGCCGATCTTCGGCCAGTTCCCACGCTGGTAGCGCCCGCCGCGCCGGTGTGTTGAACGACGCTCTGGTTGAGGATGTGGCGGCGGGATCGCGACACCGACCGCGATGATGATCACAGAGGCTGCTGGTGGGTGGTCTGTGGGTGGTGTGCGACGACAACCTGATCACGTTCTGGACGCGCAACGGCCCTCCCTGCTCCTTGGCCGGACGGGAGGGCCGTTCCTTGGTGCTGTGGGAGGCACCCGTGGTCATGGTAGGGAGCGACTCGGCCCGGGTCGAACAGCGGCTGGGTGCCGGTGAGCTGGTGTGCCCGTGTGGGGGCGGGCTGCGCCGGTGGGGTCACGCGCGGCCACGGACGGTGCGTGGTGTCGGCCTGCTGCGTCCGCGGCGGGCCAGGTGCGTGGCGTGCCGGGTGACGCATGTGCTGTTGGCGGTCTC
>DASTGF010000022.1:0-3186 GCA_035719255.1 Microlunatus sp. | reverse complement strand
CTCCCGAGGGCGAGGTCATCGATACTGGCCAGATTGCGCTGCGATCGCTCTACGTTCGCCTCATCGAAGGGAGGTGGAAGGTATGGAACGGCGACGAACGTGGTACCGCACAGTCCTGCTCCTAGTCGGCTCGGTACTTGTCAGCACCGTCACGATGCCTCCCCCTGCCAGTGCCGATCTTTCGGTCAGTACTAATCAACGAAGTGCGAAGGTCTGGCAGAAGCACGCGGAGAAGACCAAGGCGTACAAGGGCTACAAGAGCGTGCCCAAGCAGCCTGCACCCACCAGGGGACGTATGGTCCCCATTTCTGGACTGACGGCGCAGGACGTCACACGCCGGGTGCAGACCGAGTTGGACAACAGCTCACCGTGCAAATACTTCTACGACCGAAACCAGTTCTGTACATACAGCCTTGCCGACGTCCCGAACTCAAAGCCGAAGAAGGGCAAGAAGCCGGCCAAGGGTCAGCCTGCGTCTTACGTCGTCCAGATCACGCCCGAACAGGCCGCGATGATGGCCGTGGCCCAGCTCAGGCTGCCGGCGGTGGCGCCCGGGATCGGCCCAGATCCATCGATCAACCGCTGGAACATGGCGGCGGTGGGTTATCCGCTGTGGCTCTGGGCGGACGGCCGCACCCATGTCGGACCGGTCTCCCAGAGCGTCGCCAACCTCTACGTCTCGCTGGACGCCCGGCTTACGTCGGTCACCTACGAGATGGGGGACGGCCACACCGTCCGTTGCGCGGGCCCGGGCACGAAGTGGACCCGCAGTGTCAAGGCGGGCCAACCCGGCAGTTGCGGGTACCGCTACACCCGAGCAAGCCTGCCCAAGGGCTCGTACACGGTGCGCGCCGTCTCCCACTGGTCGGTCACCTGGGTCGTGGGCGGCCAGTCCGGTGTGGTGCCGATGGACCAGGAAGGCACCCGCCAGCTGGCCGTCGGGGAGCTCCAGGTGCTCATCCGCTGAGGACCGGGCGCACCCTCGGTCGAGGTACCCCCAGCGGTTGAGTTTACGCCGTAAAGACCTAGGTTGGGGGCATGACCGATGCCAAGAAGATCGCCTTTCTCGTCGCGCCCGAGGGCATCGAGCGCGCCGAGCTCGTGGACCCCTGGAACGCCGTCGAGCAGGCCGGTCACGAGCCCGTGCTGCTGAGCACCGAGAAGGGCGACGTCCAGCTGTTCGAACATCTCGACAAGGCCGACACCCGTCCCGTCGACGCCACCGTCGCCGACGCGTTGGCCGATGACTACGACGCACTGGTGCTTCCAGGCGGGGTCGCCAACCCGGACGCCCTCCGGCTCGACGCCCAAGCCGTCGCCTTCGTGAAGCAGATCGTCGAGTCGGGCAAGCCGGTCGCCGCCATCTGCCATGCGCCCTGGACCCTGGTCGAGGCCGATGTTGTCCACGGCAAGCGCCTCACCTCGTGGCCCAGCTTGAAGACCGACATCCGCAACGCCGGTGGCGACTGGGTCGACGAGGAGGTGGTCGTCGACGGCAACCTCATCACCAGCCGCAACCCCGGAGACCTGCCGGCCTTCAACGGTGCCCTGCTCGAGGCCGTGAATCACGGCGTGTCCAGCGCCGCCAACCTCGGCTGAGCCTCCAGCACCGACGTGTCAGGCGTACGGACGGCCGGAGCCCTCCGTACGCCTGACAACTCGGTGGCCGGACTGGGCCTGTCGCCGCAGACGAAGGCGCCGACGGGTCAGGCGACCTGGAACGAGCGTTTGGCGAGGCCCATCTGGAAGTCGGAGATGACCGTCGTGGGCGGCGCCTCCGGGTCGGTAGCCGCGCCCAGCGTGACGAACATCGGCGTGTAGTGCTCGACGGTCGGGTGGGCGTACGGCATGCCGGGGGCGCCGCGGAAGTCGGCCAGCCGGTCAACCGCACCCTCGGCGAGCGCCTCGGCGGCCCAGGCGTCGAACTCGTACGACCAGCCGGGTACGAGGTTCTGATCCATGATCCGCGCGTTCAGGAAGGGCAGGCCGTGGGTCATGTAGCCCGACCCGACGATCAGCACGCCCCGGTCCCGCAGCGGCCGCAGCCGCCGGCCGATCGCGAGCAGCCGGTCCGGATCATGCGTCGGCATGCTCAACTGCAGCACCGGCACGTCGGCGAACGGATACATCACCTTCAGCGGCACCCAGGCGCCGTGGTCCAGACCGCGGCTCGGATGCTCGTGCAGGTGCTCCGTGGACAGCAACGCGGTGACGTCGGCCGCCAGACCGCTGGCATCCGGGGTCTCGTAGGTCATCTCATAGAAGCGGGGCGCGAAGCCGCCGAAGTCGTACACCAGCGGCGTTCCCGCCGTCGGTGAGGAGATGGCCAGCGGCGCCGACTCCCAATGAGCACTGACGATGAGGATGGCGGTCGGTTTCGGCAGCGACTCAGACCAGCCGAACAGCTGATCGATCCAGTGCGCATCGTTGAACAGCGGCGGCGCGCCATGGCTCAGATACACCGCGGGCATCGGACCATCCTCCGGAGTCCACACTCGCTGCACGCGGCTCGCCGGAGCGACGTCGCGGATGAAGTCGTCGAACGCCCCGCCCTGGACCTTCGGATACAGCAGGCTCGTCATCCCGACCTCCAGCGATCACGATAGTTGAAGCTTTGACTAAACTGACCATAGCTCCAATCGGTTGAACAGTCAACCATTGGGGTAGAGTCCTGTCATGGACCAGCAGACGGAGCCGCAGTGGCTCACCGCCGAAGAGCGAGAAGCGTGGCTGGGCCTGCTCGGGGTGAGCCTGTTGTTGCCCAGCCTCCTGGACTCCCAGCTCCAGCGCGACGCGGGCCTGACGACGTTCGACTACCTCGTGCTGGCCATGCTGTCGGAGGCCCCCGACCGCACTCTCCAGCTGAAGACCCTTGCCCGGGTCGCCAACGGATCACTCTCTCGCCTGTCCCACACCGTGACCCGGCTCGAGAGGCGTGGCTGGGTGCGCCGGGAGACCAGCCCCACCGATGGCCGTGCGACCGTCGCGGTGCTCACCGACGAGGGGTACGCGAAGATCGTCGAGACCGCGCCGGGCCATGTCGACCTCGTACGCCGGGTGGTCTTCGACGCCCTGCAGCCCGAGGATGTGCCCGATCTGGGCCGGTCGATGGGTGCGATCCTCTCCGCCATCGACCCCACCTGGGCCCAGACCCCGACCTCGTGACCGCCCCGTGTCCCGAGTTGT
>DASTGF010000021.1:0-3370 GCA_035719255.1 Microlunatus sp. | reverse complement strand
CAGGCCGGGCCCCCGAACACCGAGGGCCAGTCGGTGGGCGGCAGTTCACCATTGTCCCCGTGTCCGTCCCGGAAGATGTACCGGTCGCGCGCGGGTGAACCTTTCGGTGCGGCCAGTGCCTGCCGGAACCACCGGTGCCGGTCGGAGGTGTGGTTCGGCACGATGTCCACGATGACCTTGATGCCCGCGCTGTGCAGGGTGCCCACCAGTCGGTCGAAGTCGTCGAGAGTGCCATAGCGAGGGTCGATGTCGCGGTGATCGTCGATGTCGTAGCCGCCATCGGCCAGGGCGGACGACGGGTAGAACGGGCTCAGCCAGACGGCGTCGACGCCCAGCGCCCGCAGGTAACTCACTTTGCTGATGATGCCGACGAGATCACCGATTCCGTCGCCGTTCCCGTCGCTGAAGCTGCGCGGGTAGATCTGATAGACGACCGCCGAACGCCACCACTGGGCGTCCTCGGCGGTCGTCACGCTTGCTACGGCGGGGACGGATCGCGGGTGGTCAAGCACTGGTCTTCTCCGTTCGTGGGCAGCGGACCGGGAAACTGACTCGACTTTATCTATTGACTAGATCTAATGTCTAGCGTTAATGTCTGGGTCACAAGGAGGTGGGTGTCGATGACCACGACGGTCCCGGTGACCTCGGCCAGTCTGCAGCGGCGCAGCAATGCGCAGGCCGTGCTCGAGCTGATCTGGGATTCCGCTGATCCGGTGACGGGTTCCGATCTGATCACGCTCACCGGCCTGACCCGTACGACCGTTCACGACGTCTGCGACGACCTACGGGCACGGGGCTGGGTGCTGGAGATCGACGCCGACCGGTCCACCACCGGATCCCGCAAGGGACGGCCGGCCCGCCGCTACCGCTTCCACGAGCTGCTCGGTGTCGTCGTCGGGGTGGACGCCGGTCAGCACCGGATCCACGTGTGGGTCGGAGATCTGAACGGCCGGGAACTGGCGCGGCACGCCGCGCCGGTCGGGCGGGATGACCGGTTGGAGGGGATCGGCGCCGCGATCGGCCGTGCGCTCGCCGCGGCCGGCGTTGGTGCGGACCGCGTCCTGGGGGTCGCGGTCGGTGTTCCGGCCCCGGTGGACGCCACGGGCCACACCGACGGCTCCGGCACACCGTTCTGGGCGCGGATGAACACCGGCATCAAGGAACACCTCGAGACACTGTTCGGAGCGGGCCGGGTCCTGGTCGACAACGACGCGAACCTGGCCGCGCTGGCCGAGGGGTGGTGCGGAGCGAGTCGAACCGCAACCAGTTACATCGCCTTGCTGTCCGGTGAACGGCTCGGCGCGGGGGTGGTGGACAACGGCCACATCCTGCGCGGCCGCGCCGGCGGGGCCGGCGAGATGCGGTACCTGGATCTGGTGGAGTCGGTCGGCTCCGCGAAGGGCATGACCCGGCTGGCCCGGGAGTGGGCGCGCGAAGCCGCCATGGACGGTGACATCAGCCGCGAGACACCTTTGGCCGAGCACGATCTCACGACGATCGACGCCGACGATGTCTTCCGGGCCGCCGAGCGCGGCGACCCGGTGGCCGAGCGGATCGTCCGGCAACTCGGCGAACGATTCACCCGGATCATCGCGACCCTGGCGATCATCCATGACCCGGAGGTCATCGTGATCACCGGGCGGATCGCCCACGCCTGCGGACCGGTCATCGCTCACATCACCGCCGGCCTGGGCGGCTACGTCGACCCACCGCATCCACGGATCGCCGCGTCGGAACTGGGTGACGATGTCGTCAGCATCGGCGCCGTCAAACGAGCGCTGGACCATGTCCGGCGCAACGCACTCGATCTCGACCCGACCACCGCCCCTCCCCGGCGGGAGTGACTGACCCGAAACACCTCTGGCGGTGGCCACGGCTTCGCCGCGTACGGGCGACCCGCGACAAGCGGGCGGCCCGGTTCTCCTCACCCTGCTGGGCTTTGCCGATCACGCACACCCAATCAACGCACGCCCATCACCCCGTCAACCCGGACGGGCCCCACCCAAGGGAGTATCGATGCACCTCAGCCCACGATCCCGGCGACTCGTCCTCGCGGCCGCCGGACTGACCGCCGCCGCACTGGCCCTGACGGCCTGCGCCGGCGGCAGCACCACCAGCTCTACCGCGGCGACTGAGGCCACGGTCACCAGCGCCGTGACCCTGCCCGACGGCGACTACTGCGCCCAGATCAAGTCCCTGTGGCCGCAGGACATGACCGGCACCACCATCGACTACTACACCGGGGTCGGCGCCCCCGAGGACGCCCAGTGGAAGGCCTCCTTCAAGCCGTTCGAGGACTGCACCGGCGCCAAGGTGCAATGGGACTCCTCCAAGGAGTTCGAGGCGCAGATCAACGTGCGCATCGCCAGCGGCAACGCACCGGATGTCGCCGCCGTACCGCAGCCCGGGCTGCTCCGCTCCATCGTTGAGGAGACCGGCTCGATCAAGCCGGCCACCGCCGCGGCCGCCGCCAACGTCGACCGCTACTACAGCCCGGCCATCAAGCAGTACGGCACCGTGAACGACATCTACTTCGGCACCCCCATCGACGCGAGCGTCAAGTCGTTCATCTGGTACTCGCCCAAGCGTCTACAGCAGGACGGATACCAGGTCCCGCAGACCTACGACGACTTGATGGCCTTGACCAAGCAGATCGCCGCGACCGGTAAGAAGCCCTGGTGCGCCGGCGCGGCCTCCGGCGATGCCACCGGCTGGCCGCTGACGGACTGGCTCGAGGACTACATGCTGCGCACCAACGGCCCCGAGGTCTACCAGCAGTGGGTCAACCACGAGATCCCCTTCAACGACCCCAAGGTCGCCGACGCCTTGGCCAAGATGGGTGAGATCCTCAAGAACCCCGACTACGTCAACGGCGGGCTCGGGGACGTCGCCTCCATCGCCAGCACCAACTTCCAGGACGCCGGACAGCCGATCCTCAAGGGCGACTGCTACTTCCACCGGCAGGCCTCCTTCTACGAGAACTTCTGGCCCGCGGGCACGACGGTCGCCCCGGACGGCGATGTCTACGCCATGTACTTCCCCACGTTCAACGACAACTTCGGCAAGCCCGTGCTGGGCGCCGGCACGTTCCTCGCCGCGTTCAACGACAAGCCCGAGGTGCAGGCCTTCCAGTACTACCTGACCACTCCCGAATGGTCCGACGCGTACGCCAAGGAAGGTCCGAACATCACCGCGAACAACGCCCTGGACCAGTCGCTGATCACCTCCCCGATCGCCAAGCTGAGCTACCAGACCCTGCAGGATCCCAAGGCGCAGTTCGCGTTCGACGGGTCCGACCAGATGCCGGGGCCGGTGGGCGCGAATGCCCTGTGGAAGCAGTTGATCAACTGGATCACCGGGCAGGACGACG
>DASTGF010000020.1:0-12093 GCA_035719255.1 Microlunatus sp. | reverse complement strand
CGATCTCCTCCTCCGGCTGCGAGGACGAGCCGGCACCCGGGTCGGCGGAGCCGCTGGCCGCATCGGCCTGGGTCTGCGCGTACAGCGCCGAACCCAGCTGCTGCGACTCGTTGGCCAGCTCCTCGACGGCGGACTTGATCGCGGCGACGTCGGTGCCCTTGAGCGCCTCGTTCACCTTGGTGATGCAGCCCTTGACCCGCTCCTTGGGGTCCTCGGGCAGCTTCTCGTCGTTGTCCTTGAGGAACTTCTCGGTCTGGTAGACCAGCGCCTCGGCCTGGTTGCGGACCTCGGCCTCCTCGCGGCGGGCCTTGTCGTCCTCGGCGTGCGCCTCGGCCTCGCGCATCATCCGGTCGATGTCGTCCTTGGGCAGCGCGGAGCCGCCGGTGATCGTCATCGACTGGGTCTTGCCGGTGCCCATGTCCTTGGCCGACACGTGCACGATGCCGTTGGCGTCGATGTCGAAGGTGACCTCGATCTGCGGCACGTTGCGCGGGGCCGGCGGCAGGCCGGTCAGCTCGAACATGCCCAGACGCTTGTTGTAGGCCGCGATCTCGCGCTCACCCTGATAGACCTGGATCTGCACCGACGGCTGGTTGTCCTCGGCCGTGGTGAAGATCTCGGACCGCTTGGTCGGGATCGTGGTGTTGCGCTCGATCAGCTTGGTCATGATGCCGCCCTTGGTCTCGATGCCCAGGGACAGCGGGGTGACGTCCAGCAGCAGCACGTCCTTGACCTCGCCGCGCAGCACACCGGCCTGCAGGGCCGCGCCGACGGCGACGACCTCGTCCGGGTTCACACCCTTGTTCGGCTCCTTGCCCCCGGTCAGCTCCTTGACCAGCTCGGTGACGGCCGGCATCCGGGTGGACCCGCCGACCATGACCACGTGGTCGATGTCGCCGACCTTGACGCCGGCGTCCTTGATCACCTGGTGGAACGGGTTGCGGGTGCGGTCCAGCAGATCGGAGGTGATCTTCTGGAACTCGGCGCGGGAGAGCGTCTCGTCCAGGAACAGCGGGTTCTTCTCCGCATCCACCGTGATGTACGGCAGGTTGATGGAGGTCTGCTGCGAGCTGGACAGCTCGATCTTGGCCTTCTCGGAGGCCTCGCGGATGCGCTGCATGGCCATCTTGTCGCGGGTCAGGTCGATGCCGTGAGCGGCCTTGAACTTGTCGACCAGCCACTTGACGACGCGCTCGTCCCAGTCGTCGCCGCCGAGCTTGTTGTCGCCCGCGGTCGCCTTCACCTCGACGACGCCGTCACCGATCTCCAGCAGCGAGACGTCGAAGGTGCCGCCACCGAGGTCGAAGACCAGGATGGTCTGCTCCTTCTCGCCCTTGTCCAGGCCGTAGGCCAGGGCGGCCGCGGTCGGCTCGTTGACGATGCGCAGGACGTTCAGGCCCGCGATCTCGCCGGCCTCCTTGGTGGCCTGCCGCTGCGAGTCGTTGAAGTACGCCGGGACGGTGATCACGGCGTCGGTGATGGTCTCGCCGAGGTAGGACTCCGCGTCCCGCTTCAGCTTGCCGAGCACCCGCGCGCTGATCTCCTGCGCGGTGTAGGTCTTGCCGTCGATGTCCGGCGACTTCCAGCTGGTGCCCATGTGGCGCTTGACCGACCGGATGGTCCGGTCGACGTTGGTGACTGCCTGGCGCTTGGCGACCTCGCCGACCAGCACCTCGCCGTTCTTGGCAAAGGCCACGATCGACGGCGTCGTCCGGGCGCCCTCGGCGTTCGCGATGACGGTCGGCTCGCCGCCCTCCAGGACGGAGACGACCGAGTTGGTGGTACCGAGGTCGATACCGACGGCACGGGACATGCAATTTCCTCCTGCAAGCTGCCCGGCGGAACTCGCTCCGTCGGGTCATCTGGTGGCGGACCCGGTCGGGCCTCACCGTTTGTCTGTCTGCTCTCCGGACTCCCAGCGAAGATGCCCGGGGATCCGGGGGTTGTCAAGCTGATGTCAAAGGACTTGCGTCCGCTCGACTCAACTTTACTGCACGGTGCAACGGGGGGTTCAGTGGATCTATTCCGCCCGCGGCTCTCACATCGGACTCCGACGCGCGGGTCGTGCTCGCCGGGGCGGCGTGCGTGGTCCGGGCCCGGGCGAGGCCGTGTCGGTCGGGGCGGCTCGGGTGGGGCGAGGCCGTGTCGGGCAGGGCGGCTCGGGTGCGGCGAAGCGGCCGCCCGCACCCCGAGCGAAGAGCGGTGCCCGGTCAGCGGACACAAGCCTTCACTCGGCCGGACCAGCCAGGCCCGTCCCCGGACCAACCCCGCCGAACCACCCCCGACCCCGCCGCGCCAGAGCGCACCGGGGGCCCGCCACCCCGAGCGGCGAGCGGGTCAGGCCAGGCTCCGGAAGGTGCTGCCATGGAAGACCAGCGCGCCGGCGCCCTCAGTTGCTTCGTGGTCGTGGATCGCGAACAGGACGATGTCGTGGTCACCCGCCGACACGTGCTGGTACACGCTGCATTCCAAGCGGGCCGCGGCGCCGTCGAGCGACACGGCGCCGCTGCCGGACACGCTCCACTGCAGCCCGGCGAACCGGTCGGGCACCCGCGCTCCGAGCTGGCGCCCGACCGCCTCCTGGTCCGCGCCGAGCACGCTGATCCCCAACCGCGGGACGCCGCGCAGGACCGGCCAGGTGGTCGACGTGTGCGCGACACACACCGACACCAGCGGCGGTTCGAGCGACACCGGCACGAACGAACTCGCCGCCAACCCGACGGGCCGTCCGTCCACCAGCGCGGCCACGACCGCGACTCCAGTCGGGTACGTGCCGAACACGCGCCGCAACGCGCGGTGACGGGCGAGCACGGCGGTCACCGCGGCACCGCCCCTGCGAACTGCCGGCGCGCGACGGGCAGCCGGCCGTCCAGCACATCGGCCGTGTCCCGGGACGAGTCGAGTAGCAACAGCCCCGCGGTCGGTGTGCTCGAGCCGATGTCGGACAGCATCGGTGTCAGCAACACCTCCGGCACCAGAGCCTGCCTCCGGTGCCCGCCGGGCATCAGCGGCACGGCACGCATGGTGCAGGTGCCTGTGTCGGTCGGGCTGGTCACGACGACGTCACCCGCGGTGACCGCGGCAACGACCTCGGACCCGCCGGTGTCGGCCAGGACGGAAACGCGCATGGGTGGGGCTCCTACGAACTGACGGCGGGGAGGAAGGCGGTGTGACCGGCAGCGTGGGCGTGGCGCAGGCCGAACAGGCCGCGATCGGCGAGCAGGGGGAGCACCCCTTCGCCGAACCAGTACAGCTCCTCGACGTGCGGGTAGCCCGAGAGCACGAACTCGTCGATCCCGACCGCGGCGTACTCGGCGATGCGGTCGGCCACTTCGGTGTGGCTGCCGACCAGAGCCGTCCCGGCGCCGCCGCGAACGAGTCCGACGCCGGCCCACAGGTTCGGCGTCACTTCCAGGCGTCGGGCGTCGCGCCAGGAGCCGTCGCCGCGGCTGGCCTCGTGCAGGGCGCGCATCCGTTGCTGTCCGGTGGACTCGCTGCGCGCCAGTCCGGCCTGGGCGGCCTCGACGACCTCGGGGCCGAGCACGTCCAGGAGCCGGCCGGCCTGCACCCAGGCCTCCTGCTGAGTGTCCCGCGTGATCACGTGCAACCGGATGCCGAAGCGGACGGCGCGGCCACGCTCGGCTGCGAGTTGCCGGATCCATGCGATCTTCTCGGCGACTGCCGGGACGGGTTCGCCCCAGGTCAGGTAGACGTCGCTGTGCGTCGCCGCCACCGGGCCCGCGGCCGGGGAGGAGCCGCCGAAGTAGAGCGGCGGCACCGGATCGGGCAGCGTTGGCAGGCGGGCCGAGTCGATGTCGAGGTGCTGCCCACGGAACGTGACGGTCTCGCCGGCCCACAGGCGCCGCACGATGGTCAGGAACTCATCGCACCGGGCGTAGCGCTCGTCCTTGGACAGGTGATCGCCGTAGGAGCGCTGCTCGTGCGCTTCTCCACCGGTGACGACGTTCAACAACAGCCGGCCCGGCGCATGGGCGCTGAACGTCGCGGCCATCTGCGCGGCCAATGTCGGGCTGATCAGCCCGGGGCGGAACGCGACGAGAAAGGCCAGTCTCTCGGACTCGCGCGCGAGCATCGCGGTCGTCAGCCAGGCGTCCTCGCACCACGCCCCGGTCGGGGTCAGCGCACCCGTGAAGCCGAAGTCCTCCGCGGCCCGGACGATCGAGGACAGGTAGCCGATCGTGGCCTTTCGGTCGCCTCCGGCCACACCGGCCGGCAGGCCGTGACCGCCCCCGACGATGAACCGTGAGTCGCCGTACGTGGGCAGGAACCAGTGGAACGTCAAGCTCATGGTGTTTCCCGTCAGATTTGACCGTGGCGTGGTGGTGGTGTGCCGTCGAGAACCCAGCGCCCGACGTGCTGCACCTTCCATCGCTCCGGGTCGTGCAGGGTGTGGGTCCGGGCGTCGCGCCAGTACCGCGAGAGGTTGAGCGAGTCGAGCGCGGAACGGGTGCCGCCGAGTTCGAACAGCGCCGTGGACGCTTCGAGCGATGCGCGTGACGCGGCGACCTTGGCGATCGCGGTCGCCACTGACGCATCTGCCGTCGACGCATCGGTCAGGTCGGTTTCGGCGGCGTCGATCGCGTCGGCCGCTTCCCGCAGCAGGGCCTCGGCCCCGCGGACGGTGATCTCGACCTCGCCGGCCCGCTGGACCGTCAGCGGGTCGTCGGCGGCACGCTCGACGCCGGCCTCGAACCACGGTCGGGCCTGCTCCACCGCACCGACCGCAGCGGTGAGAGCCCCGCGGGCGATGCCGACGTCGAGGGCCGCGTGCAACACCTGCGCGCGCGCCCCGTAGGTCGACGGACCGGTGAAGATCGACTCGTACGGCACGACGGCCTCGTCGTCGACCAGCACGCCCGCGAACCGAACCGTGCCGCTCGCCGTGGTCCGCTGCCCGAGCCCGTCCCAGTCATCGACCACGGTGATGCCGTCGGTGTCGCGCCGGACGAACGCGATGACCTTCGGCTGCAGGCCGTTCGGCCCGGGCGGGGCGTCCGCCAGCACCGCGCGCACGACCAGCCAGTCCGCGTACAGCGACCCGGTCGCGTAGAACTTCTCGCCGTCGAGCAGGTAGCCGCCGGTCTCCCGGCGCAGGAGCCTGGTGGCGTCCTGGGTGACGGTCTTCGACCCGCGCTCGGTCTGGGCGTTGGCGAAGCGGGCGCCGGCGAGCGCCTCGGCGAAGAACCGCGCCTGCTGCTCGTGGGTGCCGGCCAGGCGCAGCGCCTCGAGGAACACGAAGTGGCTGTGCGGGATCTGCGCGATGCTCGGGTCGGCGCCGGCGAGGACGCGGAACACCTCCACCAGGCTCGCCACCGGCACCTGCGCCCCACCGAACTCGGCGGGAACGCCGATGCCCAGCAGACCGGACTGCGACAACGCGTCGATCTCGGCGAATGGCCGGCGACGCTCGCGATCGCGGTCGGCGGCGTCCACGGCGAACGAGGCGGCCAGTCTCCTGGCCGACTCCTCCGCGTCCGTGCGGGAACGAAGAACCACTGGCCTGGTCATTGTTCAGATCCGCCGGTGTCGGCCAGTTCTCACGTGTACCAGCTGGGCTCGGGGAGCTTGTTGCGCAGCGCGTACTCGCCGACCTCGCGGCGCTTGTACGCAACCGGGTCGTGCAGCGAGTGCGTGCGGATGTTGCGCCAGAAGATGTCCAGACCGACCTTGCTGCTCGTCGCCCGAGCCCCCGTCAGCTCGAAGATCTTCGTGCCGGCCTCGAGGGCGACGTCGATCGCCTGTTGCTTGGCGGCCGCAACCCGCACCGCGGCGTAGCCACGCTGCGCAGCGGTCACCGACTCGCGGTCGGCGTGCAGCAGACCCGCGAGCTCCTCGCCCACGGCGTCGGCCAGCGCCTCCGCGGCCCACAGGCTCGACTGGAGGCGGCCGTAGCCCTCGAGGATGTACCACTCCTCGCTGGCCGACTCCTTGTTGTCACCGCCGTACGGCCAGGCCCGGGTGGCCGACCGCGTGTAGGCGGTGCCCGCCTTGAGCGCACCCTTGGCGATGCCGAGGTAGAACTCGGTGAACACATGCTGGATGGCCGGGACGTTGAGCGTGGCGTAGTGCAGGGGCTCGAACGGCGCGAACTCCTTGTTCACGTAGCCGGCCGCGGCGCCCCACGGAACGCGAACGCCCGTGATCTCCACCCCACCGGACTCCGTCAAACGCTGACCGAGGTTGTCCCAGTCGTCCTTGTAGACGATGCCGTCCTGCTTGCTCGGCACGATCGCGAACACATGCCGCTCGGTGCCCTTCAGGACGCCCTCGAGCACGGTGAGGTCGCTGACCTTTGAACCGGTCGAGAACGACTTGCTGCCGTTGAACTCGATCTCTTCGCCCAGGTCGGTGATGACCAGGTCGTCGTCGCGCGGGTTGACGGCGCCGCCGAAGAAGAGGTTGTTCGTCGTGTACAGCTCCTCGACGGCCGTGACCTGGTCGGCGGTGCCGACCAGGCGAACGGCCCACGCCCACAGGTAGTGGTACGCCAACAGCTGCCCGATCGAGCCATCGCCCGAGGCGACCTCGCGGATGACCTGGTAGGCCACGGTCCACGGCTGCTCGGCACCACCGTGCGCGGCCGGGCCGAGCAGGGTGACGAGGCCGGCGGACTTCAGCAGGTCGATCTCGGCCTGCGGAACGGCCTGGGCGCGGTCACGCTCGACCGCGTCGGCCGCGAGGATGCCGGCGACCTCGGTGGCGCGCTGCAGCCACTCGTCGGCGGTGTGCGGCGCTGCCTGGCCCGCCCACGGCACGCTCGTGGACGCTTCTCGGATTGAACTGGTCATGGCCTTCTTCTTTGCTCGTCGGATTGGGTCAGGCGGGAGTGAGTTCGCCGGCTTCGATGGCGTGCTTCTCGAGCTGGCGGACGATCGGCAGCACGTTCTTGCCGAAGTACTCGATGTCCTCGAGGTAGTGCAGGAACCCGAGCAGGAACAGGTCGACACCGCGCTTCTTGAACTCGACGATGCGCGTGGCGATCTGCTCGGGCGTACCGATCAGCCCGGTCCGGAAGCCGTCGTTGTACTGGACGAGGTCACGGAACGTCGAGTCCGACCACATCCCCTTCTTGTCGCCGGTGCTGGCGCCGGCCTGCTGGACGGCCTGGCGGAATCCCTCGACCGCGTCGGGGTTCGCCTTGGCGATGATCTCCTCGAGTACGTCCTGTGCCTCCTTCTCCGTGTCGCGAGCGATCACGAAGCCGTTGAGACCGAACTTGACGGCCCCTTCCCGACCGGCGAGAGCGGCGTTCTGGTTCACCTCGAGGTACTGCTCGGTGAAGCCGTCGAAGTCCTTGCCGTTGGAGAAGTACCAATCGATCACGTTGCCGGCCACCCGGCGAGCCGCCGTCGAGTTGCCGCCTTGGAAGATCTCCGGGTGCGCACGGCCCGGGACGTCCACCGGTCCGGGCTTGAGCTGGAAATCGTGGATCTGGTAGAAGTCGCCCAGGTGGGTGAACGGGCCCTTCCGGGCCGACTCGAACAGGCCACGCAGCACGCGGATGAACTCTTCGGTGTTGCGGTAACGCTCCTCGTGCTCCAGCCAGCGCACGCCGAGGTCAACCGCCTCATCCTTGAACCAGCCGGACACGAGGTTGACGGCAACCCGGCCGCCCGAGATGTGATCGGCCGTGATCAGCCACTTCGCGAGCACGGCGGGGTGCCAGAAGTAGGGGTGGACGGCCGCGATGACCCTGAGGCGCTCGGTCTGCGTGAGCAGGCCCAGGCTTAAGCTGGTCGATTCGTGCTGCTGGTCGGCGCCGTAGGACGCGGTGTACCGCACCTGGCTCAGGGCGTAGTCGAAGCCGTTGTTCTCGGCCAGCTGCGCGACCTTGACGTTGTAGTCGTAGCTCCAGTCGGTGCGCTGCTCGATGTCGCTCACGACCAGGCCACCGCTGACGTTGGGCACCCAGTACGCGAACTGGATGGGGTTCTGAACTTCGGACATGAGTACTCCTGAAAACGTTGGTGGGTGTGCTGATGCCTGGCCGGCCGGTCGTGCTTGGGCCGGTGCGCTGGCGGCCTCGTGCGCTCCGGCCGATCGCCCGGGACGCTGCTCCGCTTGCCGATCAGGAGCAGGCATCCCGGAAGCGGGCCGGCTCAGAAGTAGGCGTTCGCGGGGAACGCCGTGCCGTGAAGGAGGTTGGCCCCGATCGCCGTCGCTTTGAGGAAGGTCGGGTTGTGCGTCGAGATCGTGCGGACGTTGCGCCAGTGCCGGTCGAGGTTCCACGCCGCCTGGGTGGCGGACGTGCCCCCCACGTCGAACAACTTCGCCGCGGTGGCGTACGAGAACCGGTCGATCGCGACCTTGGCCTGTGCGGCGGCGAGCTGCGCGGCCTCGGCGGCCTCCTCCGACGGGACGCCGTCGACGACCGAATCGGCCGCAACTCCGATCGCCTCGGCGGCCCTGCGCACGATGGCCTCGGCCGCGAAGGCGTCGGCGGCGATCTCGCCGATGACCTGCAGGACCTGGGCGTCCTCGGTAGGTGTCAGGGGCTGAGCCGAGTGGCTGTAATTGCGAGCGCGGCGCTTGACCAGGGCCAGCGCGTCGTTGCGGACGGCGCGCAGCACACCGGCCGTGTACGCCTGGAGCGTCAGCTGCAGGAACGCACCCTGATATCCGGGAACCGGTGCGTCATCGGGTCCCCCGAGGTCGAAGTACTCATCCGCCTCGACCCGCACGTTGTCGAGCACAGTGGTGCCGGTACCGGTGAGGCGCTGGCCGAAGCCGTCCCAGTCGTCAAGGATCGAAACGCCCTCGCGATCGACCGGCAGCACCGCTGCGGCGATGTGCCCGTCCGGTGCGGCAGCCCAGATCTCGGTGTAGTCGGAATAGATCGAGCCCGTCGAGTAGTACTTCGTGCCGTTGAGCCGGTATCCGTCGCCGTCCGGAGTGAACTCGGTGTCGAAATTCAGGCCGACCGCCTTCTTGTTCTGCTCGCTGAAACCGTTGCCGACCAGCTTGTCGGCGCCGGCGATCTCGACGAGCCGACGGCGGAACTGCGGGTCTTCGATCGCCTGCAGATGCTGCTCGACGAACCAGAAGTGCGTCCGCAGGATGTGTGGGACCGCGGAGTCGGCCTCGGCGAGGTCGATCAGCGCGGCGAAGAGCTCGGGAAGCGTCAGCCCCGCGCCGCCCAACTCGACAGGAAGGCGGAGCCGACCGACGCCGGCCTCCTTGACCAGGGCGATGAGGTCGATCGGGGGAACCCGGTCGCGCTCGCGATCCGCTGCTCCCTCGGCGATGCGCTCGAGAAGCCTGGTCCACTCGGGCGTTCCGGGACGCACGGCTGTTGCGGCCTGCACACTGTCGATGGACAGAGCTTCGTTCGTACTCATGGGGTGAGGCTCCTTGTGCTTGGTGGGATCGACCTGTTCGCGGGCACGGTGCCGACTGGCCTGCAGCTTCGGGTCGGTGTGGATCGTGAGATTCGACTGGACCTGCGGGGTCGGTCCGGCCCGGCGGTCGGGCGGCGTCAGCTTCCGTGCAGCGGGCGTGGGGCAGTGGGCGCTGATCGAGTCCTGAGGAGCGGGCAGCGGCCGACCGCGAACACGTGAGAAGGGAGCCGAACGCGACGTGGCGTTGCGGTCAAGCTGCTGAGGTGCGCCGTCAGCTCATCGACACAGGCAGCTGCAGGTGCGGCCGAGGTCCACGTGACGGCGCGCGGTCAGATCCGTCGATCGCACGTCACACCTCCACCCACGATTGCTCAAGCTTGCTTTGTCTGCCAACACGATAGACGTAGTCTCCTTCGGACGGCGAGCCCGTGGCACCCGGCAACGACGAACACCGGTTCGGGATTACCGAACACTGGATGGACCATGAGGATCGAACAGCTCGAGTTCTTCGCGGCAATCACCCAATACGGCTCGCTGCGCCGGGCCGCCGAGCACCTGCATGTGTCCCAGTCGGCACTGTCGGAGTCGATCAGCAAGCTGGAGCGCGAACTCGGGGTGACACTGCTGGACAGGCATCGGGCGGGGGTGCGGATCAGCCTTGCCGGACGCGAACTTCTCCAGCCGATGGTGGACGTGCTCGAGTCGGTGAACCGCCTGCGTGCCACGGCCAGCGACCAGCTCACGACGCGACGGCTGCTGCGGGTGGGGACGGTCAACGCCGGCACCGCCTCGCTGGTCCTTCCGGCCGTCCGCAGCCTCCAGCAGCAGCACCCGGGCTCGACGGTCGAGATTCGCAACCAGCAGCAGGACGAGATCCAGGTGGGTCTGTCGGAGGGCACGCTCGACCTCGGCCTGGTGAACCTGTTGGAGGGCGACGACGTCCCGCCACATCTGGAAGCCGTGCCGCTGGTGCAAGGGCACACGGTAGCCGTTCTGCCCGCGATTCATCCGCTGGCTCAACGGGAGTCGGTGACGGTGGACGATCTGCGCGGCGAGCGCTTCGTGGCCATGCGGGCCGGCTACCTCATGCACCGGTACGCGCACCGTCTGTTCGGCTCCGACCTGCCGCCGGATTGGCACAGCACGGACGGCGCCGAGATGGGCAAGCTCATGGTTGCCGAAGGCATCGGGCTGACGGTCCTGCCGGACTACAGCGTGCGCGGCGACCCGCTGGAGCGAGCCGGCCTGATCGTCGCCCGTCCGCTCGCGGGCGACCCGGTCGGTGTCACGATGGTCGCCCTGTACCGCCGCCAGGCCAAGGTGCCCGCGGCCGTCCGCGATCTGCTGACGCTGCTCCAGGAACGCGCGGCCCGCACGCGGCCCGCCGCCACCGCCTGATCTGCGCACTCGGGGTTGCTCCGCGATCATCCGACCCCGGCGCCGGTCGCTCGAAGCCGCCGAGGCGGGCACCGAGATCATCGTCAACCACGACCAAGCCAGCATCGCCAGGCAGAACGCCGATGAACAGGTGGTGCCCGGGCAGCGGCGCAAGCCTTCACTTGTGCCGGACCAGCCAGGCCCGCCCCCGAACCAGGCCCGCCCCCGGCGCACCAGAACGCACCGGATGCCCGCCACCCCGAGCGAAGAGCGCTGCCCGGCCAGCGGGCACCAACCTTCACTCACCCGGACCAGCCAGGCCCGCCCCCGGACCAGCCCCGCCGAACCACCCCCGCCCCCACCGCACCAGACGCACCGAATGCCCGCCACCCCGAGCGAAGAGCGCTGCCCGGCCAGCGGGCATGGACCCGCGTTCGGCGAGAGGAGGACGAAGGTCTCGCAAGTCCGGAGGGCGCTACCCGCGGGCCTCGGCGCGGCCGGCCGACATGGTTCGATCCCTGCGCAAAGTGGCGGCGAAGCCCAGGATCTCGTCGACCACCCCCTCCAGATCGTCCCGGATATGACGCGGCGTATATCGAAGGATGGTCCAGCCCGAGATGATCAAGGTGTTCTGCCGACCCCGGTCGGAGTGGTACTTCTCGGCCTGCGAATGCACGGTCCAGCCGTCGACCTCGATCCCGAGTCGGATGTCCTCGATCGCCAGATCCACCCAGAAGTCCTCACCGGGGCCGACCCGAACGCGCACTGCCGCAACCCATGCCTCTTCACCGCGCGCGCGAAGGGCCTGCAATAAGACCCGTTCCGGATGCGATTCACCGCCACCCCGCGCACCCTCGACCAGCCGGCGAGCGCCGGCCACCCCTCGGCCAGACCCCAGCCGCTCAAGCGCCCGGTCCAGCGACCACATGGACGTACCGCGCTGCAGCGCGGCGTCCCGGATGTCCTCGGCATCATCCGAGGCCGCGCAGTCGATGACCGTTCGAGCCCGGCCGGTGACGCGCAGCCGACGCACGACCGTCAGGTCTGCCGGATCCAGAGCACGACGACTGACCTCGACGTTCACCAGGCGCGGCGGCCATCGGTGGGGCGGCACGATCACGCCGATCGGCCCGAACGCCAGCTTCGCCAGCCCATGCCACCACGCCGCCCAGCGGCCGGCGATGACCGCCTCCGGACCGACTCGGAGCGCCAGAGCGCGGAGCCTCACCTCCGGCGAGAGGGTGGTCGACGCATGGCGGTACACCCCAGGAAAGACGGGCCGGAGCTCGCCGGACGACACCCGGCGACCGATCGCCGACGAGCTCACGTCGAGCTCGAGGAGCTGGGCCCGGCTGAT
>DASTGF010000019.1:0-33184 GCA_035719255.1 Microlunatus sp. | reverse complement strand
CTTGCTCCAGGCCCTGACCCGTCGGATCGCCGATCTCCGGGCCCGGATCCCCGATCGCAACCGGGTCTCACCCGACAACCGCACCCAGCTCACCCGACTGCAGGCCGAGATCGAGCGGTTGGCCGCCGAGCGGGCTGCCGTCGAACGCGAGGTCGCCACCGCGGACTCGGCCCGCAAGATCGACAACCTCGGAGCACGGGCGGAGAAGATCGCCGCCGACCTCGACACGGCTGAGGCAGCGAACCGGAATCTGCTGGGCTCACCGTCGGCCGCAGAGCTGGGGATCAGCCCGGAAGCGGCCGACGCGCTCCGGGTCATCGCCGAGAAGGCGTACGACCCGCTCGGGGACTACAACCGTGGTGGCGACGGCAAAGTGACCAACCACTACGCCGCTGCCCGCAAGGAGGCGGCCGGCCAACGGGTCGGGCCGGCCGATCCGAACGAGCGTCCGTTCGACCACATCCGGGATCTCCAGAACGCCCGCGATGCGGTCGCCGGTGCCCGCGACGCGCTCCGGAACGAGGCCGCGAACCCCAGACCCGGCATCACCGAGCGGGGTACGCGAGTCGTGCTGGAGAAGCTCGAGCAGGCGGCCGCCTTGTTGCGTCGGGTGGACGAGTTCCTGGGATCCATCGGCTGGCCCGCGAGCCGACCGCACGAATGGGTCCAGGAGAACGGGCGCTGGGTGGGTCAAGGCGATCCGGCCGTGATCAGACCGCGGCTCAGCGGGCGGGTCAACCGGGCCCGCGACACGGCCGAAGGTCTGGACCGGACGATCTGGCGGGACGTCAGCGCGGCCCGGCGACCGGCGCTCCAGGCCGAGCGTCAGGCGATCATGAACGAGGCGGACGCCGTCAACGCACGGCTCCAGGCCGCGCAGAACGAGGCCGGCCTGGTCGCCGAGGAGCCCGCGATCCAGCAGCTGGAGAATCGAGCCACCCAGCTCCGCAACGACACCTACGAGTGATCGGGGTCGATCCTCCCGGACCCGACCCCGTCACTCGAACCGAGAAAGGGATCCGTGATCACGATGGCCTTCGACATCGGCCCCGAGCTCTCGCGCGCGCAGACCGCGGCGCGCGAACGCTGGAGCGGGGTCCAGGGCGACGCCATCCGCTCCGCCGTCATCGCCGCGCTCACCGCGTCGACCGATTGGACGCCGCTGGTGGTCCGGCTGCCGGACCGTGATCACGAGCATCCCCGGGATCTGCGGGGCGTGTCGCTCGCCGGCGTCGTGCTGCCCGAGGTCGATCTGGCCGACGTGCAGCTGGACTATGCCGAGCTGTCCGGTGCCGTGCTCGATCGCGCCCGGCTGACCGGGTCCACCCTCATCGGCGCGACGGCGAGGGCCGCCCGGCTCGCCGGAGCCGATCTGTCCGGCGCCCAGCTGCTGGCCACCGATCTGCGCGACGCCGATCTCCGCGGTGCCCGACTCGGCGGTGCAGCGCTCACCGGTGCCGACCTGCGCAACGCCGACCTGACCGGCGCGGACCTCAGCCGGGCGGTGCTGACCGGCGCCGACCTGACCGGCGCCGTCTTCGAGGATGCGATCCTCGATGACGCGCGGATCGAGGACTTTGGCACAGGTTCCTGAGCGGGCGCCGCAGCGCGGGTGCGAGCCCGACCCGGACACCGGCCGGTCAGCGTCTGAGCAGCTCCTCCTCCGGCGTGATCTCGTGGGTCTCGACGTTCTCCTCGATCGGCGGCACGTCCTCACCGGCGAGCACGCGCCTGGCCCGATCGTGGTCCAGCTTGCGATCCCAGTTGGCGACCACGAAGGTGGCCACGCAGTTGCCGATCAGATTGACCGACACTCGCATCGAGTCCATGATCCGGTCCGCGCCGAGCAACAATGCCACCGCCGCGACCGGGATGGCGCCGTGACCGATCGCGGAGATGGTTGCCGACAGCGCCAGGAAGGACGAGCCCGGAACGCCGGCCATACCCTTGGACGTGAGCATCAGCACCAAGACGGCCACGATCTGCTCACCGATGCTGAGTTCCACACCGAGCGCTTGAGCCAGGAACAGCACGCAGATGGACAGATAGAGCGTGGCTCCGTCGAGGTTGAACGAGTAGCCGGTGGGAACGACCAATCCGGTGACGGCACGATTGCAGCCGGCATGGCTCAGTTTGGCCATGATCCGGGGCAGCACCACCTCGGTCGATGCCGTCCCTAGGGCCAAGAACAACTCGTCCTTGATGTAGACCAGCATCCGCCACAGATTGATCCCGGCGAATCGCCAGGCAATCAGACCGAGGATGCCGATGAACAACACGGCGGCGAGATAGCAGGCCCCGATCAGCTTGCCGTAGCTGGCCAAGGACCCGATCCCGTAGAGACCGATGATGTAGGCCATCGCGCCGAACGCGCCCAGCGGGGCGAGCCGCATCACCCAGCCGACGATGGTGAAGAAGACGTGGCTCGACTGGTCGATCACCCGGTAGAGCGTTGGCGACTGCCGCGACAGCTTCGCCAACGCGAGGCCGAACAGCACGGCGAAGAACAGCACCTGGAGCAGCACGTTGTCGACGAAGGCCGACAACACCGACGAAGGGATGATGTTCAGCAGGAACTGGACCGTGTGGGGCAGCTCACCGTTGGCGGTCTTCTGGGCCAGGGCCTCCTCCCCGGTGGTCAGCGTCGCCGGATCCACGTTGAAACCCGCACCCGGCTGCAGCACGTTCCCGACGATCAGACCGAAGAGCAGGGCGAACGTCGTGACGACCTCGAAGTAGATCAGGGCCTTGACGCCGATCCGGCCCACCGACTTCAGATCGCCCACGTGCGCGATGCCGATCACCACGGTACAGAAGATGATCGGCGCGATCAGCATCTTGATCAACTTGATGAAGCCGTCGGCCAGCGGCTTCAGCGCCGCGCCCGCCTCCGGCCAGAGCCAGCCGACCAGGATGCCGGCCACGATGGCGGTGATCAGCTGGAAGAACAGTGATCCCCAGATCGGTCTCCGCCGTGGGGGTGACATCGAGCCGTCCGCTAGGGCTTGATCGGTCACTCGATCCTCCTGCGACATCGTCGGGTTCAGCGGTCTCACCGTCGAGATCGAAGGGTCGTGACACTTCCTATCCGATCCAGCGCTTCAGAGGGTTTCGCCGGCGTAACAAACGTCGACGCCCCGACTCTGCGCGACCCGTGCCCAGTGGCGCCGACCACCGGCCATGCGCGACGCAGCGCTCCGGTGACAGCCATGCCCCGCGAGTACACCCCTCGACAGGGACTCCCTCCACGGCACAGAACGCGCTTTCCTGGAAGTGCAGTCGGTCGTACGCCACTCCCGAGCACCGTGGCTCGTGACGTGAGCGGAGTCAAAGCATCGACGACCCCGACACCGCCGCATCACCAGCTCAGGAAGTGAGTCGCCCGTGACCATCACCGCAACCGACCTAACGACCGAACCAATCGAGCGGCTCGACGCGGCACCCCGGGACACTGCCAGGGTCACCATCTCCGTGGTGGCCACGGTGGTCTTTCTGACTGCCATCGCACCGTTGGCGACCGACATGTACGTCCCGGCCTTCCCGCGGGTGGCCGGCGATCTGTCGGCCACCGCGACCCAGGTGCAGCTGACCTTGACGACCTTCTTCGTCGGGATGGCTCTCGGACAACTCGTGGGCGGCCCGGTGTCCGATCAACGCGGCCGCCGGATGCCGCTGCTCGCCGCCATCGCGGTCATGTCGATCGCTTCAGTGGTCTCCGCGGTGACACCGACCATCGCCGTCTTGGCCGCGGCCCGCTTCGTCCAGGGATTCGCCGGCGGATGGGCGATGGTGATCGGGCGGGCCGTGATCGTCGATCTCGCCACCGGCGCACAGTTGGTCCGGGTTTTGAATGTGATCGCTGCCGTCGGCGGCATCGCACCGATCGTCGGCCCACTGCTGGGGGCGATCATCCTGCGCCTGTCGCACTGGCGGGTCTCGTTCTGGATCGTTGCGGCGCTGGGCATCGCAATGCTCGTGTGCGTCGTGGTGACCGTGCCGGAAACGCTGCCTCGCGAGCGACGCCATGCGGGCGGCCTGCGAGCCTTCGCCGTCGCCGGACGGCAGGTCTTGCGCAACCGGCGGTACGTCGGCTACGTGATCGTCTCCGGGGCCGCGATGGGCGCGGTGTTCGCGTACGTCGCGACGTCGGCGTTCGTCCTGCAGTCGATGAACGGCATGTCCCCGATCGGGTACTCGTTCGACTTCGCTCTCAACGCCGCCGGGATGACCGTGGCTGCGCTGATCGCCGCCCGGCTCGCGGGCCGGGTGCCAACGCGCACGGTCATCCTCGTCGGACAGGTGGCGGCCCTCGCGGCCGGGATCGCCATGCTGATCGGTGCCCTCTGGTTCGGCACACCCCTGATCATCGCGCTGATCAGCTTCCTCGTGCTGATGACCGCCCAGGGCATGATCGGGCCGAACGCCGGCGCCCTCGCGTCCGCCGAGGTGCCCGGGCACCCGGGCACCGGTTCCGCGGTGCTCGGGTTCGTGCAGTGGGTCGCCGCGGGAACGATCGCGCCGATCGCCGGCGTGGGTGGGGAGCACACCGCTGTCCCGATGGCCGTGCTGATGATCGCGACGATCGGTGTCTCCATGATCGGCGTGCTGGTGCCGGCCCGTCGAAGCGCACCACCAGCGCGCTGAGTCCGTCGACGCGCACCACCCGGACCCTTCGGCGTGCTCAGGGTTCAGGTGCACTGACCGGACCGCTTTGCGTGCCGGGGCCTGGTGGTTCCACGGCGGCAGGGAATCCAGGGGGTGGTGTCACCGCGGGACGAAGTCGAACTCCTGGAACTCCGCGACCTCCGGAACCCAGCGGTCGGCCACGAAGCCGACATGATCAGGGTGGTCGTTGTACGCGTCGTAGGCAGCCTGGTCGGCGAACTCCATCGAGAACTGCCAGTCGAGATCGCTTTTGGCGCTGACTTGCTGGTTGATCACGAACTCCGATACCCCGTCGATCCCGGTCAATGTCTGGCGGGCTGTCTCGAGGAACTCCGCCTCGGCCGCTGAGCCGGGCTCGTGCCGGAGTCGGAAGACGACGGTGTGTTGGATGGCCATGTTGATCGAACTCCTTCACGTCGACGACATCGGTGATCGGGGGCACCGTACCCCGGCCCCACCGGCGCCGGAATGCATGCCGGCGCCGGCGTAGGTTCATCGGGTGGGCGCCTCGTGCACCGACCGATCGCGATGGAGGAGCTCCGATGGAGATGGACTGCGACGTCCTCGTGGTGGGGGGCGGCTGCGGCGGGGTGGCCGCCGCTCTCGCGGCCACTCATCTCGGCGCCCGGGTGGTCCTCACCGAGTCCACCCGGTGGCTCGGCGGGCAGCTGACGGCTCAGGCCGTGCCGCCCGACGAACACCCGTGGGTCGAGACGACCGGAACGACGGCTCGGTATCGGCGCCTGCGGGACGAGGTGCGTGACCGCTACCGGCGAACCCGTCGGCTGACCAACCGCGCCCGCCGGGACCCGTACCTCAATCCGGGGCAAGCTTGGGTCAGTGCACTGAGCGCCGAACCCTTGGAGTTCCGCGCCGCGATCGAGGATCTGCTCCAACCGGCCCGCCAGCGGGGACTGCTCACGGTCCTGCTCGAACATCGACCGGAGGACGCGGACCTCGACAGTGATCGGATCCGATCGCTCGCGTTCACCGACCTGGCCACCGGTGATTCCATGATCATCACGGCGCGCTCGGTGCTGGACGCCACCGAGGAAGGTGACGTGCTGCCGCTGGCCGGTTGCGAGCACGTCGTGGGTGCGGAGTCCGCCGCGACCACGGGTGAGCCGCACGCTCTGGATGGGCCTGCCGACCCCACCGACCAGCAGGCCATCACCTGGTGCGCCGCGCTGGAATGGCGCCCGGGCGAGGACCACACGATCGACCGGCCCACGTCCGGCGCGCTGAACCGCTCGCAGCCCACCCCAGCCGCCCTTCGGCGAGCTCAGGGGACGCCTGAGCCGTACGCCTTCTGGCACGACTACCGGGCCGGTTTCTGGCCCGGTCCGCAGTTGGGGTGGGCGACCCAGGAACCGGAGACCGGTGCTGCGATGAGTCGGCCGCTGTTCGACCCCGGTGAGCGAGATCTGTGGAGCTTTCGTCGGATCCGCTTCGGCGGGCACTACACCGACGACGTGTCCGACGTGACGCTGGTGAACTGGCCCCAGATCGACTACTGGCTGACCCCGCTGATCGGCGTCGAGCCGGCCGACCGCGAGGCGACGCTCGTCGCCGCTCGCGAGCTCACGCTGTGTTTCGTGCACTGGCTGCAGACCGAGGCTCCCCGGCCCGACGGCGGCGTCGGATATCCCGGCCTGCGACTGTGCCCGGAGGTCGCCGGCACGTCCGACGGTCTGGCGGCCCAGGCGTACGTCCGGGAGAGCCGACGGATCGCCGCGGAGTTCACGGTGCTGGAGACCCATGTCGGCGTGGAGGCGCGACCAGATGCGGACCGGGCCGCGGGCTTCGGCGACTCGGTCGGCGTCGGGTGCTATCGGATCGACCTGCACCCCAGCGCGGCAGGTCGCGGGTATCTGGACATCCCGACATACCCGTTCGAGATCCCGCTCGGAGCCCTGATCCCCCGCCGGATCGAGAACCTGCTGGCCGCCGGCAAGTGCGTCGGAGCCACCCACATCACGAACGGCTGCTTCCGTCTGCAACCGGTGGAGTGGAGCATCGGCGAAGCGGCCGGCACCCTGGCCGCCTTCTGCGCCCAGCGTGCGGTCCGAGCGAGCCAGGTGAGATCCTCGCCCGGTCTGCTCGCCGACTTCCAGCGGCTGCTGGAGTCCACGGGCGTCCAGTTGCGCTGGCCCGACCAGCTCAGAGTGCAGGTTCGTTGATCCCACCTCGACCGGGCGGATCCGCCGAGGACATGTCCTTGCTTCGCAACGCCCCGAGTCATACGGGACGGTGGGCCCAGATCGGAGCGTGCTCGGGCCGGGGTCCGATCGCGACCGCCAGCGCAGGCACACCCTGGAGGCGGGGGAAGCGTTGCAGCAGGCGCAGTATCGGGGGCACCGCATCCCCAGCTGTGGCGCCGCCCAGTGGGCCGATGGTCACGAGGAAGCGGTGAGCCAGCCTCTGGGCGAACTGCGTGAGGGCCGTCGGCCACCAGCGACGCAACTGGACCCGGATCAGCTGCCATGGACCCAACCGGCCGGCCGCCAACCGCGGACCCACCAGACGGGCGGTCGCCACCGCGTCCTGGACGGCGAGATTGATGCCCACGCCGCCCACCGGCGACATGGCATGGGCGGCGTCGCCGATGAACAGCAGACCCGGTGACCACCAACGCCGCAGCCGACTGAGCTGAACCGACAGCAGCTTCACGTCGTCCATCGAGGCCAGGTCGTCGGTCCGGTCGGCCAACCACGGCAGGGCGTCTGCCAACCGAGCCCGGAACGCGTCGATCCCGGCGGATCTGATCTCGGCATCGCTCCCCTTCGCGATCAAGTAGCCGATCTGGAAGTAGTCACCGCGATCGATCAGGACGATCATCAACCGAGCCGTGAGCCGTCCGAGGCCGCCCTGGGGATCCCCGGGGCGACGCGGCAACCGGAACCACAGCACGTCGATCGGCACGCCGAACGTCCGCGGCCGGCGACCGACCGCGTCTCGCACGGTGGACGTACGACCGTCGCAGGCAATGACCAGATCCGCCGGCAAGGTCTGCACGATGCCTCGATGCCGGTAGCGGACGCCACGAACCTCGGCCGGCGATCCCAGCACGCCGATCACCTCCGCACCCATGATCAACTGGTGACCGGTTTCGGCCCGGCAGGCGCCGGCCACGAGTTCGAGGAAGTCCCACTGGGGTACTAGCGCGATGTGTCGGTGCGCGCCCGGCAGCCGGCGGAGATCGGCGACGTCGAAATGGCCCGCGTCCAGATCCACGCCGATCCGCTCGATCAGACGAGCGGGCAGGGCGGCGAAGGCGTCCCCCAACCCGAGCTCATCCAATAGGCTGAGCGTCGACGCGTGGACGGTGTCGCCCCGGAAGTCGCGCAGGAAGTCCTCGTGCTTCTCCAGCACGGTCACCGCGACCCCGGCTCGGGCGAGCAGGAGGCTGACGATCATGCCGGCCGGTCCGCCGCCGACCACGACACAGGTGCCGTGCGAGGCTTCCACCTGCTCGACGATAGTCACTCCCCCGGCCGGTGACCACGCCCGAGGCGGCCGGATCCGTGCTCAGCGCCGGCGCCGCCTCAGCGGCAGGCGGTCGAGGTCGTTGCCAACGTGCACGGTCCCGCTGAAACCACGCTGACAGGTGCGCCGGTAGGCCTCATCACTCACCCAGAGCGGGTTCGAGGGCACCAGATGGGACAGCACTAGGGTGCGGACGCTGGCACGCTCGGCGAGCGCGCCGACTTCGGTCGTCAGGGTGTGGCCCTGCTTGAAGTGCTCCAGCAGCGGGGCCGGCACGCCGAGTTGCTCGTAGAAGGCGAGATCCAGCACTTCGTGGACCAGCACATCGGCGCCCTGGGCGAGTCGGACCACGTTCTCCGAGGCGCGGGTGTCACCGCTGAACACCACCGAACCGTCGTCGGTGTCGAATCGGTACGCATAGGACGGGAACACCGGTCCGTGCGGAACCAGGATGGCGCTGACCCGAACCCGGTCGTCTTCGACGATCACGAACGGTGCCATCCGTGGTGCGGTGTCGCCCAGGGCGCTCGCGCCGGCGCTGGCCGGAGGGAGGACGTCGTGGACGTCGATCAGCGTCCGGACGTCCCGGATCGCCGTCTCCCGGATGAAGATGTTGTGGCTGTAGGCGAATCCTTCGGTAAGTCGAGCGGTGAGCTCGCTGATGCCCGGCGTCGGATGGTCCGGCGCCACCGTCGGAGCCGGCGGTCTCACCGCGGGCGGAAGTGCACCCGCCGAGCCCGGTCCGTAGACGTGAACCGGGCCGGCGAGATTGTCGTTGGAGTCGTTGGTGACATTTCCGCCGAGCAAGAAGTAGTTGTAGTAGTCGGCGATGTGATCGGCGTGCTGATGGGTGATGAAGATCGCCTCGAGCCGGGCGAACAGCAGTCCGGCGTTGAGGTACTGGGTCACACTGCTCCGCCCGGCGTCCACGACGTAGTTGCGGCCGCCGACGCTCAGCACCGACGAGATCCCGGTCCTCACATAGTCCGGCGGCGGACCGCCCGATGTGCCGAGCAAGATCAGCTGCGTCGACGTGGGCTGGCTTGACCTCAGCGGCAGCGAGGGATGGCGGGGATCTGATCTTTGCTGGGCCTCCGCCGGCCCGGCGGCACCGGCCAAGCCGACCGCCACCGCAGCCGCCGAAGCGCCCAGTAGGCCTCGTCGAGAAACGCTCGCACGCGTCATGGTGTCGATCTCCTTGTCGTCGCCGCGAAGACCGTACGGCCACGAACGATTCCCGTCAACCACGACTCCCGGGGATTCGGCGATCCATCGGAAGGCGGCTCACCCAGCGCGGGTGAGGCCGCATCGGGCGGCGCGGAGCATCATCGTGAACCCGAAGACGAGATGCCTGTCGTGATACCGCGAGAGGTCCAGTGGAAGGTAAACCATGCCCGACGATCAGCCCGTGTTGGACGCCCTCGCCGAGATCACCGCCGTATCGGTGGTCCGCGGTAGCCTGCCGGCCCGCGAGCACATGCTCGCCCGGCTCGCCGCGCTGGTCGCTGTGGACGCCCCGACCGCCTCGTACGTCATGAATGCCCAGACCGCAGCTGACACCGGCATTACCGTCGAGGACGTCCAGGGTCTGTTGATCGCGATCGCCCCGATTCTCGGCACCCCCCGGATCGTGTCCGCCGCCGACCGCATCACGCAGGCGCTCGGTTTCGTGATCGAGCTCGCGATCGCCGAAGTCGCCGCCGAGCTCGAGGCCGAAGAGGGTCTCGAGGACTGAAGGGGCCGCCCAGGACCGGATCAGGCCCAGGATCAGGATCGAGCGGGTCACCGTGTTGATCATCGCACTGCTGCTGGCCCGGGCCGGGGTCCGCCGGCTCCTGCCCTATCCGTCTTGATCGATCCTCAGCGAAACTGACGGCTGAGGATCGGTACTCGTGTCCGCCGCAGGCCCGGCCGGATGGCGATCGCCGGCACGCCCGCGGGCAGTCCGGTGATCACACCGCGAGGAGTGTGGAACAGCCAAAGAGCGATCGCGCGATACGCGCCCCAGTCCTTCGCCGGAACGCGCAGCGAGACGATCGAGCTGGACTCCTCGCCGGGACGCGTGAGCACGACCTCCGCAACGATCGGATCCATGCCCGGAAGTCGCAGTTCGGCGATGTTCGCCCCCACCGCCTCCTGGGTCGGCAGCCGAACAGCGGCGCCGCCGAGGGAAAGGTCGATCAACCGGCCCTCGACTCCGTCCACGGTCACTGGCACGTCGACGGCCACCCGGTATGCGTTGCGGCGAGAGGTGGCGTACTGGGTGGACTGGATCCGGCGGATGCCCATCACGAGCACCACTCCCGCCAGGATCAGCCACATTCCGGAGGCGACCGTGGCGGAGGCCGTGCTGTGCCACGGAACCACGCCGCTGAGCCCTAGTGCCGCGTACACCGCAACAGCTGCGAGCACCGCCACCAAAGACCACAAGATCCGGGGCGCCTGACCGCGGAGGCGTTCGTCGGCTCCCGCCTTCGGCGTGACCTGGAACTGGAGGGTCCGCCGGCTGAGCAGCCACCACAGACACGACAGGCCGACCGGGATGCGGAGGATCCTCAGCGCGAACGCGGTTGGCCAGTGCAGATGCAGGCGGAACAACCGCCGCGCACCCCACAGCCGGACGCTGAACATGGCGGTGAAGAAGAGCGCGAACAGCCAGGGGTTGGCCGTCGACACCTCGGCCCCGGACACCAACACCACGGCAGGAATCAGGAACGCCATGACGGTGCCGATGCCCTCCAGCCACCACAGGGTCCCGCTGAGGTACTCGTAGTAGTTGCGCCAAGACAGCCACCGCTTCGCCGCCCACAGTCGCTCACGCACCAGGACCTGCATCGAGCCCAGGCCCCAGCGTCGCCGCTGGAGGAGGTACTGCTCGGGCGTGTCCGGGCCCAGACCGACCGCGAGAACCTGGTGGTGGTAGGCGGTCTTCCAGCCTGCCCTCAGCAGGTTCAGGGTGGTGTGCATGTCCTCCACGATCGTCTCGGTCGAGATGCCACCGACCGCGCGCACCGCACTGAGACGGATCAGCGATGTGGAACCACACCAGAAGGGTCCGGCGCCATCGTGGTTGCGGGCCGGCATCAGGACGTGGAAGAAGACGCCCTGCTCACCGGTGTCGCCGTCGTCGTCGAACGCACCCGCGTTGAAGTAGGCCTGAGGCGCCTGAACCAGGGCCAGCTTCTCGTCGCGAAACCAGCCGAGGGTGGCGGTCAGGAAGCCGGGCAGCGGGACGTGGTCGCAGTCGAGCACCGCGACCACGTCGACGGGCTCGGCGCCGGCGGCGATCTCGGCGGCCATCACGTCCAGGGCGTGGTTCATGTTGCCGGCCTTGGCATGGCTGTGCACGTCGCGTCGCACATATCGGGCACCAAGCGCGGCGCACAGCTCCTGAACCCAGGGGCGATCGCCGTCGTCCAGCACCCAGGTCTGGTGCGCGGGCTTCAACTGGCACGATGCAGCGATCGTCGGGGCGATGACCTCGACCGGCTCGTTGTACGTGGGGATGAACACGGCCGCACGCAGACCCGGAACCGCTTCGGCGACCGGCTCGGGGCGGGCACAGTCGATGTTCCACAAGGTGACGGCTCTGATCACCAAGCCGAAGATCGGGAACAGCTCGAACGCGACCAAGATCCAGGCGGCCACGAGGTTCCACCCACCAGCGGGCAAGGTGAAGAGCACGCGCCAGGTCAGGTACGACACCAGGGCGACGATCGAGCAACAGACACCGAGCCGTGCCATCACCCGCGACCTCATCGACTCGACCCCGAGATAGTCGATCCCGGGATACCAGCCGGCCAGCGAGGCTGCGACCGAACTCGGGGTCGCATCGGTGATTTCCGGGGTGTGCCGGGCTGACGGCCGGGGCGGGGTCGGTGAAGGCCGTACGGACGGGTCGGTGCCGCTCGTCGAGTCGTGGCGCACGAGAACCTCCCTGCTCAAGGCCCCGAGACGTCAGCTCATCGTAGCGAGGTCGTCCGGGCCGCCCGGTCCGTCCCGCCCTCGCCTCAGCGGCTGAGGAGATGACGCTCGAGCGCTTCGGCGCACCACTGCGCGAATTGCGTCGATGACCACCCGCAGTCGATGACCAGCTCGCGATAGACGCCGGGGGCCGCCAGGGCCCGATAGACGGCCTGAGCCTCGGGCAGCGGGACCACCAGATGATCGACCAGCGAGGCGATCATCGCATCCATAACGTGATTGCGGCCCGCGAGCTTGGCCCGCATCAGCTCCCGGGTCTGCGGGCTGTCGTCGGTCGCGGCATCCAAGATCTCCACCACGTCGAAGCCCGCGCCGTACAGCTCCGTCAACCACTGCGCCGCAGCCCGGAGGCGGCGGCGGGGATCCGGCTCGGCGAAGACCTCCTCGGCTCGCTCCCGCGCGCGCGCTCGTGCCAGCCACTGCTCGCAGATGAACGACACGATCTCACGCTTGGCACCGAAGGCGGCGTACACCGTACGCACGGCCACGCCGGCCTCGGCAGCGATCGCCTCCATGCTCGTGGCACCGAAGCCGTCCGCGGCGAACAGGCGCCGTGCACTGTCCGCGATCCGTTGCTTGGTGGCTGCTGCCTGGTGTTGACGGTATGTCGAGGGGGCCTTGACAGCACGTGCCATATGGGAACACTATCAATGCGTTCAGTGCAGTCATCCTGCAATCACAGCAGCAGCACTGCAGAAACGTTCGACAACCCCCTTGGAGGTGCCATGTCCGGGACCGAGGCCCCTCAGGGCGCAGGCGCGCGCATGACCGTGGTACGGCGGATGTTCGACGAGGCGTTCGGAGCCGGACGGACCGACGTCGTCACGGAGTTGTGTTCAGCCGATCTGATCGAGCATCAGTTCGGGATGGCGGGGCGTGGTCCGGAGGCGATTGCCCGCCTGCAAGCAGCCATCCGCGATCTTCGGACCATGGCGCCGGACATCAGCTTCTCGATCGAGGACTCGGTCGAGAGCGGCGACCGGATCTGGGTCCGGGTCAGAGCACGTGGAACGGCCACCGGAGCCTTCTTCGGACCTCCCAGCGGGCGTCCCATCGACATCACCGTGTTCGATCTGCTGCGGATCGTCGACGGGCGCATCGTCGAGCATTGGGGCGTTCCGGACCGGTTCGCCGTCCTGGCCCAGACCGGAGTCCTGGACCGCCTCGTCGGTGCGACCCCCGGGGGACGTCGCGCCTCGTAGCGGTCAGCGGACCGCGGGGAGGTCACTGCTTGCCCTTCCCGGGCTTGCCCTTCCGCTCCGGCTGATGCTGCGCCGCCTTGTGAGTCGCGTGGGGATCCTTCGCCTTGGCCTTCCCAGGAGGTCGCGTTGGGTTGGCCGGCTTGGGCCGGGACCCGGCCGGCCCGCCACCTCGCGTGACCTCCGAACCGCGCGTCGTCGTTCGCTGCCGGTCCGTCGCCGGCACGCCCGGGCCGGGCCGGGGGGACGCCGCGGTCGATCGGGTGGGATCGGCCGCCGCGCTGGGCCCGGCGGCTGGTGGCGTCGCCGTGCTCGACGCATCGGACCGGGTGGCTGACACCAGCGCAGCCCGGTGCTCGTCCGCCGGGGCGTCGGTTCCGTGCAGCAGCCCTGCGGCGCCGGCGAGGAGCGTCCCGAGCACCATGATGGTCAGCAGCAGCGGCGTGAACCCCGGCGACCGCACGCTCCGGCGGCTGCGCCGTGCCAACGTGGGCGCGACCGGACGAATGTGCGATCCCGCGCCCGGCGAGGAGGCGCCCGCCCGACCGTCGAGAACGGCGTGGAGCTCGGCGCGCAGGTCCGCGGCGGTCTGGTGACGCTGGGCCGGGTCCTTCGCCAACGCGGTGGCCACGATGGCGTCGATCTCGGCCGGCACCTCCGGTGCGTAGCGGCTCGGCGGGTCGGGACGCTCGGCCACGTGTTGGTAGGCGATGCTGAGGGGCGAGTCGCCGAGAAACGGGGGCCGCCCGGCGAGGAGCTGGAACAGCAGGCAACCGACCGCGTACACGTCGCTGCGTGCGTCCACCGGCTCTCCGCGCACCTGCTCGGGCGACATGTAGTGGGGCGTACCGAGAACGGTGCCGGTCTGGGTCGCCGTCGGCGCCCCCATGGCCGGGTCGGCAGCGAGCACACGCGCGATGCCGAAGTCAGTGATCTTGACCTCACCGGCAGCCGTCAGCAAGATGTTGCCCGGCTTGATGTCACGGTGGATGATGCCGGCGCTGTGACTGCAGGCTAGCGCGTCCGCCACCGCGGCGGTCATCGACAACGCCCGCTGCGGCGACACGCGTCGATGCTGTCGCAGCAGCGTGAGCAGCGACTGACCGTCCACCAGTTCCATGATCATGTACGGCACGGCGGCCGCATCGGACGGCTCGATCAGCTCACCGGTGTCGTAGACGGCGACGATCGAGGGGTGCTCCAGCTGGGCCAGCCACGTGGCCTCCCGCCGGAATCGCTCACGCAGCACCGGGTTGGCGGCTGACCCCGCGCGCATGCGCTTGATCGCCACCGGACGCTGCAGGAGCACGTCGTGCCCGCGGAAGACGTCGGCCATGCCGCCACGCCCCAGCAGGCCCTCGATCGCGTAGCGATCGGCGAGCAGCTGACCGATCGCGTAGCGATCGGCGAGCAGCTGACCGGTCGCGTCACGATCGGCGAGCTCATGACCGGTCCCGCGGCGATCGGTCATGAGCTGGTGGGCTTCGGTCTCGCGATCGCCGGCCTCGCGATCCTCGGCCTCGGATCGGGGCGCAGGGGTCGGCCGAGGACGGGCGGTGATCCGCTGGTGTTCCACGACCTGACCTCCGGACGACGACTGGCCGACATGCCCCTGCGATCTCAGCACGCCGCTGCTCCTCGACAGCCGTACCCACCGCCCCAAGGCGTCAATCACGAGGGCCGTACGCATCCATCAGTGGACCCGTTCCAGTCAGGTTGATCCCGCACCGCACGGGGTATCACGACCAGCGACCGGTAGTTCCGGCCTGACGGTGATGCAGCGCGGTGTCGTTCGCCGCCCGAGACAGGGGGAAGTCACGACGGCAGACTCGGGGTCGACTGCGGCCGCTACCGGACCGGTCGCGACGTCTCGCGGACCTCTCGACTCGACTGCGAGGCGTAGCCGCGAGCCGGGAAGGGGGCACGGCCCGCGACCACACCGTTCGCGTCCCGACGTCGGGGAACGTCGACGCGCCCCGCGGGCTTACCAGATCACTGCGCCACCCGCGAGAGGGGTCGATCCGCTCGACTCCCTGTGGGTGAAGACCCCGATGGGCACCCGGCATGACGCGACGGAGCCAGAAATCCGTCGCCACGCCCGGATCGCGACCCTGTGATGGCTGCTCTCGAGGGCACCGAAGGGCCACCGGCGATCAATGGTGTCGACGATGCGGTGACGGGCCTCCTGCCGATCGTGCGCCGGATCGTCGGGTCCAGGGTGGCCGACGCCGCGCAGGCGGAGGACCTGGTCCAGGAGACCCTGGTCAACGTGCTCGCGAAGGCGCACCGCATCGCCCCGGAGATGCTCGAGGCCTACGCGATCGTCACCGCTCGCAACGTGGTGAAGTCGATGTGGGCCCAGCGGGATCGGCAGCGGCGCAACCAGCACCGTGCTCTGGACTTCTCCGCCGATCCCGCACCCGACGAGCAGGTGCTGAAGACGGTCGACGCCGAGGCGATCTCGCAGGCCCTCACCAGGTTGACCGAACGTGAGCGGGCCACGCTCCTGGCCCACGAGGTGGCGGGCCAGGACACCCGGTCCCTGGCGGAAGGGCTGGGCGTGTCGGCGGGCGCCGTCGCCGCACAGCTCAACCGCACACGGGCGCGGCTCCGCGTGGAGTACCTGCTGGCTCTGCACGGCGTCGAGCCACCTACCGATCGGTGCCGGCCGGTGTTGTTGGCCCTGTCCTCCGCGGACCGGCGACGACAGCTCGAGGTGGACGCGGCCCGGCACCTGCTGGAGTGCCAGGTCTGCGCCGGGCTCAGCGAACCGCTGCTCCAGCGAGGACAGCCTCGGGACAACGAGTTGCGGATCAGGATCGAGTCGGACGCGGACATCGTGACCGCCCGGCGGGGCGCCCGGGAGCTTGCCTCCCGGCTCGGCTTCTCCACCACCGAGACCACCGTGATCGCCACCGCGGTGTCGGAGATCAGCCGCAACATCGTGAAGTTCGCCGACCGGGGCGAGATGTATCTCGAGCTGGTCGACGAGCCGAGGCCCGGGCTGCGTGTGGTGGCCCGCGATGCCGGCCCCGGGATCAGCGACCTGGAGCGGGCGATGAGTGTCGGGTACAGCACCTACAGCGGCTTGGGGCTCGGACTTCCCGGCGCCCGGCGGCTGATGGATGAGTTCGAGGTGACCAGCGAGCTGGGCCGTGGCACGACGGTCACCATGACGAAGTGGCGATGGAGAGGACGACCATGACCGAGGAATCGACATCCCATCCCGAGCAGCCGGGCGACGCGGGACGGGTTGACGAGCAACAGCTCCTCCCCCAGCTCGTCTCTCATCTGCGCGAGCACCGCACCAGGCTGCGTCAGGAGTGGGAGCACCGCATCCAGGAGGCTCACCTGCTGCAAGCCATGACCCCGCGCGAGATGGCCGACGAGACGACGTCGGTGTACGACAACTACGTCGAGGTGCTCGAGACCGGCAGCGTCGAGGCCCTTCAGCACTATGCGCGTGATCTGTCCGAGCGGATCATCCCACGCGGCGTCGAGACCCATGAGGTGGTCGGCATCGTGCTCCTGCTGCGCGACGTTCTGGCGCGTTCTCTGTTCGAGAAATACCAGGACAACTTCTCGTTGCTGAACCAGGTGCTGGACGCGTACGAACCGGCCGCGAACCGGATCGCGAACACCGTCGCGGTGAGCTTCGTCGACGAGCGAGAACGCGTCATCCGACAGCAGCAGGACTCGATCCGAGAGCTGTCGACGCCGGTCCTCCCCGTCCGGGAGCGATTGCTGATCTTGCCGATCATCGGTGTCCTGCACACCGAGCGAGCGCGCCAGCTCACCGAGCAGCTGCTGCTCGGGATCCGGACTCATCGGGCGAAGGTCGTCGTGATCGACATCACGGGCGCACCGGACGTCGACGAGGCGGTGGCGAACCACCTGGTCCGGACCGTCGATGCGTCACGGTTGATGGGAGCGAGCGTGATCATCACCGGGCTGTCACCGGAGATCGCGCAGACGCTGGTGACGATCGGTGTGGATCTGAGCAAGATGAACACCATCGGGGACCTGCAGGGTGGCTTGGAAGAAGCCGAACGACTGCTGGGCTACCGGGTGATCCGGCGAGAGGACGCAGGAGAGTAAGTGGACTCCGGGCCGGCGTTGGTGTCGATTCTGCGACAGGGACCGTACCTGATCGCATCGATCCACACTGCGCTGGACGATACTCAGCTGCTCCGGTTCCAGCGCGACCTGATCGATCGGATCGGGCAGCACCGCTCGCGCGGAGTGATCATCGACGTCGCAGCTCTCGATGTCCTGGACTCCTTCGGCGCCCACACACTCCGCAACGTCGCCGAGATGGCCCGGCTCCGTGGGGCCGTCACGACCATCGTCGGCATCCAGCCCGACGTGGCCTTCGCCATGGTCGAGCTCGGGATCGACACGGGCTCGGTGCCGACCGCTCTCGATCTGGAGGAGGCGCTGGAGTACCTGGCTCGGGTCGACGGAGCTTCAGCCCCCGGCCGGCAGGGGCGAGTGCCGTGACGCCAGCGGACCGGGTCCTCCGGGACTATCGTGCGGCGTTCCACGGACACCTGTTGCATCGAGACGAGTCCTCCCGCCGGCGAGCGTACGAGATCGGGCGGCACTCGCTGGAGGATGGGATCAGCATGCTTGAACTGGTCAGGATCCACCACGAGGTCTTCGGTCAGGTTCTGGTCGCCTCCGGCGGCCGCGACACCGACGACGTCGTCGAGCGGGCGTCGGAGTTCTTCCTCGAGGTCCTCGCGCCGTATCACATGACGCAACGCGCCACCGAGCCTGACTAGGCCGCCCGCTCACGCGAGAGTGCGGCAGGTTGTGGAAACCTGCCGCACTCGTCGCATGCCGGGTCGCCGGAGATGGTCCTACCAGATGATCCCGACCACGGTGCGCTGCGACTGAGCCCGTGCTCGGTGACCTCCTAGCCGAGGACGCCCAGCAGCCGGTTCAACAGACCGACGAGACTGTTGAGGATGCCGTTCAGACCCGTGGAACCGTCCAGCAGACCAGCCACCGCACACAAGAGGTTGCCCAGCAGATTGCCGGGTCCGCCCTGAGCGGTGATGTTCAGGTGCACCGTGTCGAGGTGGACCTTGAGCCCCAGCAGATTGAGATCCAGCGGACCCAGCACCAGATCGAGGACCTGGCAGCTCAGCGCCGCAGCCGCCGGCGCCGCATCGGCGGCGAGCTTCTTCTCGGTTTCCGGCGCAACCTGGTTGACGACTCCAGCCTTCTTCTCGGCCGCCGACGGCTTGTCGGCACCGGCCACCTGCTCGGTGGCCACCGGCATCGTGATGCGCTTGTGCACCGTGGTAACCGTGCCGTCAGCCTCGGTGATCGTCCCGATGAACTTGCCCACGGCGAGCAGTTGACTGCCTTCGCGCTTGAACTTGATCACGTTCAGCAGCCCTTTGACCCTGCCCGACCCGTCCTGCAACCTGCCGGTCACGGTGCCGCTGAGCGCGCTCGGTTCGGCCGGCGCGGCCTGTGCGGGCGTCGAGCCCACCAACCCGATGCACAAGGTCGTCACGAAAGCGACCAAGGCCATCCATGGTCTGGAGATGCCTCGGTGTGGAGCTCCGATGGAGACTCTGCCGTCCATCCGCTGTGCCTTTCTCTCGATGTGCGGCCAGCCACATCCACGTCGGTCACGGTGTCGATCCCCCGCCTTGACGCCCCTCCGGGGCAGACGTCGCACGGCCCTTCGCCGATGGAGACCGGCACTGGTCGCGTGGATGACGCGGGCGTCCGTACGGTCGGTCCACGCTCGCCCACTCTGGGCGCCGCCTGTCCGGAGCTCGAGTTTCGCGGGAGGAAGCTGGAACGCTCGCGTCATGCCCGCGCCGCATCGGAGTCAGCAGGATCGGTACCCGAACTCTGTGTGCTCACGGTGGTCCTCGGCCGCCGCCTCGACCATGCCGCCCCCGCCTGCTGAGACTTGTCAGGTGGTCGGGGGGCTCTGGGCCCGGCCTCCGACCACCTGACAAGTCTGCGAGGAGCAGCGCCGGCCGCAACCCTCATGGCTCGGTGATCACGATCACCCCCCAAAGGGTGTAGTGATCCCTCCCCGTGGGTAGGAAGCTGGCGGCAACCCTGCCAAGACACACTGGAGGAGAAAACATGCTGGGACTCATCATCAGCATCATCGTCATCGGTCTGATCGCCGGAGCGGTCGCGCGGCTCGTCGTGCCGGGCCGGCAGAACCTGTCGATCGTCATGACCATCGTGCTCGGCATCGTCGGGTCGTTTGTCGGCGGATTCCTGGGCTACCTGTTGTTCGGCAAGGACGCCGGCAGCGGCTTCTTCCAGCCCGCCGGGATCATCGGATCGATCATCGGCGCCATCATCGTGCTGCTGATCTGGACCGCTGTGCAGCGCCGCTCGGTCCGCGTCTGACGTCAGGTCGCTCCCGGCGCTCCGACATGCGTGCGACCGGAACCCGGGAGCTGAAGACGCGAGCGCTCTGAGTCGGAAGCGGTTGACCAAGCCAGACGCGCGCGGATGAAGTCCGGTGACTGCCGCACAGGCGGCAGTCACCGGACGTCGTGCTGGAAAAGCACGCTCCGATCGTCCGCTGCTTCGGTCCCTATGATCGACGGGTGGATCCATCGACGGCGCGGCGTGCGGTGACCGCAGCCCGGTCCATCGTCACATCCTTGGGCATACCGGCCGACGACGCGGTCGTCCTGCAGAACTCCAACAAGCTGACCGTTCGCCTGCTCCCCGGAGCTGTCCTGGTCAGGATCGCCCCTGAGGCTCAGCAAAACGCCCAGTTCGAGATCGACGTGGCCCGGCAACTGGCATCCGCCGGAGCGCCCGTGGCGGCGCTCGACCCCCGCGCGGAACCCCGCCCGTACCGGCAGGACGGCTTCGTCATCACCGTGTGGACCTACTATCGCCCCTCCTCGCGGAGCCGCATTCCCCCGACCGAATACGCTCGCGCCCTCGAGCGGTTGCACGCCGGCCTGCGTCGCGTGCAGATCGATGCCCCGCACTTCACAGCTCGCGTGGCTGAGGCCCATCTGCTCATCGCCGACCCCGTGCGCACCCCGGCCCTCCCTTCATCGGACCGGATGTTCCTCGGCGACGCGCTTCGGCACCTCGAGCACACCATCGGCGAGCGTGCGGACGAACAGCTTCTGCACGGGGAGCCGCACCCCGGCAATATCGTCGACAGCACTCGGGGCTTGATCTTCGTCGACCTGGAGACCTGTTGCCGTGGACCGATAGAGTTCGATGTGGCCCACGCCCCCGATGAGGTCGGCTCGCACTATCCCGGTCTCGACGATGCCCTCCTGCGCGACTGCCGAGCCCTGATGCTGGCCATGATCACGACCTGGCGCTGGGAAGCCGGCGACCAGTTTCCGGACGGTCGACGGCTCGCCGCGGAGTGGTCGCGGCGACTGCGCACCCAACTCGCTGCTCGATCAGCCGGCCGACCACCACCTCGCGGGACGAGCTGACCGGCCCGCAGCATCCCGCCCTCCAGCGCGCGCGGGCGTCGTGGGGCCGTCATTAGGCTGGGGCCATGGAGCCCCGATGACACCTGGAGAACCGATAGCAGGGCCCGGGGGTTCGCAGGCCCGCGACCTCGCCGATGCACTCTTCGCATCGATCGCTGAGCGGCCGGTGGTCTCGATCCACAACGGATTGCCGGCCCGTTACCTGGCCGAGGACCTGCCGATCACCGATCCGGTGAATCTGCTCATTGCGCACGATCAGGGAGTGCAGGCGCTGCTGCGGGCCCATGACGTCCGGCTCGACCCGAGCCCGGCGGCTGATTGGAAGACCCGCGAGTCGCGGTGCGCCTTCGCCCTGCTGTGGAACCATCTCGTTGCGGTCCGGGCGCGCCCCTGGATGGAGCAGGACGGTGATCACATCGCGGAGCTCGCGGGGTTGCCTCCCTTCCGCGCCGGGCAGGATCCGGACGTGGTCTACGACCGGCTCGCAGCCCAGCTGGCCGAACGGCCGGTGCATCCCCGCAGAGCGCTCGCCGGTACCGGCGTCGCCCGGCTGGCCACCAGCGACGACCCCACCGATGATCTCCATGCTCACGCGGTTCTCCGGCAGGACCCGGCGTGGGCTGGTCGGGTCATCCCGACCTTCAGCCCCGACCGCTATCTCGAGCCCGGGCGGCGCGGCTGGCGCACCGACGCCGAACTGCTCGCCGAGACCACCGATATCGAGACCGGGGATCTCGACGGCTTCCTCGGCGCCCTGCGCCGGCGGCGCGAGTATTTCATCAACCACGGGACGGTGGTCTCCGAGCACCACGTCAGCGACGTCGGCGTCGCGCGTTTGGCCGAGCGGGAGGCGGCCGAGCTCTACCGACTCGCCGTCCGCGCCGAGCTGCTGCCCGAGGAGGCCCTCGCGCTGCAGCGCCATCTGCTCTGGGAGCTGGGAGCGATGTCGGCCGAGGGCGACGGGCTGGTGATGGCCCTCTATCCCCCAGCCGGCTTCCACGCCGACAGCCGTGCCGCCACCGACGACCACGGTGTCGCGGCTCGGATCCGGCCGCTGCTGGACGACTTCGGCTCCCGACCGGGGTTTCGGCTGTGGCTGTTCGCCATCGACCTGGACGCCTATCTCGATGAGATCCTGCCCCTGGCCGGAGACCACCCGGCACTCACCGCGGTGCCACCGACCCGCTTCGCCGACGACCCGGCCGACCTCCGCGCCGTACGCATCACCGCGGTCCGGGCCATCGGGGCCGGGCGTGTCCTGGGGATGGTCGACGACATGAGCGGACCCTTCGCACTGGCCGAACGGCACCGGCTCGGCCGTCGCCTCGATGCCGGCGCCTTGGCCCAGCTCGTGGCCGAGGGACATCTCGACGAAGATCAGGCCTACCTCGAGCTGAGCGCAGCGCTGGATCGATCGCTGCTCCCGCGGCCCCGCGGGGTGTGACGACCTCTACGACCGCTTCCGCGGACGCGGGTCAGCGACGGGGACCGGTCGAGCCGCGAAGGACCAGCCGGGCCGGCAGCAGCACGGAATCGTGCGCTGCGCGCGGACGGTCGCCGCGGGCCAGCAGGTAGCCGACCGCCTTCGATCCGATGCTCACCAGCGGCGCGGCAATGGTCGTCAGGCCGGGCTCGACGAGGTCCGCATCGGGGATGTTGTCGAAGCCGATCACGCTCACCTCCCACGGCACCCGGCGACCCGCCGCGCCGGCCGCCTGCACGAAGCCGAGTGCCATCAGATCGTTGTATGCGATCACCGCCGTCGTCGGGCGATCCATCCACGCGGCCGCGGCATCGGCCCCGCCACGCATGGTCGGCACGAACGGCCCGAGCCTGCGCACCAGGAGATCCAGTTCGACACCGGCTTCCTTCAGCCCGCGCCAGCGCATCCCGTCGGCGTAGGACGCTTCGGGGCCGGCCAGATAGCAGATCGACCGATGCCCGAGTCCGACCAGGTGCTCCGCCGCCTTCTTGATCGCCTGGACGTTGTCGCTCGCCACCGAGGCGACCTCCCCCACGGTCCGGTTGAGGACGACGACCGGCTTGCGTTTGGCCAGTGACCTGATCAACCGGTCCGACATCCGCGAGGAGGACAGCACGAAACCGTCGACCATTCCTTCCAGCCGGGCCACGGCCCGCTGCTCACCCTCCTCGGACTCCTGGGTCTCGACCAGCGCCAACGTCACGCCTCGCTGCGCCGCTTCACGCTCGGCACCGCGGATCATGCCGACGAACACCGGATTGGCGATGTCCGCCACGATCAATGCGACCACACCGCTGCTCCGCGTGGAGAGGGGCAGGTCCATCCGACCGGATCGATAGCCGAGCTCGTCGGCGACCCGCCGGACGTGTTCGGCGGTGCGGAAGCTGACCCGCCCCGGCTTGGCCAGGGCACGTGAGACCGTCGACGGCGACACCCCGGCGGCGGCCGCGACATCGTAGATCGTCGGCTCGGAGCTCTTGCGGTCAGCCATCAGCACCCTCCAGCCGAAACGTAGCAACAACCGGCAACAATGCACCGCAGGCCGGGGGTGGGTGAGTCAATGAAGGCACCGCCGGACGGGACGTCCCCGATCCGGAGGTCCGGCCTCACCGACGAAGGAGCCCACGACGATGCTGCGCCCCCGCGACACCAGGACCCGCGAACGCAAGAACCTGGACGGCCTGTGGTCCTTCGCCGTCGACCCGGACCGCAACGGCCGAGACGACGGCTGGTTTCGCGGACGCCTTCCCGCCGCCCGGGAAATGGCCGTTCCCGCCAGCTACAACGACATCGTCGCGGATGCCACGATCAGGGACCACATCGGCCCGGTGTGGTATCAGCAGTCGGTGTGGATTCCGGCCGGCTGGGCGGGCCGCCGGATCGTGCTGCACTTCGAGTCCGCCACCCACCGCGCCACGGTGTGGGTCGGCGACGTCGCGGTGGTCTCTCACGAGGGCGGCTACACGCCGTTCGAGGCCGACATCAGCGAGCACGTCACGCCCGGCGCGCAGGCGCGGATCACCGTCGAGGTGGACAACACCCTCTCCTTCCAGACGATCCCGCCCGGTGTGATCGAGGAGACCCCGCACGGCCCGCGTCAGCGCTACTGGCACGACTTCTTCAACTACGCGGGAATTCATCGATCGGTCTGGCTGTACAGCACAGGTGTTGATCATCTGACCGACGTCACCGTCGTGACCGATCTCGACGGTGACGACGGACTGATCAGCTACCGGATCGACGCGACCGCCGGCGCGGACACGACGATCGCCGTGGTGCTGCGCGACGCAGAGGGTCAGCAGCTGGCGACCGGCACCGGGGCCTCCGGAACGCTCACCGTCGCGACGGTCCACCCATGGGCCCCGGGTGACGGCTACCTGTACGACCTCGAGGTGCAGGTGGTCCGCGGCGAACAGCTCCTCGACAGCTATCACCAAAGCGTCGGCGTACGGACGGTCCGGGTGGACGGCACCAGCTTCTTGATCAACGGAAAGCCCTTCTACTTCACGGGATTCGGCAAGCACGAGGATCTCCCCGTGATCGGCAAGGGCCACAACAACGCCTTCCTGCTGCACGATGTCGAGCTGCTCCACTGGATCGGTGCCAACTCGTTGCGCACCTCCCACTACCCGTACTCCGAAGACGTCTTGGAGTACGCCGACCGGCAGGGAATCGTGATCATCGACGAAACCGCGGCTGTCGGTCTGAACATGGGGCTCGGTGGCGGCATCTTCGGCACCCAGGGCTACACCACCTTCTCCCCCGAGACCGCCAACGCCACCACCCAGGCGGTCCATGCCCAGGCGATCCGCGATCTGATCGCCCGCGACAAGAACCATCCCAGTGTCGTGCTGTGGAGTATCGCCAACGAGCCCGAGTCGGAAACCGAGGCGGCCGAGGACTACTTCCGGCCGCTCTTCGACGTCGCCCGGCAGGCCGACCCGACGCGCCCGGTCGGATTCGTCAACGTCATGCTGGCCCCGCACGGCACCTGCCGGGTCTCGCAGTTCGCCGACGTGCTGATGCTCAACCGCTACTACGGCTGGTACGTCCAGACCGGCGACCTCGCCGCTGCGGAGGCGGCCTGGCAGACCGAGCTGGCGGCGTGGGCAGGCGACGGCAAGCCGATCATCATCACCGAGTACGGGGCCGACACCTATCCGGGGCTGCACTCGGTGGTCGCCAACAGCCCCTGGACCGAGGAGTACCAGATCGAGTACCTCGAGATGAACCACCGGGTCTTCGACCGGGTCGACGCCGTGGTCGGCGAGCAGGTCTGGAACTTCGCCGACTTCGCCACCACGTCAGGCATCATGCGGGTGGGCGGAAACCGGAAGGGGGTCTTCACACGGGACCGGCAGCCCAAGTCCGCGGCGCACAGCCTCCGCCGCCGGTGGCGACAGATCGGCAACACCAAGCCGACGTCGGCAGCCGCCCCGCAGGCGACACGGTAAGTCACCAGCGCCGCACCCGGACCAGCACCGCAGGAGCGGTCACCTCGCCGAGGGACAGCTCCAGGGTGTAGTCACCCGGCCGCGGGAACAGGGACCGGCCCATGTTCGGCCACGTGTTGGTTGCGGTCTGGGACGGGAGCAGTCGCCGGCTGCGGTCCCGGATCCCATTGCTCAGCGCCAGGGCGAAGTACACCGAATCCTCACCGTTGATCGAGAGTCGCGCTCCGTCCAAGGACGGGTCGATCGGCTCGTCACCGCGGTTTGTCACCACTAGATCAAGCAGGAACCTCCGTCGCTCGTGCATCCGCAGCTCGGCGGGCCGGGGCACCAGGGCCAGTTCGATCGCGGTCGGTCGCGACGGATCGCTCACCGTCCGAGCCTGTCACGACGTTTCCGATGTCGGACCGGGACCGGGCGGTCACGGATGCTGGACATGAGCACCAGCCTTGTCGACGTGCGCCCGGCCGCTGGCCTCCATGGTGAACTCCTGTTTCACCGTCGTGTACTTCTTGCCGTCGCCGCTCTCACCGGCGACCCTGAACTTGTTCGGGATCTTCCAGTGGAACTTCCCGTCGCTGACCGGCGGAGGTTGATCCTCCCAGGCCGCCTTGTCCTGAACGCCACCGGCGAACCGGTTGTTCGGGGCGATCGGGAAGAAGCGGACCGGGCCGGGGTTGTGCCGCAGGAAGCTCTTGCCGAACCGCTTGTAATAGCCGGTGATCCCGCTGGCCGGACCTTCCACCTCACGGGTGGCGGCGTTTCCGAACGACACCCGCAACGGACCGAACTCGAAGTCCAGCATCATCCCGGCGCCGAACTTGCCCGGCGGGATCGTGAACTCGCTCAGCTTGTGGGCGGTGATGCTGTTCGGCTCGACGACCCCGATCCGCTCGGAGGCACGCCCTCGTCCGACGGTGAGCCGGATGGTGACCGTGCGCCGCCGCGACGGCGCAGTCCAGGTGAAGGTGGTTCCCGTGCCGCGTCGCGGCGATCCCGCACTCGCCGTCCACGAGCCGGGTGCGCTGCCGGTGAACACGACACGCTCGGCCACCCCGACCTCGTTGCGGCTGTTCGAAGATCCGTCCGGAGCCGCGAAGTCGGTGGCGTGGGTGATCACCGGTGGGGGCGGCTTCGGGCCGGGGTTGATCAGCTTGTACAACGCGTACAGGGCGAGCAGCAGCACGGCGATGGCGATCAGGGCCAGCACACCGACGATGGCGAGCAGCACGACCGGCGAGACGGTGATCCCGATCGCCGCCAGGACCGCGGCCACCGCGGCGACCAGGCTCGGCGCAACGTACAGCACGATCGCCCCGACCACCGCGAACAGCAGCAGCAGGAACTGCAGCGCCGGTTTGACGATCGGGCCGGGCGGTGGCTTGACGATCGGGCCGGAGGCTCGGACGTCGACCAGCTCGCTCAATCCAGGAAGACTGAAGTTGCCGCCCAGAAGCCGGGCCGGTAGTCCGGACGCGAACTGCCCGATCCGCGCGACAGCGCCCGTCGCGATTCCGATCACCGCGTCCACCGGTGTCGAGACGGCGGTACGCACGAAACCGACCACCGCCGTCACGGCGGAGCTCAGCTCACTCAACAGGGAGGAGAAGAACCCGGCCAACGCCTCACCAGCCTGCCGCAGTCGCGTCACGACCTGGGTCAGCGGAGCCTCGACCAGGCCGATCGCTCGGCTGATGAACTGCTGAATGTGTCCGGCCAGCGCGGCCGCCCCGGCGCTCAGCGTCTCGAACACCCGGGTCACGATGCCGCCGGTCCGATCGCGGAACGTGCTGACCACCTTCGCGTTGTTCTGCCGCGACTCCTCGACCAGGTCCAGGCCACCGTCAGCAGCGGCGCGCCCATCGCGTACGGCCGCGAGATGCTGATCCCGGTTGCGTCGTACGCTGCTCAAAGCCTGGCTCTGGGCGGTGGCCAGGTGACCGTTGAGGGTCGATTCCGCTCGGTCGAGGGCCCGGATCACGGTGACCTGAAGGGCCGTCCGCAGCCCGTTGATCACCGCCGTGCCGATCCGGCGGAGGCCGGCGAAGACGGTCTGCACCGCCTGCTGCACCATGCTTCGGACCCGGCCGAGCGCGGAGGTGGCGGCCTGCTCGACGCCGGACAGGGCCGTGCCGAGCAACCGCGTGCCCTGCTGCAGGACCGCGCCGATCAGTCCGCGAGCTCCGTTGAGCGCGGATGTCACGGCCCCGGCGGCCCGTCCCGCGAGCGCTCGGGCCCCGGAACGCACCAGCGACACCCCCGGCACATCGGGCAGGTGCAAGCCGTCGACCAGACCGGTGATCCGTCCCGCCACCGACTCGACCTGACCGGTCAGCGCCGTGGTTGCCGACGACACCACGCCGTCCACCGTGGCCCGGGCCTGCTCGATCGACCCGCGTGCTGTCTGGACCGAGCCGGTCAGCAGAATCTGGCCCTGATCGAACACCGCGGACGCCACCGACCGGACCTCGGTCTGCCGAGCGGTGAGGAAGGACTGGATTCCGGCCGCCGAGGAGGTCAGCAGTCCCGACGCGCGCCGCCGCACACCGCCGAACTGTGATGCGATCTCGGCACGTCGGCTGTCGGCGACGGCACTGATCTGCTGCTCACTGTGTGCAGCATCGGCCGTGATCGCCTGTGCTTGCTGCTCCGGGGTCAGCTCGGTCGGCTGATCGCCTCCACCGCCACCCTCGCCACCACCGCCACCGGCATCACCACCTCCGCCGATCATCTCCGACGTCGGATGTGATCCCGGCTCGGTCTCCGACAACGCGATCGACTCGTCCGGCGGTTCAGGCTGCTGGTCGAGCGCCGGCCCGGAAGCCCCCGATCCTTCGGCGGATGAGGTCGGCGCCGCCGACGGCGCACCCGGCTGCTGGGCAGCAACCAGCCGAGCCAGGGGGGACCGTTGAACGACGGGGTGCCCCGGCCCCGCCGGACGGGTCGGCGACGCGCTGCCCGCCGACGCGGCTCGGCCGGCCAGCAAGCGCACGACCGCCGCATTTCCGGCCGAGCGTTGCAGCGCGGCCAGGGTCGCCGCGCGATCCACGGCTCTGAGTTCGGGAGTCGGCGTCTGGGTGCCCATGTCCGACCACCCCGTGCTGCGGCTGGCACACTCAGGGTCCGCCCGCTCGGTCGATCGCAGCTCCGCTGTCGACACGATGCCTCCCGAACGCTGCACCGCCGGACCCGTCCGGATGGTGCGGCCGTACCGGTGGTGGATCCTTACATCGTCCGGGCTCGACCTACGGCTGGCCACGGCGAGTGAGGCAGCCGATCGCGCAGCGAGGATTGCCCGTTCGGGCAGCGGCTCCGCGGATCGGGCAGCGGCTCCGCGGATCGGCCGGCAGCCAGCCGGAAGGGTCAGCCGCCGATACCCAGCGCGGCGAGAAGAACCAGGATCACCGTGATCGACGCGCTGGCGCCGTGGAGGACGACCGGCAGCCGCGCGATGTGCTGCTCGGCCAGATCCGGGGTCGTACCGGCCTGACCGGACATCGCGGCCCGACCGTCGACCCGCCAGCGATTCACCAGCAGGCTCCCGAGGAGCACGACCAGCACGATAACGGCGAAGGAGATCCACGCCAGCCAGTTCAGGTCGGTGGCGAGGTAGATGATCCAGACCACCAACCCTGCGACAGCGAGGCCCAGATGGGTGAACACGCGGGACGGGGGAAAGTGCGACGACCCACGCCCGGGAAGCCCGCCATGGCTCAGCCACAGCCGAACCATGTATGACCCGAGACCCGCCGTGATCAGCCAGACGATCAGCGCGGCGATCGACACCGCCATCATCTCCCTCACTGTGAAGCCGGTGACATCTCGAGGCTAGGCCTCCGGTGGGCGCTGCTCAAGAGCCGCGAGCCCGAATCCAGCACGGACCACAGCAGGACGGGCCACATCAGGACGGGGCCACATCAGGACGGGGCCACAGGACGGGGCCACATCAGGACGGGGGTGAGCCGGTGACCGGAACCCCGCGCACCATCAGGCCGCAGCAACGGATGGCCTCACGGACCTGGCGACCGGCCGCGCGCCACTCCCCGGCCTTGGCCAGAGTCAGGGCGGTTCGGCCGGCGAAGGCCACCGCATAGGCCAACGCCGTACGGGTGATCCGTGGCCGGCGACCCGTGGCCACGTAGCCGGCCACCACGCCGATCGCACTGACGCGCTCCCTGACGTTGGCGCCGGTCAGCACCCTCGCCGACGTGTCGGAGGCGCCGTGTCGGCGATAACAGGCCAGAACGTCGTCGACGAACACGATCGAGCCGTGCGCGGCCAGCCGGGTCCACATGTCCCAGTCCGCGGCGTGCGGCAGATCCGCTCGGAACCCCCCGAGGCGTTCGTAGCCGCAACGGCGAACCACGATGCCGGGTGCGCGGACCCGATTGGACACGGCGAGGGCGCTCAGTGCGTCCGGCCATCGTCCGGTGCCCCGGCGATAGGACTTCGTCTCGTACAACGGATGTCCCGCCGCGTCGATATCACGCACGCGACAGACTGCGGCCAGAGCTGTCGGGTCGGCTAGTGCTCGATCCATCGCGTCGTAGAAGCCGGGCAGGACCAGGTCATCGCCGTGCAGGAGATGGACCAACTCCCCCGTCGAAAGCTGAAGACCACGATTGAACGTGCTGACCGCACCGAGATGCGTGGGGTTGGGCCGGTAGGCCACCCGATCGGCGAAGGGCTCGATCGCGTGTTCGGGGTGGTCGATCGATGAGTCGTCGACGACGATGATCTCTGCGTCGGTACGTTCGCCGAGTTGCGCCAGGACCTCCGGCAGGGCCTGGGCCAGGTAGCCGGCACAGTTGTGGACGGGGATGATCACCGACCACCGTGGCCGTTGCGCGGCACCGATGGGTGGGATGGTCACGATCTCCGACATCGCCGGGAGTGTACTGCACCGAGATGATGTCGGAGATCGTTACGCTGAACGGGTGATGGTGACGCGAGCCGGCGCGGCTTCTGGAGTCCTCCACTCAGCTGAGCTGGCGACCGAGTCCGCCGACGGGACAGGTGCCTGCCCTGGGAGCCGACCATGAGATTCGGCATCGCCGGCGCCGGATTCTCCGGCGCAGTGATCGCGCGCGAACTCGCCGAGCACGATCACGACGTCGTCGTGCTGGAGTCCCGCCCACACGTCGCCGGCAACTGCCACACCGAGCGTGATCCCCAGTCACAGGTGATGATCCACCGTTACGGGCCGCACATCTTCCACACCGCCAACGAGCGTGTCTGGGCCTACGTGAACCGGTTCGGCACGATGATGCCGTACAACCACCGGGTGCGGACCACCGTTGGAGGCCGCGTCTACCTGCTGCCGGTCAACCTGCTCACGATCAATCAGCTCTTCCACACCGCGCTCGGCCCCGCGGAGGCGCGGGCCTTCATTGCCGAGCAGGCCGACTCGACGATCGATGAGCCCCGCAACTTCGAGGAGCAGGCGCTCAAGTTCATGGGTCGTCGGCTGTACGAGGCGTTCTTCCTCGGCTACACCAAGAAGCAGTGGGGTCTGCCCCCCACGGAGATCCCGGCCTCGGTGCTGAAGCGGCTGCCGCTTCGCTTCACCTACGAGGATTCCTACTTCAACCACCCCTACCAGGCCATCCCCCGAGACGGGTACACCGCCATCGTGGAAGCGATCTTGGATCATCCCCGGATCGAGGTCCGGTTGTCGGCGCCCTACGAACCCTCGCACCGTGATCAGTTCGACCACTCGATCTGGACCGGGCCGCTCGACGCGTGGTTCGACTACCGCTTCGGCCGGCTCGGTTATCGCACCCTGGACTTCGAGGAGATCCGCGATCACGGTGATCATCTTGGGTGCGCTGTGATGAACTTCGGCGATCTCGACGTGCCGTACACCCGGATCGCCGAGCACAAGTACTTCGCTCCCTGGGAAACCCATGAGGAGACGGTCTGCTTCCGCGAGACGAGTCGGCTGGCCGGCGAGGGTGACACTCCCTACTACCCGATCCGCCTGGCGACCGACAAGGGTCTGCTCGTCCGGTACGCTGCGGCCGCCCGCGCCGAGCACGGGGTGACCTTCGTGGGCCGTCTCGGCACCTACCGGTACCTGGACATGGACGTGACCATCGCGGAGGCACTAGCCGCCGCGGACGGGATCCTCGCGGCGGCCGGGTCGGGCGACACCATTCCGTCCCTGTTCGTCGACGTCTGAGGCCACTCGCGGCCGGGTGCCGTTCTCGCCGGCCCGTTCGTCCAGCGAGTCCAGCCGTGCCTCGATCGCCTCCAATCTGCTGTCCAGATCGTCGAGTCGCCGCTGGATCACCATCAGCCCGAACATGATGTCCTGGCGGCGCGGTTCGTGACCGATTCGGGCGAAGGGCGCGACGGTCTGGAGCACGCGGCTGCCCTGGACGACGTTCCGCCCGTACCGTGCGGCGAGAACCGCCGTGTGCTGAACGCCGGAATGTCGCAGGTGATACAGAGCGCTGACCAGGGGATTGTTCGAGTCGGGCCGCGTCGAGAGCGCTCGAACGAAGCTTCCGTACTCGCGTTTCGCGACCGCCCAGCTGAGCCGTTGGGCGGTGACGCCCTTGTTCCCCTCTCGGAGCGCAGCGGTGATCGTCTCCGGGGAGTACTGGGCGAAGATCGGCACCAGGGTCTCGAACAACGAGCGCCGTAGCGAAGCGGGCGTCCGGCGGGCGATCCACTCCATCTGCGAGATCACCCAACCCAGCAAGGCGGACTGGTAGACCTCCAGAATGCGCCGTCCGGTGAGCCAGCCGTGGATGGTGTCGTGATGACGGAAGATCCGGAACAGGCGCTCGTCCGCCGTGGCCATCGTCTGACCCGCGCGTCCGACCCGGTGGAAACAGAGCACCTCGGGAACGACCGCGATGGAACGCGCCGTGATCACCGTGAACCAGTGGAAGGGATTGTCCTCGTAGAAGGCGTCGCCGACCGGGAAGCGGATGGCGTTCTCCTCCAGAAGGCTGCGCCGGTAGAGCTTCCGCCAGGGAACGGCAATGAGCCGGAGGACCTGGCGTCGTGAGCGTAGATCCAGCACGGTGCAGGGTGCGGTCAACTCCGCCCAGCGGTGAGCGTCGGCCGGGTCCCGGCGTTCTCCGGTCTCGTCGACGACCTCCTGATATTCACAGATCGCAAGGTCGGCGTCGCACTGGACGGCGCTGGTGATCAGACGCTCGAACATGGCTGGTTCGACGTAGTCATCGCCGTCGACGAAACCGACCCACGTGCCGGTGGCGCGGTCCAGTCCGGCGTTCGCCGCGGTCGCCACCCCCCCGGGGCTGTTCTCACCGAGAAGCACGGGAACGAACCGCGGATCCTCGTCACAGAACGCCGCGATCTTGTCGGGGGTCGAGTCCGTCGAGCCGTCGTCCACGACGATCACCTCGAAGTCCGGCCACGTTTGGGTGGCGACACTCCTCAGGCACTGCTCGATGTAGTTCTCGATGTTGTACGCGGTGACGATGATGCTCAGTTCAGTCACAATCGGTCCCTCCTCGTCAGGCCAACGCACGACGGATGAGTCGTGTCGCCAAGCCCGGATCGCGACGCATCCGCATTCGCGTGAAGTCGCCCAGATCCATCCGCAGCAGATGGTGTTGCAGGCGCAGATTGAACTCGTCGGTCACGGTGGGTGTGAGCCGCGTCGTGGCCCAGCCGGCGACGCGCAGGACGAAATCCCAATAGTGGTGGGAGAACCGGTTCCGCTTCTCGGGCCGCGCCTCGAGCTCGGTGTAGGTTTCCTCCAGCGCGTCGACCAGGGCCAGACGTGCGCGGCTCTCCCGGTTGGTCAGGTTACGGCCGCCCTCGCTGACCACGTGCGTACACAGCGGCTGGTCGAGCAGCAGGATGCTGTCCGCGTCGAGCAGGGTCAACCAGTGGCCGAGGATGTCGTTGTGGACCGGGGTGCTCCCGAACCGGAGTCCGGTACGCCGGTAGTGATGGGTCCTCGCCACCTTGTTC
>DASTGF010000018.1:0-10329 GCA_035719255.1 Microlunatus sp. | reverse complement strand
TATGGGAGGAGACGGGTCGGGCGTGCTCGGAGGCGACCGTCGAAGACGCTCTCGCGTGCTTGAAGCGTCGCCGCCGCGCCCACGATGACCGATACGCCGTGCTTGTACACGGCGACGTCCACGATCTGAACGCGCTGCAGGCCGCGGACGGCACCTATAAGCTCGTCGATCCGGGTGGTCTGCGCGCCGAGCGAGCGTACGACCTCGGAACCATCATCCGCTGCAACCCCGCCGCCGGCGACGACCTGCAGACCCGGGCGAAGCGGCTGGCCGCCCGCACTGGTGTCGATGTCACTGCCATCTGGGAGTGGGGGACAGTCCACCGGGTGATCGGCGGCCTCTACAGCCGGCAGATCGGGCTCCAGCCGTTCGGTGACCTGCTGCTCGCCGCGGCAGATCGACTGACGACATGAATCGGGAGCTCCGCTGCCTCGTTCACCATGGCGTCCGCGCGACGTGGTGATGGTGGAGGTCACCGGCTCCGGCGGCGAAGCGCAATTGGGGTGAGACACCCGTACCAAGCTCGAGGGTTATGCGACCGCGGCGGCTCCGTCCGGCGGCGACCTGATCGCGAGTCCAGGGCTGGAGGCCGCGGATATCGCCCCCCGCTGGAAGGGGACACCGAGGGCGATCCGCTCAGCCTCGCCCGGGCGGCGATGGAGTCCGGCACCGACCGACCTGGTCCGGCCCGGTCCTGTGCACCGGTCCGAGCGGGACCTCCGACCCTCCCCTCGGGCGGGCGGCGTGAGCAGGATCGACATCATGAGTTACCGCTCGGCGATCCTCGGTGGCCTGGTGGCCGCCACCGCTGCCCTGCTCGCCCGACACGCCGCCCTCACCTGGGGCAGCGACGCGGCCGAGCCCACCGACGCGCTGCCCGGCGACGGATTGATCCCTGACCCCAGCGTCAGCGCGACCCGGGCCATCACCATCGCGGCGCCACGCTCGGAGGTCTGGCCCTGGTTGGTGCAGCTGGGCTGGGAGCACGGCGGCTTCTACTCCTACGAGACGCTGGAGAACCTGTTCGGCTTCGACGTGCACAACGCGGTCGCTGTGTCGGAGGCGTGGCAGGGTCTGGACGTCGGCGACGCGGTACACGTCGTGGAGCGCTTCGCGCTGCGGGTCTGCCAGCTGGTGCCCGACCGGTATCTCGTCCTGCTGGGCACACCCGACGCGGTCGCCGCGGACAGCCGGCCGCCGTTCGACTTCTCCTGGGCCTTCGTGCTCAGCGAGCTGCCGCCCGTGGATCGCGGTCCGGTTCGGACCAGGCTGGTGGTGCGCGAGCGCTACCGGGCGCATGCGGTCGGCGGCAGGGCCGCGATCGAGGCGATCCAGCCGGTCAGCTTCCTGATGACGCAGAAGATGCTGCGGGGCATCCGCGATCGGGTCCAGGGGGCCCACCCCTCGGCCTGACAGAGCACCAACGCGAGCTTCCCCGCGGCGGGTTGTCAGGTCGTCGGAGGGCCAGAGCCCTCCGAGGACCTGACAACTCGCGGAGGGTCAGTGGTCGTCAGGGGAGCTCGTGGATCTGGGCGGAACGCAGGACGCCGTCAGAGATCAGCAGTTCGGCCATCGTGCGATGCGGCTGACGGCGCTTGTCGGTCGGCGATCCCGGGTTGAGGATCCTGAATCCGTCCGCGGCCAAGTCCATCGGGATGTGGGAGTGACCGAACACCACGAGATCGGCGGTCGGGAAGCGGCGGCGCAGCCGGGCGAGGCGGCCGTCCTTGGAGCCGGCGTCGTGGAGCATGGCGATTCGCAGGCCCTCGAGGTCGATCTCCAAGGTCTGCGGAGCTCCCCAGGCGGCGACCCCGTGCCCGTCGTTGTTGCCGAGGACGACCCGGACCGGGGCGAACCGGCTCAGATCCTCCAAGACTTCGGGCGTGCAGACGTCGCCGGCGTGCAGCACCAGGTCCGCACCGTCGAGGCGTGCGGCCACCGCGGGCGGGCAGCGCTTCCAGAATCGGGGCGCGTGGGTGTCAGAGAGGACAGCGATCCGCATCTGCGTGAGCCTGCCACGCCCGTCCGGCGTTCCCACTCGCGGGACGGGTGCGCTTCGGGTCGGATCAGACCCATGCGACGCCGTCGACGACGCCCGTGGCGCTGACCGCCGTGCGGCAGGCGCCGGTGCGCGTCGCCAACTGTTCCGCGTACGTCCCGCGCTGGTGGTTCAGCTCCGTCCTAGGAGACTGCTGAACAATGCGAAATCGGGCTTCCCGATATAGCTCTGACCAGGGGAGATGCCGCCGCCAGCGGACAGAATCGGCTCTTATTCATCAGCGTCCTAGTCAGGTGTGGAGGTTCGGCGACGACCCAGGGAGCCGGCCGGTCCTCGAGAGCCAGGAGCACTGAGGACGTGACTGCTCGGAGGTACGCGGTTGGTAGACAGCGACGGTCCAGGAGAGGTGTCCGGCGGTAACCTCGGCGCTCTCGAGCAGGGTCAGGCGTCGGCGCAGCGCCTCCAGCAGTCGCCGCGAGGCCCAGGAGCGGCTGTAGACCGAGATCACGACGACGCCACCCGGAGCCAGTTGGGCCGCGTGGTGCTCGATGGCGGGGACGGGACGGCGGAGGTAGTAGACGACCTCGTTGAGCACGATCGCGTCGGGAGGCTCGTCTGGAACGTAGCTCTCGGCGTCGGCGACGACGAACCTGGTCGAGTCGTCCGCCTTGGTCGACGCGAGGTCGATGGCCGGGTGGTGGTTGTCGACCCCGACGTAGCGCCGGTAGCGCAGACCTTCCTGGAGGATGCCCTGCGAGCACCCGAGGTCGAGGACGAAACCGTCGGCGGCATGGCGCTCGGTGGCGGCCCGCACCGCGGCATACCGGGCGGTCTCGGTGTCCCTGCGCAGTCGCGACCAGCTGTCGCGACGGTTCTCCTGCGCGTTGTCTTTGGCCAACACCCACCGGACCAGGATCAGCGGGACCGGCATGAGCGCTACCACGGTGGCCGTGGCGCGGCTGGCGAGAATCCGGTTCACCAGCGTCTGCCGACTGCCGGTCGCGACGGGAACGCCCAAGGTCAACTCCTCACTGGGTGCGCGATCGTAGCGCGGACCACCGTCCCCTCGCCACGTCGTGAGGGCGAGGGGAGGGGAAGGGAGGGGAGGGGATAGATCAGCCGATGGGGCGGTGCCGCTCGACCGCGTGGACGACGCCGCGCTGGGTCAGGTGCGCGACGAGGAACTCGCCGGTGGCCAGCTGCATCGGCGCCATGCCGAGAGCGTCCAAGATGTGCGGCAGCACCGGCCGGTGGATGCAGATCGCCGTCGGGTCCCCGGTCGACAGCGCCACCTGACGGACCGCCTGGACCACCTTGCGAACCCCGCGCGGATCGTCCGCGCCCTGCTCCTCGGCCAGCTTGGCGTGCTGCTCCAGTGGCAGCTTGTGGCTGTCCGCGTACGGGAAGAGGGTCGAGACGCAGCGCGTGGAGGTGGAGGTGACCAGCCGGTTGACCCCATACGCGTCGAGCATCGGGACGAGCTTGCGGGCCTGACTGCGCCCGCGGGCAGCGAGCGGCCGGAGCGCATCCTTCTTGCTCCAGTCCTTGCGATCCATCGCCTTCCCGTGACGGACCAGGATCAGCGGCGTGGTCGGCGGCTGCTCCAGGAACTGCTCGAGCAGGAAATGGTCGTGGGCGTACGTCAGCCGGCTCAGCGCGGCGCGGATGGGCAACCATGAGACGACATCGACCTCGGCGTCGGGTGCCCGCCGGACGGCGCTGAGCACCGAGCCCACCCAGTAGTCGACCCGCTTGATGCCGTTCTTGGGCACCTCGTACTGGATCGTGTCCAGGGGCACCCCGAGCCGGATCCGGACGCCGGTCTCCTCCTGGACTTCACGGACGGCGGCTGCCGGGATGCTCTCACCAGCCAGGACCTTGCCCTTCGGCAGCGTCCAGTCGTCGTACCGCTTGCGGTGGATGATGAGCACCTCCCGCCCCCGGACGGGATGCTGCCGGGTGACCACGGCGCCGCCCGCGAGGGTCGGCTTGCCCGTCGTTCCCACCGAGCGGCGGGTGCTGGAGCGCTGCAGGGTGGTCATGGAGTGGCCCTACTTCGCCCGGCGCCGGCTCTTGGTGTTGATCAGGTGATCCTGCATGTCGAGCAGCGGCTTGCCATCAACATCGGTGGTGAACGGTATCCAGGTGCCGTCGGGCTGCAGCTTCCACGAAGCGGTGCCGGGATCGAACGCCAGATCGAAGAGGCTGGAGATCTCGGCGACGTGTGCCGGATTGGTGATCGAGGCCAGCACCTCGACCCGCCGGTCGAGGTTGCGGTGCATCAGATCGGCCGACCCGATCCCCACCGACGGCTGACCGCCGTTGGCGAACCAGAAGAGGCGGCTGTGCTCGAGGAAGCGGCCGAGGATGCTCCGGACGCGGATGTTCTCGCTCAGGCCGGGAGCGCCGGGACGGATCGCGCAGATGCCGCGGACCCACAGGTCGACCTTCACCCCGGCCGTCGAGGCCCGATACAGCGCATCGATGACGGCCTCGTCGACGAGGGAGTTGACCTTGATCCGGATGCCGGAGGGCAGGCCGTCCTCGTGGTTGGCGATCTCGTTGTTGATCCGGTCGAGCAGTCCGGTCCGGATCCCGTGCGGGGCCACGAGCAGCCGCTTGTACGACGTCTCCGCCGACATCCCCGACATGTGGTTGAACAACCGCCCGATGTCGTCGGTGATGATCGGGTTCGCGGTGAGCAGCCCCATGTCCTCGTAGAGCCGGGCCGTCTTGGGGTTGTAGTTGCCGGTGCCGATGTGGGCGTAACGGCGCAGCCCGTCGGCCTCGTCGCGGACCACCATGGACAGCTTGCAGTGCGTCTTGAGTCCGAGCAGGCCGTAGACCACGTGGCAGCCGTGCTGCTCGAGCCGGCGGGCCCAGGCGATGTTGGCCTGTTCGTCGAAGCGGGCCTTGATCTCGACCAGCGCCAGGACCTGCTTGCCGGCCTCGGCCGCCTCGATCAGGGCGTCGATGATCGGCGAGTCGCCGGACGTCCGATAGAGGGTCTGCTTGATCGCCAGCACCTGGGGATCGTCGGCAGCCTGCTCGATGAAGCGGGTGACCGACGTGGCGAACGAGTCGTACGGGTGGTGTAGCAGTACGTCGCGCTGCTTCAGCGCGGCGAACATGTCGGCCGGCTTGGCGGTCTCGACCTCGGCCAGGTGCGGATGGGTGGAGGGCAGGAATGCGGGGTACTTGAGCTCGGCCCGATCGAGGTCGGCCAGTGAGAACAGGCCGCGCAGATCCAGCGGACCGGGGAGCAGGAAGACCTCGCGTTCGCTGATGTCCAGCTCCGAGACCAGCAGTTCGAGCATCTTGGGGTCGATGTCGTCCTCGACCTCCAACCGGACCGGGGGCCGGCCGACCTTGCGGCGCAACAGCTCACGCTCCAGCGCCAGGAGCAGGTTCTCGGCGTCGTCCTCCTCGACCTCGACATCCTCGTTACGGGTGACCCGGAAGACGTGGTGCTGGACGACCTGCATGCCGGTGAAGAGCTGGCCCAGGTGCTGGGCGATGACGTCCTCCAGTGGCACGAACCGGCCCTCCCCGAGCTGGACGAAGCGCGACAGCACCGAGGGCACCTTGACCCGTGCGAACTGGCGGAGCCCGGTGTTGGGGTTGCGCACCAACACGGCCAGGTTGATCGACAGGCCGGAGATGTAGGGAAACGGGTGCGAGGGATCGACGGCGAGCGGAGTGAGCACCGGAAAGATCCGCTCGGCGAACAGCTCGTCGAGGTGGGACTTCTCGGCGGCGGTCAGTTCCTCCCAGCGGAGGATGTCGATGCCTTCCGCGGCCATCTCCGGCCGCACTTCCTCGGCGAAGATGCGGGCCTGTTCGGCGACCAGCTCACGGGTCCGGTTCAAGATCGCGCTGTGCACCTCGCGGGGCATCAAACCGGAGACCGTCGGAACCGCGACGCCGGCGGCGATCCGGCGCTTCAGGCCGGCCACCCGGACCATGAAGAACTCGTCGAGGTTGGAGGAGAAGATCGCCAGGAACCGGGCCCGTTCCAGCAGCGGCACCCGGAGCCGGTCCCGGGCCAGGTCGAGCACCCGGTTGTTGAAGGCCAGCCAGGACAGCTCTCGGTCCAGGAAGCGGTCGCCGGGCAGCTCGGGCGGGCGAGCGGTGTCCTCCTCGGCGTCGTTCGCCGTCGGCAGTGCCACCCCGATCGCGTCGTCCATCAATACTCCTGGCTTGTCCGGGCTCGCATCCTAGTGACTGCAGGTAAACGCATGATCACGGAGCTCACCGGCCGCCCGTGCCGTACAGCACGTCTCGGTGATCCTCGACGAAGCCGGCCGCGGTGTAGAGCCGCAGGGCCACCGTGTGATCGCTCTCGACGTACAGCTGGACGGCGGTGTCGCCCTGCTCCTGCAGGTGTCGCAGGCCGGCGAACAGCAGGGTCGCACCGATCCCGCCCCCGCCGGCGTCGGGGTCGACGCCGAGCACGTACACCTCGCCCAGGCGGTCCGGGTGCCGCTTCGTCCAGTGGAACCCGATCAGCCGGCCGTCCCGCTCGGCGAGCAGGAACCCGGCGGGATCGAACCAGTCCTCGGCCATCCGCTCATCCAGGTCCGACCGGGTGATCCGGCCCTGTTCGGGGTGGGACGCGAAGGCTCTCGCATTGAGCGCGAGCCAGGCGTCCTCGTCGTGACCCGGGATGAAGGTCCGCAGCGTCACCCCGTCGGGCAGCGGACGGACCGGCACCTCGGCGGTCAACGGCCGGAGCATCACCGCGAGCCCCCGGACCCGCCGCAGACCTGCCGCCTCGGCCAGCGCGGCCGCCGCCGCGGTGTCGCCCATCGCCCAGAGTTGGACCGGCCGGGGGGAGGCGGCGATCAGCGCGTCCAGCAGCGCCCGTCCGATGCCCTGCCGGCGGTGGTCGGGATCCACCACCAGTTGAGCTGTGTCCGCGGCGTCGCCGGACTCCAGCTGGGCGTAGCCGACGATGTCCCGCCGCGCATCCGGGCTCTGCTCACTCGATCGGCGCGCGAGCAGGTGTCGGATTCCCGGCCGCGGGTGCCGCAGGTGCAGCTGGGCGGCCTCGTTCAGCGGTGAGCGGCCATCCGCGGTGGTCGCCCGCCGGTCCAGCGCCTCGACCGCCGGGCGGTCCGCGCCGACGTCATCGACGACCGTGATCGTGACGGGGACGGCCATACGCCTCACGCTAGACCATCCCCGTCCGGGGCGGCCTATGCTGATGCGCCTGCAGGGCGAGGAGGACGACGTGCGGGACGAGGAGTACGCGCCGGGGGACATCCCCGCGTACGGCGCGGATGCCCAGCCGGCGATCGCCGCGCGGATGGCGCCGCATCTGCGGCTGACCCAGATCGGCACCGCGCTCGGGGTGCTGGCCGTGATGACCGCGGTCGCGGCCTGGGCGACCTATCCGGCCTTCGGTCCCGATCTGCCCGGTGGGCAGGGGGGCCAGGTGTGGACGATCGTCGCGGTGGTCTGCGCAGTGGTGCTGCTGGCCGGCTGCGTCTTCCAGCTGTGGGGCTGGCGGCGGGCGATGGCGGACTGGCGCGATGACCGGCATGCGTCCCTGCGCTGGGTACGGACGACGTCGTACGTGGTCCATCTGGTCTCGTACGCCGTCGTGCTGGTCGCGCTGTGGGCCTGCATCGCCGGCTGCGTGGCCGCCGGCTTCGCCGCGACGTCCTCGGCGCTGCTCACGGTGACGGTGCTGCTCATGCTCGGTGCCCAGACCCTGGCTGCCGTTCAGTACGTCCGCGAGTCCGGTCCGCCGGGCACCGTGCCGGCGCACATGCGCCGGCTGATCGAGCGTGACCGCGCGCGGGTGGCCCGACAATCGTCGTGATCCGTCCCCGGGGCTCCGCGACAACTCGCAGGGCGACAACTCGCAGGGCGTCAACTCGCAGGAGGGGCGAGGCGCCCCTCACACCCGGGCGCTGGCCTCTTCGGTGGGTGTGACGAAGCGGTAGCCGACGTTGCGGACGGTGCCGATCATCGACTCGTACTCCGGGCCGAGCTTGGCCCGCAGCCGCCGGACGTGGACGTCGACGGTCCGGGTGCCGCCGTAATAGTCGTAGCCCCAGACGTCGCTGAGCAACTGCTGGCGGCTGAACACCCGCCCGGGGTGCTGAGCCAAGTACTTCAACAGCTCGAACTCGGTGTAGGTGAGGTCCAGCTGCTGACCGTTGAGCTTGGCGGAGTATCCGGCCTCGTCGATGACGATGTTCCCGCTCTGGATCAGCGGCTCCACGCCAGAGGACGATGCGGGAGACATGGCCAGCCGGATGCGTACGTCCACCTCGGCCGGACCGGCGGAGGTGAGCAGCAGATCGTCGAAACCCCAGTCGGACGACAGCGCCGCCAGACCCCCATCGCTCACGATGACCAGCAGGGGCGACTCCTTGCCGGTGGTCTCGATCAGCCGGCACAGCGAGCGCGCACCGACGAGATCTCGCCGGGCGTCCAACAAGATGACATCGGCCGACGGTGCGTCGAGGAGGGCGGTGGCCTCCGCCTGGGCGACCTTGACCTGATGGGGCAGGAGCTCCAGCGCGGGCAGGATCTCCGAGGAGGCGTGCATGTCGTTGGTCAGGAGGAGCAAGGTGGCCATGATGGTCTCCTTCGCGCATGAATGCGGATCGAGCCCCCGACCTCCGCCCCAGCCGTCGTGACTCATGACGGTCTGCCGGGATGACAACGGTATCCCGCCTCCGTAGCCGGGGCCGCTGTAATGTCGGGAAGACTAAGCGATTTCCTGAGGGTTAGCCAATGACGACCATTGCGTTGCAGTTCTGGGGCGGCGCGCGCGCCGCCGCCGGTGTTGCGCGCGAAGAGTGGCAAGCCAACACCATCGCCGAGGCGCTCGACCTGGCCCGGTCGAAGCGTCGCGATCCCCACTTCGACCGTGTGGTGGCGATGTGCTCGATCCTCGTCGACGGAACGGCGGCCGGTGAACACGTGCTGAGCGCGGTCCGTTCCGCGCCGGTGGTCGCCGAGATCCTGCCCCCGTTCGCCGGCGGATGAACCAGCCGGAACGCCGCCGTGTGCCCTAGTTCACGCGGCGCGTCTCATTTAACGGACAGCGATCTCATAAATCGAGATGTCCGGTTGGTGACCGGGGTCACGCACCCTAGGGTGTCTCCCGTGATCGCGACGGATCGGTGGGCTCCGCTCACCCGCTGCCTGGCGGTGGACCACGGCCGCATGCGCTCGTCGTTGTGTCAGTTCTCGCGAATGTGACGGCGTCGCGCTGCCCGGTCGGCCCGAATGGTCTACATCGACATGTCCACTCGACTCGGTGCCGAGCACTCACCGCAGTGCCATCCCGCGGCGTGACGCCTTCGACGTGCCTGACATCCGTCCCACACCCGGGGTTCGGCCATCCAGGGGCCGAGCCCACCCCACGCACAGGAGACAGCACCACATGAGCAGGCAAGACGTACTGGTCGACGCCGACTGGGTCGCCGAACACGCCGCCGACGACAACGTCGTTCTGGTCGAGGTCGACGAGGACACCACGGCGTACGACGGCGGCCACATCGAGGGCGCGATCAAGCTGGACTGGAAGAAGGACCTCCAGGACCCGATCCGCCGTGACTTCGTCAACAAGGAGCAGTTCGAGAAGCTGCTCAGCGAGCGGGGCGTCGGCAACGACGACACGGTCGTGCTCTACGGGGGCAACAACAACTGGTTCGCCGCATATGCGTACTGGTACTTCAAGCTGTACGGCCACGACAAGGTGCTGCTGCTCGACGGCGGTCGCAAGAAGTGGGAGCTGGACGCCCGGCTGCTGAGCAGCGAGACAGTGACCCGCCCCGCGACCTCGTACACCGCGCAGGAGCCGAACCTGGACATCCGCGCCTTCCGTGACGAGGTCGTCAGCTCGATCGGCACCAAGAGCCTGGTCGACGTCCGCAGCCCTGACGAGTTCGCCGGACGCCTACTGGCCCCGGCCCACCTGCCCCAGGAGCAGGCGCAGCGCGGCGGCCACGTGCCGACCGCGATCAACGTGCCGTGGAGCAAGGCGGCCAACGACGACGGCACCTTCAAGTCCGACGCCGATCTCACCACGCTGTACGACGGGGCCGGCCTGGACTTCGACCGCGACATCATCGCGTACTGCCGCATCGGCGAGCGCAGCGCGCACACCTGGTTCGTGCTGCACGAGATTCTCGGGCAGCCGAACGTGAAGAACTACGACGGATCGTGGACCGAGTACGGCGCTCTAGTGGGCGTTCCGATCGAGATCGGGGCGTAGAGCATGTGCGCTCCCCCCGCTGGTGGACTGTCAACCGAAGGAATAGATGTGGCCAAGGAATCAGTGATTCAGGGGACGGTGACCCGCGAGG
>DASTGF010000017.1:0-10125 GCA_035719255.1 Microlunatus sp. | reverse complement strand
GAAGTGCCGGGAGTTCCCGGCACTTCGCAACAGTCACGCGGCAGCTGCCACAGTGCGCTGGCTGCGTCGGCGGTCAGCGACCGCCCTGACCCGGCGGCACCTGACCCGGCCCGCCTTGACCCGGCCCGCCCTGACCCGAGTTGTCCTGGCCGAAGCCCCAACCGTAGGTGTTCTGGCCGGACACCAGCGAAGCCGGCGGCGCAGCGAACGATTCGACCTTCTTGCCGGCCAGATACTGCTGCATGGCCGGCTTCCAGATCCGGCGGCCCGCGTCGCCACTACCCGAACCCTCGAGATAGAGCCCGGTGGACGGGACCGTATAGCCCTTGAGCCCGCGGCGCGAACCGTATGCCGACTGCAGGAACGGCTGGCGGGTGTTGTCGATGCTGATCATCGCCGCACCGGCGATCTGCGGGGTGTAACCAACGAACCAGACCGCCGCATTGCTGTCGATGGTGCCGGTCTTGCCGGCCTGCGGACGGCCATCGGCGGTCATGGCGCGGCGACCCGTTCCCGCGGTCATCACCTTGCCCAGCAAGGAATTCATGGCATTGGCCACGTCCTCGGAGATCACCCGTTGACAATTGGCGCTGGTCACGTCCCGTGACGCGCCGCTGCTATCGGTGATCCCGGACACGATGATCGGGTCGCAGTGGATACCGCCGGAGGCGAAGGTGGCGTACGCCTCGGCCATCGACAGCGGACTCACCTCGACCGTGCCCAACGTGAACGACGGCTTGTCGGCGTAGGAGCTGATCGGCGCATCGGCGGTGCTGGACTCCACCCCGAGCTTCTCGGCCATCTTGGTCACGTCGCACATACCGACCTCGAGCGCCAGCTGCACGAAGTAGGTGTTCACCGAGTACTCGGCCGCACGGTACATGTCCATGACGCCGCTCACACCGGTGGAGTTGCTCACCTGCCAGCTGCCGGAGACCTGGGTTCGCCCCTGGCAGCTGTCGAACGGCGCACCGGAGAAGTTCATGGTCGAGCGTGCGTCGTATCGCTGGGACAGCGGGATGCCCTTCTCCAGTGCGGCGGCCGCGGTGAACGCCTTGAACGTCGAGCCGGCCTGGAATCCCTGCGCGCCGCCCATGTTCGGCGACACTGAGTAGTTCCAGTACGTCTGTCCCTTCTTGGTGTTCGACCCCATCGTGGGACGGCTCTGTGCCATGGCCACGATCAGGCCGGTGCCCGGCTCGATCATGTCCATCGCCCCGATCACCGGATCGGTCGGACCGACGGCCGCACTGACCGCCTTCTGCACGGTCTTCTGAGTGGCCGGATCGATCTTGGTCCGCACCGTCAGGCCGCCGCGCTTGATCGTGGCGATCCGCTCGGCCTCGGTGGCACCGAGGCTCGGCATCTGCGTCAGTGAGCGATAGACGTAGTCACACATGAACGGGTACGTCGTACCCTGGCAGCCGTTGATCGTGGTCCGGACCTGCTTGGCGCTGAACTTCGTCGCCTTGGCCTTCGCCGCTGCGGCCGGGCTCACCACGCCCAGTTCGGCCATCCGGTCCAGCACCACGTCACGGCGCTGCAGCCCGGCGTCGGGATTGACCACCGGGTTGTAGCCGTTGGGATTCTGAACGAGCCCGGCCAGCATCGCCGCCTGCGGCAGGCTCAACTCCGCAGCCCGGACGCCGAAGTAGTGCTCGGCTGCGACCTCGATCCCGTACGCACCGTCGCCGAAGTAGGCGATGTTGAGGTAGCGCTCGAGGATCTGATCCTTGGTCAGCGTCTTCTCGACCGAGATCGCGTAGCGCAACTCCCGGATCTTCCGCTCGTAGCTGCCGTCCTGCGCCGCCTGCACCCCGGCCTGGTCACCGGCCAGCTTGGCGGCCTCGATCTGGACCATCTTCACGTACTGCTGCGTCAGGGTGGAACCGCCCTGCGTAACCCCACCGGCGAGCAGGTTCGCCACGAACGCGCGTACCGTGCCTTGGGCGTCGAGCGGGCCGTGCTCGTAGAAGCGGTGGTCCTCGATCGAGACGATCGCCTTCCGCATCACCGGCGCGATGTGGTCCAGGCCGACGTACACCCGGTTCTCGTCATAGAAGTAGGCCAGGACGTCCCCGTTCGCATCCAGCACGGTGGATCGCTGGCTCTGGGCGGGCGGCTCGAAGGAGACCGGCAGGTCGGCCAGCGTGTTCTGGGCGGTCTTGACGCCCGCGGCCGCTCCACCGACGGCCGGTAGCGCAATGGCGGCGACCAGCAACCCGCACAGCATGCTGATCAGCACGAAGAGGCCGCTCGCGCGTAGCAGCGTGAACGGTCGACCGGCGGGGCGGGGGCGTGGTGAAGTCATCAACGGGTGCAACCCCGGTCGACCCCTGACAGTTCCCGATCAACCTTGTGATCTGTGTTGCACGACCTGCTAAGGAAGGTCAAAGAATCGCCCGACAGCATAATCCGCAGTTGCCATCCCCTGGACGAGAAGAGAGAACCATGTTCGCCACCATCCTGGGACTGCCGATACACCCTCTGATCGTGCACGCTACCGTCGTCGTCGTTCCCGCCGCAGCGCTGGCCGTCCTGCTCAACGTGCTCTGGCCGCGGTTCCGCGGGTGGTTCGGCTGGGGCGTCGTGGCACTGCCTGCTGCGGCCCTGGTACTGGTGCCGCTCACCACGCAGACCGGTGAGGCCTTGGAGCACACGCTGCCGCACAGTGCGCTGATCCAACGGCACGCCGAGCTCGCCGACGGGCTGCTGCCCTGGGTCGTCGCCCTTCTGGTGGGTGCCATCGGCCTGTACCTTTGGCGCCCCGGTGTGGCCCGGATCACCGGTGACCGGACCTTTCCGCGCTGGCTCAGCATGCTGACCGTCGTCGTCTCGATCGCCGCAGCGCTCGGGACTCTGGTCGAGGTGGTGGTCATCGGCCACACCGGCGCCACCGCCGCCTGGCAAGGCATCGGCTGATCGACCGCTCCCCCTGCAGCGACCCCGCCCGAAGGCGCACAGTAGGACCATGACGCTGCCACCTGACCTCGACGTCCCGGGCGATCGAGTCGCGCCGCCCCGCATCCTCGTGGTGGAGGACGATCCACAGCTGTCGGGCATGCTGGCCGAGCTGCTGGATCTGGAGGGGTACGAGGTCGAGGTGGCGCGCGACGGTCAGCGCGGGCTGCACCTGGGGCTGACTCACGAGTTCGACGTCATCGTGCTCGATCGCGGCCTGCCGGCGATCGACGGCCTGGACCTGCTGGCCCGGCTCCGCGCCCGCGGGGTCGACGTCCCGGTGCTCGTGCTGTCGGCACTCGGCCTGGCTCGTGACCGTGTCGAGGGCCTCGACGCCGGCGCCGAGGACTACCTCAGCAAGCCGTTCGACGTCGACGAACTGCTGGCGCGGCTGCGCGCCCTACGACGGCGGCATGTCGACGTCGCCGAGGAGCTCCGGCTACCCGGAGGCGCCGTCCTCCAACTTCAGTCGCGGACCGCCGTGACCGCCGACGGGACCCACCACCCGCTGTCGGAGAGGGAGGGCGAGCTGCTCACCCTGCTCGCCAGACGCCCGACCCAGGTCTTCTCCCGGCCCGACCTGCGGGAGCTCGTCTTCGCCGACGCCGCCGAGGATGGCGTCGTGGACACCTACGTCCACTATCTGCGCCGCAAGCTCGGGCGCGGGGTGGTCCGCACGGTGCGAGGCGTCGGATACCAGCTCGGTGCTGGATGAGCCGACTGCGGACGCGTCGTCCGCGGCCGCCGGGAGACGTCGGCGCCGCGGCCTGGAGGCTGGGACTGCAGATCGGTCTGCTCTTCCTGGCCTGCCTGCTGGTGGTGACCGGCATCCTCGTGGTGATCGTGGTCCGCAGCCAGCAGCAGCAGGCCGGTGCCCTGCTGGAGTCCGCGATCGCGATGAGCCACGGCGACGGCGGGCGCGGCGACCGGGATCGCGACGGCGCTTCAGCTCCGGGCTCGATCATCGTGGCGGTCCAAGACCGCGGAGGCCTGCAGGTGGACAGCGGCATGCCGGCCGGGCTGCCGGATCACGAGACGATGGATCTCGTCGCCCGCACCGGGACCACCCACCAGCAGACGGTGACCGTCGCCGGGCGCCGCTACCTGGTCCGGACCGCGAAACACGGCGACGACACCGTGCAGGCGGTCCTCGATCTCGGGGAGCAGAGCGAGGAACTGAGCCGGTTGCTGAAAGCGGTCGCCGTGGCCGGGACGGCCGGGCTGCTGCTCAGTGTCGCGGTATCGGCGTGGTTGGCCCGCCGTGCGGTGCACCCGATCGCCGATGCGCTCGCCCTGCAGCGCCGGTTCGTGGCCGACGCCAGTCACGAGCTGCGGACCCCGCTCACTCTGCTGAGCACCCGGGCCCAGCTGCTGGCCCGACGGTTGCGGCGGTCGCAGGCCGCCGACGCGGCGACCCAGGCCGATGTGGACGGACTCGTGGCCGACGCGGCCAACCTGACCGAGATCCTCGACGAGCTGCTCACGGCCGCCGATGCCGGGTCGGCCACCGATCTCGGGCCGGTGGACGTCGCGGCTCTGGTGCGGGACATCGTGAACGCCGGCCGGGCGTACGCGCAGGAACGCGGCATCACCCTGCACGAGCGGACGACCGGCGCGGCGGAGATCCCCTCGGCGAGCCGCGCCGGGCTGCTCCGGGCCATCACCGCGCTGCTGGACAACGCGATCTCGCACGCGCGGACCACCGTCGTCACCTCGGTCACGACGCACCGGCACGAGATCGTGGTCGAGGTCGCCGACGACGGTCCGGGGATCGCCCCCGAGGTGGCCCCCACGATGTTCGAACGCTTTGCCAGTCGCCGGGCGCCCGCCGCTCCGGGCGAGCGCCGGCATTACGGCCTGGGTCTGGCCCTGGTCGCCGAGGTGGCGGACCGGCACGGCGGCTCGGTGGCCGCGACCAACCGCACCGAGGGCGGCGCCGTGCTGACCATGCGGCTCCGGCGCTGACCGTTACCCATCGGCCTCGCCCCGGACGGGGGCCCAGCAGGCGACGATCCTGCTTACAGTGAGGGCGTGCCTCGAACCATCGCCACCACGACCGCCGTCAGCCTCGACGAGCTCCTCGAGTTCGTCCGACCACGTCACCACATGCTGCTGGCCACCACCCGGGCCGGCGGCCGCCCGCAGCTCTCCCCCGTTACCGGGGGTGTGGATGAGCACGGGCGGATCGTCATCTCCTCCTATCCGCGGCGGGCCAAGACGAGCAATGCCGAACGGCGGCCGGCGGTGTCGGTCTGCGTGCTGTCCGACGACTTCGGTGGACCGTGGGTCCAGGTCGACGGCGACGCCGAGGTGCTCCACATGCCGGAGGCCCTGGACGGCCTCGTCGACTACTTCCGCTGCATCTCCGGCGAGCACCCGGACTGGGACGAGTACCGCACGGCGATGCAGGTCCAGGACAAGTCGCTGATCCGGATCACCCCCACTCGTTGGGGCCCGATCGCCACCGGTGGCTTCCCCGCCGACGTGGCCGCGCGCCTCGACGGCTGACGGCTATCCGGCCGATGCCGCCGGCCCACCACGTACGCCCGCGCTCTTCCGACAGCCCTCCCGCCGTGCCGGCGTCCTGGAGTGCTGCGGCGTCACTGCACCGCGAGCACCGGTCCGAGCAGGGCGCCACCGTCCACGATCAGCTCCGACCCGGTGGTGTAGGTGGCGTCCGTGCACAGATAGAGCACCGCCCGGGCGACCTCGTCGGGTTCGCCGATCCGCGGGATCACCTGAGTCCGGTACAGCGAGTCCGGGATGCCGGCCGTCATCGGCGTGCGGATCGGTCCGGGATGGATCGAGTTCACCCGGATGCCCGTGCCGGCCAGATCGAGCGCGGTGGCCTTGGTCAGACCGCGTACACCCCACTTGGCAGCGACGTACCCCGCGAGGTCGGCGTAACCCATCATGCCTGCCGTGGAGGAGATGTTGACCACCGAACCGCCGCGACCGCGCTCGCGCATGCCGGGCACCGTGCAGTGCAGACCGAGGTAGACACCGGTCAGATTCACATCGACGATGTGCCGGAACTCGTCGGGGGTGATCTTCTCCGCACCACCGTAGATCAAGATCCCGGCGTTGTTGACCAAGATGTCCGCCCCGCCCAGCCGGTCGGCCTCGGCAACGGCGTTGGTCCAGTCCTCTTCACGGGTGACATCGAGATGGACGTACGTCGCCTGCGCTCCCAGCTCCTCCTGCAGTGCCTTGCCGTCGTCGTCCAGCACGTCACCGAACACCACGGCGGCGCCTTCGCCGACCAGGCTGCGTACCTGCGCTTCACCGAGTCCGCGGGCGCCCCCGCTGACCAGCGCGACCTTGCCCTTCAGCCGGTCCATGATCATTCCTCTCCTCGTCGCGTGACCCATCACCTCGACGCTAGGCCGCGGGGCTTCCGCGCTGGAGAGGCTGAAGTCCCGCCGGTGCGGGTCCGGTCGGTCACGACCTCGCGGATGGGGGGCATCCACCATCGAGCGGCGAGCTTCATGGACGCCGCCTTCGTCCGGTGAGCTCGGGCTAGGACATGATCCCGGTGACGGTCGAGATCGACGGCAGCCGCCGGGACACCTCCTGGTGGCGTGGCCCAGGGATGATCGCTAGGTGGTGCCGCTCACGGTCGCCATCCTGGGCGCCCTGCCCCCTGAACTCACCCTCCCCGATCCCCGGCCGGGGGTCAGGACTCGACGGTGAACCGGCTGGGATCGCCGGTGCCGACCCGGACCACCTCGGGCTTGCCGGAGGAGAAGTCGACCACCGTGGTCGGCACCGAGCCGGTGTCGCCGGCGTCGATCACCGCGTCCACCAGGTGATCGAGCTCCTCCTTGATCTGCCACCCCTGGGTCAGCGGCTCCTCCTCGCCCGGCAGCAGCAGCGTGCTGGACAGCAGCGGCTCACCGAACGCGGTGAGTAGAGCCTGCGTCACCACGTGGTCCGGAATCCGGACGCCCACGGTGCGCTTCCTGGGATGCAGTACGCGGCGCGGGACCTCGCGGTCGGCGGGCAGGATGAAAGTGTATCCGCCGGGTGTGGCCGCCTTGACGGCACGGAACACGGCGTTGTCCAGGTGGACCAACCGCCCGAGCTGGGCGAAGTCGTGACACATCAAGGTGAAGTGGTGCTTGTCGTCGAGGTGGCGGATCGCCCGGATTCGGTCCAGACCCTCCCTATTGCCGACCCGGCAGCCCAGCGCATAGCAGGAGTCGGTCGGATAGGCGATCAGGCCGTCGGCGCGCAGGATTTCCACGACCTTGTCGATCAACCGCCGCTGCGGGTTCTGCGGGTGGATGTCGAAGTAACTGGCCATTCCGGCAGCGTAGGCCGGATCGTGCACACCGGCGAGCCAACCGCCGCGGGCCACGCCCGGAAGGGTGCCCAGCAGCATCCCGGTCGAGTCCCGATCAGGCGGGTGGGACGCTCGCTGACGGGTATGACCCCGGAACACCGGCCGAGAGAGAGGCACGAGATGAGCGAGTTTGCCAGCGAAGGATCGCAGGCCGCCGACGAAGAGGTGGCGCACGTCCGCAGCGAACCGGTCGACGATCCGTTGACCCAGCCGGGGCCGGCCGCGGAGTCCGGCGGACCCGCCGCACGGGGCGACCGGGCCTCCGACGACGAGAACCAGCGGGAGGACTGACCCGTTCCGGGTACCCGTGCTGCACCGCGATCTCAAGCTTACGTGAGGTTGAGCTATGCTCGCGCCCGTGGCGCTGCACAAAACCGATCTGCTGACGATCGGTGAGCTGTCGGAACGGTCGGGGGTGGCGCCCTCGGCGCTGCGCTACTACGAGAGCCAGGGGTTGATCAGCGCCACGCGGACTTCGGGCAACCAGCGCCGCTACGAGCGCAGCACGCTGCGCCGGGTCGCCTTCATCCGCTCCGCCCAGCGCGTCGGGCTGACCCTGGACGAGATCGGCGAGGCGATGCACTCCCTCCCCGACGGGCGCGCCCCGACCAAGGCGGACTGGTCCCGGCTGTCCCGGTCCTGGCGGCCGCGGATCGACGCCCAGATCGAGCGGTTGGAGCGGCTGCGCGATCGGCTGGACAGTTGCATCGGTTGCGGATGTTTGTCACTGGCCCGTTGCGGGCTGTCCAACCCCGACGACGTGCTCGGCGAGCGGGGACCCGGGGCCTACTTCCTCGAGCCGCATCACGACTGATCCTCCACGTTACGGACAGGTGTCGGCCCGGGAGACGGCGCAGGGCTGGTCGCCCTAGGATGCCTGGCATGGTCACCAAGGTCGCACTGCTCACCGCCGGTGGGTTCGCCCCGTGTCTCTCCTCCGCGGTCGGCGGGCTCATCGAGCGCTACACCGAGATCGCCCCGGACGTCGAGATCATCGCCTACAGGTACGGCTATCAGGGCCTGCTGTCCGGTGACTCGATCACCATCACCCCCGAGGTCCGCCAGGGTGCTGCATTGCTGCATCAGTTCGGCGGATCGCCGATCGGCAACTCCCGGGTCAAGCTCACCAACGCCGCCGACTTGGTCAAGCGCGGTCTGGTCGAGGAGGGCGTGGACCCGCTGCAGGCCGCGGCGGACCGGCTCGAAGCCGACGGGGTGGACGTGCTGCACACCATCGGTGGGGACGACACCAACACGACCGCGGCCGACCTGGCCGCCTTCCTGGCCCGGCACGACTACTCGCTGACCGTGGTCGGCCTGCCCAAGACGATCGACAACGACATCATCCCGATCCGCCAGTCGCTCGGCGCCTGGACGGCCGCCGAGCAGGGTGCACGCTTCGCCGCGAACATCATCGGCGAGCACAACTCCGGCTCCCGGATGCTCATCGTGCACGAGGTCATGGGCCGGCACTGCGGCTGGTTGACCGCCGCCACCGCCCAGGCGTACCGGGAGTGGTTGGACACCCGCGAGTGGCTGCCCGGCATCGGGCTCGACCGGCGCGCCTGGGACATCCACGGCGTGTACGTTCCCGAGGCGGTCTTCGATCTGAAGGCCGAGGCCGCCCGCCTGAAGAGCGTGATGGACGAGATCGGTTCGGTGAACCTGTTCATCTCCGAAGGCGCCGGCCTGGACACCATCGTCGCCGAACTGGAGGCCTCCGGGGCCGAGGTCGCCCGCGACCCGTTCGGTCACGTCAAGCTGGACAAGGTCAACCCCGGCGCGTGGTTCGCCAGCAAGTTCGCCGAGCTCCTGTCCGCCGAGAAGGTCATGGTGCAGAAATCCGGCTACTTCTCCCGTTCCGCGGCGGCCAACGAGCGCGATCTCGAGCTCATCAAGACCATGACCACGCTGGCCGTCGACAGCGCGCTGCGCGGAGAACCGGGCGTGATCGGCAACGACGAGGAGCGCGGCGACGAGCTGCGGGCCATCGAGTTCGAGCGAATCAAGGGCGGCAAGCCGTTCGACATCACCCAGGACTGGTACCAGCAGCTGCTGGCCGGCATCGGTCAGCCGGCGACCGAGGCCGCGCCCGCTCACTGATCCCGGCCACCGACGGAACCTGCGGTGGCGGGGCTACCGACGGCGGTCCCGCCACCGGGCGACGGTCCCTGCGATCATGGCGCCGAGCCCGACGCCGGTGGCGGCACCGGTCACATACCCCAGCCCCATGCCGATCCGGACGGCACGGGCCGCCACCGGCTGGGCCACCACGGGGACGTCGGCCTGCTGCGCGGCTTGTCTGTCGATGGCCTCCTGAGTCGCCGCGCGCAGCCGGCCGGCGAGGTCGTCGACCGGCTGGATCTCGGCCGGACGCCAGGTGGCGATCCAGGCCGCCACCAGCAGGATCAGCATCGAGAACAGGTTGAAGAACAGCATCACCGCGATCACCGGTCCGAAGATCGAGGCCGCGACACTGCCGGAGAAGATTCCCAACAGGAAGCTGGTCAGATACAGCAGCACCGCCAGCCCGATCGAGCCGATCAGAGCCCCCCGACGTACGGCGGTCCACGGCATCCGGCTGCTCGGCAGGGTGGTGTACAAGAACATGAAGAGCAGCCAGCCGGTGCCAATCGAGACCAGCACGGGCGCGACCCGGATCAGCCAGGCCAGCCAGCCGACGTCGTCGACACCGAAGGCGCCGAGGATCGTCCTCGCCAGGGCGGTCGCGGTGGACGCCAACGCGAAGGTGATCGTGATCAACACGAGCACACCGAGCAGGATGCCGAGATTGCCGAGGATGAGCTTGACGATGTTGA
>DASTGF010000016.1:0-4236 GCA_035719255.1 Microlunatus sp. | reverse complement strand
GGACGTCGTGATCTGTCCGCGACGGAAGGCTGGTGTGGCATGCTGGCGACTCGAAACGGTCCGTTCGTCCAAGTGGATGGAGGCTCAAGCGGGATGGCCGCCGAAGAGGTAGCTGGCGGTCTGCCTCATCTCGCGGAGCGCCTCAACGTCCTTTTCGCGCGCGTCCCCCGTCCGGGAACGAATCAGCGTTACACCAACGAGCGCGCGGCGGAGGAGCTCACGGCTGCGGGCGTGTCGGTCTCGGGCGCCTACCTGAGCTTGCTGCGGTCTGGGAAGAAGAACAATCCCACTGCGCGGCTGCTCGCTGGAATCGCGGAGCTCTTCCAGGTCCCGATCACGTACTTCTTCGACGCGGACGAGGCCGAGCGGATCACTCAACAGTTGGATCTAGTGGTGGCCCTGCGAAACGCGGGCGTGCAAGGAATCGTGTCGCGAGCCGCCGGAGTCAGCGACGCCGGGATCGCGAATCTCGCGGCGATCTTGGAGCAGATTCGGAAGATGGAAGGTCTCGACGATGGTGCGGGGTCCTCACATGGACCGGACAGCGAGAAATAGAACTCGCGAAGCACTGCCCTTCCAACGCATGTCCAAGAACGACCACCTCATACCTCGCACTGACGCGTAGAGAGCCGGATTTGCTTAGGAACCCGTCGGTCGGGTGCGTCGCGACCACCTGATGGTTGCAGGGCAGTCGGCGCATCGCGCCGGCTATCGCACCGAAGCGCGTCGGTCACCTCGCAGGCCCTGCAGTCGAGGCGTGTCCGCAGGACTACCCGACTCGACCTAAGTTGAGGGGGCCCCGCTCGTCGGCTCCAATCGCCGAGACCATGCAAATCGCCGAGACCATGCAAGTAGCGACTCGCGTAACTCCAGTCTTTTGTAGATTGAAGGACTTAATCTATAGTTACGCGCAGATCAGTTTGAGCAAGCCGAGGGATGTGGTACCCAATGTCGGTCGATCACGAGCAGGGTGTAGCAACGCAGGATCTACACGCGGCATCCGGCAGTCACAACACGGCGCGGCCACATACGGGTCAGGTGCAGCCGCTACGCGGCGGGAACAGAGGTTCCCGTCCTGAGCCCGCAGTCCCTGCAGACATCCTGGCGAGGGCCCGAACAGTCATCCGCCAGGCCAACGACCTGACGCCCAAACCGGACAAGGAGGCTGAGCCGGAACTTCCCATCGTCTCGTCAGCCGACGACGACACGGTCGACCACCTGGATGTCACTGCGTATGCGGTGTCCGAACCGTCGGAGGAGCCGGTCGAAGAATCGGAGCCGCCCACGACAGGCCAGGCCCCAGCGCCATGGGGAGCATCCCCGGAGGCGGGAGCAACGTCGACCGGCACCATCGACCCGCCGGTTCCGTGGCGTGGTTACAACCCGGACTATGTGGCCGATCAGATGGTCCCGATGATGCATGCCAGGGCCACGACGGGCTGGCGGAGCTGGTTGGGTTTGCGGCCCAGTAGGGCCGAACTGTTGCGGAAGCGGCTTCAGGCGGAGATGTGTGTGAGCTTCGGCCAGCCGGTCAAGATCGTGTTGGCGAACCCGCGCGGCTACGCAGGGAAGACGATCATGTCGATCTGTCTGTCGGGCGTGTTGGGTGTTGCTCGTGGCGCGGGAGTGTGTGCATTCGAGAATCACGAGCTGCGCGGTGTGATGGGGTTGCGGACGCTGCCGAACGGGACAAAGCGGACCACCCGGGACTTCATCAACGACCTCTCCCAGATGACACCAGACCAGGTCAGGCAGGCCGACCTCGGCCGCTATGCGCGGCACCAGCATGTCGGCAACTTCGACGCGATGGTCACCTCGAGGAGTTTCGAAAAGCAGCTCGACGGAGACGAGTACCGCGCCGCGTCGGCCTTGCTGGAACGCTTCTACGACGTGATCGTGGTCGATACCGCGAACAACGAGGCCCACGAGGCGTTCCAGGCGGCGATGGAGGACGCGACGGTGTTGGTGGTGCCGACCAAGTGGCGCCCGACGCACATCACCCCGGCTGCGCAGATGTTGAACGACATGGCGGACCTGTCGCCGCGACACAGGCTGTTGGTGCAGAACGCAGTAGTGGTCGCGACGAATGGCTTCAACGAGGCGATACCCGGTGCACGGGAGATGGCGTTGCCGATGTTCCGTGCGCTGGCGGACACCGTGGTCGAGATCCCGCCGGACCCGCATCTCGATGCCGATCGGCCGATCCTGCTCGACCAAATGCGTGCGCGCACGCGCCGAGCTCTGGACGAGTTCGGCGCCGCGGTCTGCCGGGTCGCCGTGAAGAACCTGTCCGCACTGGAGGAGTTGTCGTGAACCTCGATGAGCTGATGCAGAACGTCAAGCCGACCCTCGGCCCCTTCGCCGGCACACTCGGCCCGAAACTGATCATGATCGTCGGTCTCGTGTGGATCTTGTGCCTGGTCGGTGCGGTGCTGTTGTTGATGAAGGGCGGCTTGGAGTTCGCCGCATCTCGGTCCGGGGGCCGTCCGATGGCGACCTCGGACGGGGTGATGGACATCGGGGTGCCGGTGCTGGCGTTGATCTTCCTCGCGATCATCCCGGCCGTCGTCCAGGCACTGATCTGAGAAAGCCGGAGGTACACAAGATGCCTGTCCGTACCGATCAGCGACGCCACGCACCCGCGCGGCGTACCCGGCTGACGTGGACCCGGATCCTCGGAATCATGCTGCTGGGCGTCGGGCTGCTCGCGACCGCCATCAGCTTGATCTCGGTAGCTACCCGCTAGGGACACCGACGACGGAAGGGGATGATCCAGGGTGCCGGTTCGTGTCGATGGTGCATCAGCACCAACCCCAACGTCGGGGCCGCGTGGTCGCGGCAACAGTTTGGTCATCGTGGTGGTGGCTGTGTTGGTCGCGGTCGTCGTCGGCGTCGGGGCTGGGGTGGTGATCATGCGCGCGGCGTCGCCAGCACCGTCGTCGCCAGCACCGTCAACCGCGGCTAGCCGGGCGCCGGAGGTGGTCGAGGCGTTGCCGAGGTCCACGATCGTGGCCGGCGGTGGCGGGGTGAGTCATGTCTACGAGTTGCGGACCGGCTACCCGAAGACGACCGACGGGGCGGTGCAGGCGGCGATGAACTTCCTGATCACTGATGTCGGGCCGGCGTACTACAACCAGACGCACTACGAGGCGATCCAGGTGTACATGTTCGCGACCCCGGAGGCCCGGGCCAAGATGGGCTACAGCCAGGCCACGATCGATTCGATGCGGCAGTCCTACCACGTCAACGATCAAGGTCAGCCGCTGACCGACGGCAAGCCGGATCCGACCAGGCGGATCTGGGACGCGGTCTACTTGCAGTACGGGGCGTACCGGATCGTCGAATCCTCGACCGACGAGGTGCGGGTGATGATGTGGGCGCCGTACGTGTACGGCACCGACGCCAAGAACGCGACCACGACCGGCAACCTGCACATCGGCTGGACCTATGCCGACACAACCGTCAGCTGGGTCGACGGCGACTGGCGACAGTCCGGCAACAAGGCCTACCCGGCCGATCAGGTGCCGAAGCCGGCCGACCCGAACCAGGTCATCACCTCCTTCGCCGAACGGGCCGACCTGCTCGGCACCGACCAGGGCTGGACCCTGCCGGCGAACGCCGCCGAGGTCGACACCCCCGAACTGCAGCTCCCCGGGAAGTGACCAGCGCATGCCGACACGACGACGCCTCGCGTCCTGGACGGTCGTCTCCTTGATCCTGGGCCTGCTGCTCAGCCTCGCGACCGCGACCGCCCAGGCCGCGACCACTACCGATCCAAATGGATGTCGCGCCCCCAAGGTGCCGGTCGATTCGGTCACCGTGACCTGCCCGGGCGGGTCGCCGTCGACGGCTCCCTCGGCCAGCCCGTCATCGTCCCCGACGGCAGCGTCGCCGGGGGAGAGCGGTGATCGGAAGAGTGCCAGTGGTGCAGACGCCAGTGGTGGGGAAGTGAAGTTCGGTCAGGACGAGGAGCCGACCGGCTGGGCTGGTCCGATCGCGAAAGATCTGGGTCAGGGCACGCAGGGTCTGTCGTCGGATCTGGCCGATCATGTGAAAGACAACGGGTTGCTGCCGAGGTTCGAGTTCACCCAGGCCTATCTGAGCCTGTACGCGATCATGTTCGGGCTGGGTGTGGTGATCGCAGTGATGGCGACCATGCTGGCCAGCGTCAAGGTCGCGGCCGCGAAGGGCGTGGACAGCCGGATCATGGCCCAGCAGGCACTGCTCCGGGTCCTG
>DASTGF010000015.1:0-2852 GCA_035719255.1 Microlunatus sp. | reverse complement strand
AGCCCCAGCACCGCCAGGCCGACCACCGAGACGATCCACCAGCGGCGCCGGCCGGCCGGCGTCTTCGACCCCATCTGGAGTGCCTCCCTACGACCGTGCCGGCCATCAGGCCCGGTCGTCGGGAGCCTCTCGAAGATCCCTGTCACGCGGCTGGGGCGAAGCTTTCAGCAGGCTGTGAGCGCAGCGCACCCCGGGCGGTCTGCGGGGGCCGGTCTCACTAGAGTGGGGGATGCCGGAGACGGATCGACGGCGTCCCCTCCGGCTCTCCAGCGGCCCGCCGTCGGAGGAGCCGATCATGGTCACCCGGTACGAACTGCCCGGCCTGGACGACCTCGTCCGCCTCGGCGAGCAACGTGAGCAGGCGATCACGATCTACGCCCAGACCTCGCCGATCGTCTCCGAACGGCAGGCGAGCTTCCTCAACGCCAAGAGCGGGTTCGATGCGGCGGTCAACCGGTTGCGGGGTGCCGGGCTCGATCACGCGACCGAGAGCGCGCTGCGGGCACGGTGGTCGGAGGTCGCCGACGACCTGGAGCCGTGGAATCGGTTGTCGGCCTCGCTGGCGATCTTCCTCTCGCCCACCGAAAGCGAGGTGTACGTCCTGCCGAACCGGCTGGAGAACCAGTTCCAGGCCGCCGATTACTACGATCTGGGTCAGCTGGTCCGGGCCGTGACCACCCCGCAGGACGCGTACGCCCTGACCCTGTCCGCCCACGGTTGGAATCTCTGGGTGGCGACGCCCACCGCCCGGGCGACCGAGCTCGAGCTGGAGGGCGACTACCCGACGGACGTGGCGGATGCGACGAACCGGGACAGCGTCGGTGGTCGTGGTTATCTGAACCGGCTGGGTGGTGACGAAGGTCGCAAGACGCTGCTGGAGACGTACGCGAAACGGGTGGCCGACGCCGTCCGCACCGAGCTCGGCCGGGTCGATCCGCACGGGGAGCGGCCGTTGTTCGTGTTCGCCACCGACCCGCTGATGGATCTCTACCGCCGCGCCGAGGACCGGCGGACGATCGTGCCGGTCCACGGGGCCCCGGACGAGCTGCGTCCGGACCAGATCGACCACACGATCCGGCAGTCGCTGTCGGAGCTCAACGCGCAACGCACGGCGCGACGGCTCGAGTCGATCGCCGACGACGTGTCGTCCGGGCTGGTGCTGACCGACCTCGGCGACATCGCCCGGGCCGCCGCCAGCGGCGCCGTGGACACCCTGGTCTACGACTTCACCGTCGACATCTTCGGCACCGTGGACGACGTGACCGGCGCGATCACCCCGGCCACCGACGCGGTGCACGGCTATGACGTGCTGTCGCGGATCGTCATCCGCACATTGCAGGCCGGGGGAGCGGCGACCGCGGTGCGGTCGTCGGAGATCGAGGCACCCCTGTGGAACGGGACGGCGGTCGCCCATCTGCGCTACGCGCTGGTCTGAACCCGGGTGCTCAGTCGGCTGACCGGCGCTGCTCGGCCTTTCCCGTGACGAACAGGAACGGCAACAACCAGGTGGCCAGTGCGGTGACGAGCCAGACCAGCACGGTCGACATCACCCAGGCGCCGATCCCGCTGATCTGCAGACCCGGGGTGAAGAAGTGGGCGATCAGCAGAGCCGCGAAGGTCGACAGCAGGCCCACGCCACCCAGCAGGGCCCGCGCATGCCGGTGCGCCACCTTGGCCAGGAACGGGCTGAGCACGCTCTGCAGCACGGCGAAGACCACCACGGTGATCACGAAGCCGCCCGCGTTGACCTGGAATCCCGGGACGAGCAGGCTGGTGATCAGCAGCCCCAGTGCCGCCGACACCAGGAACACCACGACGCGGATCAGGAATCGGACCACGGGCCCGACGCTAACAGGCGCGGCATCGGGAAGAACCGGGCCGAACGGCCGGCTCGGTCACGAATCGGCGCGATGTTCGGCAGTCACGCAGCCCTCACGGCGCTGCCGCGTAGAACCCGTCGATGCGCTGGATCGGCACGCTGATCACCTTGGTCGGCAGGTCGGCGGGCCAGTCGTCGGCGAGGGCGGGAGGCGCGGAGTCGACGATCGTGGCGGTACCGGTGACGTGGACCGACTCGAAGCCGGTCTGGATCGCACCGCCCGGGGCGACGGAGTCGAGGGCCACCCGATCGTCCACTTCGAGGGTGACCGACTCGCCCGGTGCGTACTGGAGCAGGTCGTTGAAGGTCGGGACGCGCACCAGCACCGCGTCGGAGTCCACCGCGTAGCGCACGACGAGTGAGCGGGGACCGCGTCCGGTGCGGTAGTCCAGGCGACCCTCGTGGTGCTGGATCAGCCAGGAGCGACATTCGTGGGTGCTGAGCCGGTGCCGGCGTGGCCCGGCGACGGGAGACGAAGACGCCATGACAGGGCCTGTTCTGCGGGTCGAACCCGCGACCTCGGGGGGCGCGGATTCGCGATCTCGAGCTGGGGAAGCTCGGGACCGGGGCCGATGGATTGGGGGTGGCCGGGCGCCTGCCGGCGACCGGTCGTGGCGTCAGTCCGGGGCAAGACTGGCTCAGTCACAGGCTACCGCTGCACGCCCGTCCGCCCCCAGATCCCCGCGGCGCGATCCAGGTCACATTCCTGGGTCTTTCGCCCGGGGTCGGGCGCCGGCCGGGCGCCCGCTGAGCCGCTGACGAGCGCTCCGCCGACGACTCAGCCAGCCCCGATCGGACCCGTCGGCGGCAACGCGGGAGCGTTGGCCAGCGCAGGTCGCAGCACGCGCAAACCGCAACAGGGGCAGCCCCGAACAGCAGCCAGCCCCGAACAGCAGCCAGACCGAACAGCAGCCAGACCGAACAGCAGCCAGACCGAACAGCAGCCAGACCGAACAGCAGCCAGCCGTGGCGA
>DASTGF010000014.1:0-12167 GCA_035719255.1 Microlunatus sp. | reverse complement strand
CACGTCGGGCCAGACCGCAACTGCTCATCGTCCCCCCGTTGCAGCGACTGCGGTGGCGGCAGGGTCGGCTGGTCGCGGTCTCCCGGGTAATCAGGGGTGGGCGCAGCGAATCACGCAGGGACGCCTGCCGACGCCGCAGGCGCTCTGACGATCTGGCCGGAGACCATGCGATCCCGATCGGGGCAGGCCGGACACCCCAACCACTCAAAGGAAGGGTGGAGGTCTGTGCTGGTCGGGGTCGGGCGTCGGCGGTTCCGACGGCTCGACCGGCGGGTCTGGCCGGGCGCTCGAAGCTGTCTGACCAGGTTGCTATGCGGCGCCCCCAGCAGGATTCGAACCTGCGACACGAGGTTTAGGAAACCTCTGCTCTATCCCCTGAGCTATGGGGGCCAGTGTCACAGGGTAGCGGTCGTCGCGGCCGGTGCCGGAATGCGCGACAGGCCGCGAACCCCGGTCAGCAGCTGACGGGTAACTCGCGGCCCGGCGATCGGACGAGGGCGCCTCAGCGAGGATCAGTGGCCGTGCTCGGCCTGCAGCTTCGCCACCTCGGCGTGAACGGCGTCCATGTCGAGGTTCCTCACGGCCTGGACCACGTCCTTGAGGGCCGCGGGTGGCAGAGCGCCTGCCTGGTTGAAGACGAGCACGCCCTCGCGGAACGCCATCAGCGTCGGGATGCCCTCGATGCCGAGGTGCTGCGACAGCTCCTGGTTCGCGTCGGTGTCCAGCTTGGCGAAGACGATGTCGGTGTTCTCTGCCGACGCCTTCTCATAGACCGGCGCAAACCGCTTGCACGGCCCACACCAGTCCGCCCAGAAGTCCACGAGCACGATGTCGTTGTCGGTGATCGTCGATTCGAAGTCGGACGTGTCGATGTTGATGGTCGCCATGGAAAGCTCTACTCCTCGGGTGCGTGTGCCTCGCACCGCACAACGGCCCTTCCCGGCCGACTATTCCCCAGGTGGCCGCCATCACTTGATGGCGACGACACGCCTCATCGGTACGGCGATGTCGAACGGCCCGCGCCGGTCGAGACGGTCCTCCAGCAGCTCGATGGCGGACTGGACCCGCGACCACCGGGTGGACGGCAGATACAGCGCACGCATCACCGCTTCGGCGTCTCCGCGAGACCGCACCGTGAAGTGGTACCGCTCGCGAGCGTCCTCCACCCGTCGCAGCCCGCAGCCCTCGGCGACCTTGGTGAACCCCACCAGCTCCACCGGCCCGGGATACTGCGGCTTGGCCCGCAGTCGAGCGTTGATCCTGGTCAGCACCCGCAGATCGCGCGGCCCGAGCGGACGCAGCGCCGGCGCGATCGCGGCCAGCACGCCTCCCGGCCGCAGGACGCGCGCGCACTCGGCCACCACGTCGGTCAGCGGAGTCACCACCGCGAGCCCCAACGACGATGTGATCGCATCCATCGAGCTGTCGGCGAACGGCAGCGCCAGACCGTCGCCCCGAACCCACGGCCCCGGACCGCGCTCGGCGGCCAGGGACAGCTCCGCTGCGCTCAGGTCCAGCCCGATCACGGTCCGTCCGTCCAGCTGCAGCTCACGCGACATCGCACCGGACCCGCAGGCCAGGTCCAGCACCGTCCGGGCGTCGGCGGAGACGGCGCGGGCGAGCCAGCGGTACGGCGAATGGTCGCCACCCAGCGAGCGGGACAGCACGGACTCGATCACGCCCGCCCGCTCGGCGTGGAAGTCGGCGAGATAACGCTTCCAGTTGACGTCGTCGCCGCTCACGGCACCATCATGCCCGGCGCCTTTCGAGGCCGCCGGTGTGGTGCCGCACTCGGCGTCAGGCGAGGGTGACGAACAGGTGGGTCGAGGCCTCGCTGTCGATCTCGCAGACCGGAGCGTCGGGCGCCCTGAGACGTACGCCGAGGCCACCGATCTCCGCGCTCACCTCGACCCCGGGCTGGATGCCCGCCTCCCGCAGCGTGCCCATCATGGCCACGTCCTTCTGGATCTCCTCGCTCATCCGCTGGATCACGACCTGGACCGGCCGGTCGGGGTGCTCACGGATCACCGCGTTGAGCTGCTCGTTGCCGTCGCGGAACTCCGCCGGCACGCCGGTCACCCCGAGCTCCTCCAAACCGGGAATCGGGTTGCCGTACGGCGACTCGGTCGGCGTGTTCAACAGCACGACGAGCCGGCGTTCCACGTCTTCGGAGATGACGTGCTCCCACCGGCAGGCCTCGTCGTGCACCTTCTCCCAGTCCAGCCCGATCACGTCGATCAGCAGGCGCTCGGCGAGCCGGTGCTTGCGCATCACGCGGGTGGCCCGGCTCCGTCCCTCCGGGGTCAGCTCCAAGTGGCGGTCGCCTTGCACCCGGACGAGATTGTCGCGTTCCATCCGCGCGACGGTCTGGGAGACGGTCGGCCCGCTCTGATGCAACCGCTCGGCGATCCGCGCCCGGAGGGGGACGATGCCCTCCTCCTCGAGCTCATAGATCGTCCGCAGGTACATCTCCGTGGTGTCGATGAGGTCGCTCACGCGATCTCCTCCGCTCCGTGCCCGTGCTGGACCGGCCCGGGGACGTCGGACCAGTCACCCCGGTCGAGGCCAAGACTGTCAGGGGGCGTTGCAAGACTAGAACATGCCTCCAGACCAGAACCCCACGATCTGGTGGGTTCGCCGCGACTTCCGCCTCCGTGACAACCCCGCACTGGGCACGGCGGTCCACGAGGGTTCCGCCGTGCTCCCGGTGTTCGTTCTCGACCAGGCTCTGCTGGCCAAAGCGGGGCGGGTGCGTACGGCGTGGCTGCACGCAGCGCTGCACGCCCTGGACGCCGACCTGCGCGAACACGATGGACCCGGGCTGAGCGTGGTCCGCGGCAAGCCGGTCAACGTCATCCCGCGACTCGGCCGGCAGTTCGCCGCGAAGACGGTGTACGTGAGTGCCGACTTCGCGCCCTACGGTCGTCGGCGCGACCAGCGGGTCCGTGACGCGTTGGCCCAAGACGACATCGAGTTGACCGCGGTCGGATCGCCGTACGCGGTGGCGCCCGGCACGTTGGTCAACAGTTCCGGCACACCGTTCCAGGTGTTCAGCCCGTTCCACCGGGCCTGGTCCGAGCACGGGGTCCACGACCCCGCCCCCCAACTGCGTCTGGCGGGCATCGACTGGCTCGAGACGGACCACCGGGTCGACGTGGACGCCGACGACGACCTGGTCGAACTGGCCGGCGAAGGACCCGCGTCGGTCGCGTGGCAACGCTGGCTCGAGGCCGACGAGGGTGGCGTGGACGACTACGCGAACCTCCACGACGACCCGGGGGCGGACGCCACATCCCATCTGTCGATCGCCCTCCGCTGGGGTCATGTGCATCCCCGGACCCTGCTGTCAGATCTCCGCTCGCGCCGCTCGAAGGGAGCCGCCGCACTCGCCCGTCAGCTGGCGTGGCGAGACTTCTTCGCCGATGTGCTGTTCCACCGGCCCGACGCGGTGACCCAGCCGATCCGCCCGGAGTTCAGTGCGATGCCGACGGACGAACCCTCGGCCGACCAGCGCATCGCGGACCGGCTGGAGGCGTGGCAGCAGGGTCGAACCGGCTACCCCCTGGTGGATGCCGGGATGCGCCAGCTGCTCGCCGAAGGGTGGATGCACAACCGGGTGCGGATGGTCGTCGCCTCCTTCCTGATCAAGGACTTGCACGTCGGTTGGTGGCACGGCGCGCAGTGGTTCATGGAACATCTCCGCGACGGTGATATCGCGCAGAACCAACTGAACTGGCAGTGGGTCGCCGGTTGCGGCACCGACGCGGCGCCGTACTTCCGGGTGTTCAACCCGACCGCGCAGGCGAAGAAGTTCGACCCGGCCGGGACCTACATCCGCCGGTACGTCCGCGAGCTGGTCGACGCGCCGGATGATCAGATCCACGAGCCATGGTTGGCGCCGGGCGGGGCGCCGGCGGGCTATCCGGATCCGATCGTGGACCACGCCGCCGAGCGGAAGGAGGCGCTGGACCGGTACGCGGTGGTCAAGCGGGCCCGCTGAGGCGGGGTCACGATCAGACCCAGACGCCGGCCTGCATCACGCGCAGCAGGCGACCCTGGTCGTCGACGAGGCAGAAGTCGGCCCGCCGGCCGGCCTCGACGGCTCCGACGTCGAGCAGGCCGTGGCGGCGAGCCGGGGTGGTGGCCGACATCAGAGCCGCGTCGGGGATCGAGATGCCGAGACCGACCACCAGCGCGACGGCGTCACCCATGGTCAGCGTCGAGCCGGCGATCGACCCGAGTGTGCCGTCGGGCTCGACGAGCCGAGCCTGGCCATCGGTCACCTCGACGGCAAGGCTTCCGAGGCGATAGCGGCCGTCGGCCGCACCGGCCGCGAGCATGGCGTCGGTGACCAGCGCGACCCGCTCCGGACCGGCGGTGGCGATCGCCATGGCGATCACGTCGGGATGCAGATGGAACCCGTCGCAGATGAGCTCCACGGTCACCCGCTGATCGGTGAGCAGCCGGGGCACCGGTCCGGGTTCGCGGTGGTGGATCGGCCGCATGGCGTTGAACAGATGGGTGGCGACACTCGCACCCGCCTCGATCGCGTCTCGCAAGACGGTCTCGTCGGCGTCGCTGTGACCGAACGCGGCGACCACACCGGCCTCGACCAGCCGTTCGATCGCGGCGATCCCGCCCGGCAGCTCCGGGGCGAGGGTGACCATCCGGATCGTCCCGTCGCCCGCGTCGAGCAGACGATCGACCAGATCGTGGCGCGGATGACACAACAGCGCCTGATCGTGGGCGCCGCGATGGTCGGGCGACAAGAACGGCCCTTCCAGGTGCACCCCCGCCAGCTCACCGGCGGCGACCAGGGGAGCCAGCGTCCGGAGCTGCCGGAGCAGCGTGTCGATCGAGGCGGTGACCAGGCTCGCCAGGTGCGTGGTCGTGCCGTGACCCCGATGGAACGCGACCGCCCGGCGAGCCTCGTCCGGGTCGGTCGTGGCGAAGTCCGCACCGCCACCGCCGTGACCGTGGGTGTCGACGTACCCCGGCACCAGCCAGCCGCTGAGCCGTTCCCCGTCCGCCGCCTCCGCAGCCCCGCCGTTCGCGCCGGCACCGTCGGGCTCGGCGTTCACCGCGAGGATCCGACCGTCGCGGACCACCACGCGGCCCCGATCGAGCACCCCACCAGGAGTGACGACGTGGTCGGCGGAGAGCACGAACTCGGTCACGGTGTCTCCTTCGCGGCGGGTCGGCCGACCCGGTCCCAGCCGAGCATGCCTGCTCCGATCACGCCGGCGTCGGCGCCCAGGCCGGCCCGGACCAGGACCGGCTCGCGCTCGAAGGCGAGACCCGCGCGGATCGCGGCGGCCGTCGGCGGGATCAGCAGATCGGAGGCGGCCGACAGTCCCCCGCCCAGCACGATGGTCCGCGGACCGAGCAGGGTGAGATAGCGGCCGAGTGCCTCGCCCAGCGCCGCGGCCGCGACGGCGATGACCTCGTTCGCCGCCGCGTCCCCGGACCGCGCAGCCGCGGTGACCGCCTGAGCACCGAGAGCCGAAGCGCCGCGCCGGACGTACTGGCGGACGATGCCTGCGGCGGAGGCGACCAGTTCCAGACACCCGGTGTGGCCACAGGCGCAGGGCTCGCCCGCGGCGCCCACGACGGACCAATGACCGATCTCGCCGGCGTACCCGCCGGCCGAGAGCATCCGCCCATCGACCACAGGGGCTCCGGCGATCCCGGTCCCGAGAGCCACGAAGAGCAGATCGGTCTCGCCCGGGTGATGCAGCCGCCACTCGGCGAGCCCGGCGGTCCGGACGTCGTGGCCGACCGCGCCGGGCAGGCCGGTCAGCTGCTCCAGCCGGCTGCGCAGTGGCACGTCTCGCCAGCCGAGGTTGGAAGCGACTCGTACCTCTCCCGCGTCGGCGTCCACGATGCCCGGAGCGACCACACCGAAGCCGACGACGCCCGGCCGGCGGGCGACCTCGGCGCTGATCGTCTCGGCCAGCCACTGCACCGAGACCGCATCGGCCGCTCGCTCGGTCGGCAGGCGGACGACCTCGCCGAGGGTCCCCTCCGGGCCGGCGGAGGCGAGTTTGGTCAAGGTGCCACCCACGTCGACGGCCAGCACGGACCCGGGCGCGGTGATCATCAGTCGAGGATGACCGACCGGGTGAGACTGCGGGGCCGGTCCGGATCCAGACCGAGATCGAGCGCGCGCTGGACCGCGACCCGCTGCGCGAGGACGAGGTCGACCAGGGCGTCGCGCTCGTGGTGGACGAATGCGGCCCCCGTGGCGGCGACCTCTGCGGCCAGCCCGTCCGGCACCTCGCCGAACATCCACACCGCGCGGCCGCGCTGGGCGATGGCGATCGGTCCGTGCCGGTAGTCGAAGGCCGGATAGGACTCCGCCCAGCTGGAGGAGGACTCCCGGAACTTCAGGGCGGCCTCGTGGGCGATGCCGACCGTCCAGCCCCGGCCCAGGAAGGTGAGCTGGTCGACGCCCATCACTGCATCCGGCAGCGGCTCGGTCAACGTGGCGTCGGCCTGATCGGCCAACGCCGCTACGTCGGTCCCCCAGGCCGCCCGGCACAGCGCGAGGGTGCTGGTCGCGAAGCGGGTTTGCACCACCGACTGCTCGTCGGCGAAGGACAGGTCGACGACCCGGTCGGCGGCGTGCCGGGCAGGAGTGTCCAGGTCACCGAGAACGACGGTCGTCGGGATCCGGCCCGAGACCCGCTCGAGGAGCTCGACCACCTCCGAGGTGGTGCCGGAGCGGGTGAGCGCGACGATCCGGTCGTACGCGCGATCCGGCATCTCGGAGGCCGTGAAGGCGTCCGACTCGCCACGGCCGCTGGACTCGCGCAACACAGCCAGCGCCTGACCGACGAACCAGGACGTGCCGCAGCCGACGAACGCGACCCGCTCGCCGTCGGCCGGTAAGTGATCGCCCAGCTGCGGCGCGAGCGCTGCCGCTCGTCGCCAACAGTCCGGCTGGCTGGCGATCTCCGCGGAGACGTACGGCGTCATGGGCTCTCCTCAGCGGGTGGCGCGGCACCGATCGATCATCGGTCACATCGGGACCCGCGCCGGCCTACCCCGACATGTTGAAAAGAATGCACGTTTATGCAGTCAAATGAGCAGATATGAACATATCATGCCGAGCATGACCCGTGCTGAGCGGCTGGCTGCGATCCTGGAGCTGCTGGTCGGCGCCGGACGGGTCGATGTCGACGAGGCGGCCGAGCGGTTCTCGGTGTCGACTGCCACCATCCGCCGTGACCTGGACCATCTCGCGGATCAGCAGCTGCTGTCGCGCACGCACGGAGGTGCGGTGCCGAACAGCACGAGCTACGACCTGCCGATGCGTTACAAGGCGATCGGACGCCATCCCGCGAAGGCCAGGATCGCTGAACGTGCAGTCGACCTGCTCTGGCCGGGATGCATCGTCGCCCTCAACGGTGGTACGACGACGGTCGAGGTCGCACGGGCGATCGCCACCTCCGAGGCGCTACGCAGCGGCGTCACGGTCGTCACCAACGCGCTCAACATCGCCACCGAGCTCACGGTCCGCCCGTTCATCAAGATCGTCGTCTGCGGCGGTGTCGCGCGGCCACAGAGCTACGAACTGGTCGGCACGCTGGCCGGGGAGACGATGAGCCGGCTGACCACCGACATCTGCTTCCTGGGCGCGACCGGGATCGACCCGGCCGGTGGCATCACCATCGCCGACGAGGCGGAGTCCTGGGTGAATCGGGTGATGCTCACCCAGTCGAAGCGTTCGTACGTGGTGGCCGACGCCTCCAAGCTCGGCCAGGTCGGCTTCTATCGGATCTGCCAGCTGACGGAAGTCACCGGCGTGATCACCGACGCTGCCGCCGAACCCCGGATGCTGGACGCGATGCGGGCCACCGGCATCGAGGTGATCATCGCTTGAGCGCCCGTATCCCCGAAACCCCGTTGACCCTCCTTGAACGCCCGCATACGGTAGTTGGCACACGGAAAGGAGGTGGTCCGAAGAATGGTTGACTCTTGGACATGTGAGGTGACGGCCAGCTAGCCGCCCGCGCCGTGTATGAACTGGCTGCATGCGGCCGGCTAATCCACAGCCCAAACCCGAACCCGCGAGTGCCGGAGTTGTCCCCCGGCCGTCGGAGACCACCGAAAACGGTGATCGCGACGCCAGCTCGCGGGTTTGTCCATGTGAGGACTCTCTGTCGTCCGACGGGTCGCGAGCGTGCCAGGACCGACCGAGCCCGTCGAGGAGGTGTGATGAGCCGGGTCGTCGAGATCGATCCGACCCGCCTGTGCCGCTGGCTCGAAACCTTCACCACCCGGCACGGGCCGGTGACGACTCGCCTGGAACCGCTCGATTCTCCGAACGCTGCTGGGTCCCGGCTCGTCGTCGAGGCGGCCGACGGCGCCCGGGCCCGGATCACCGCACCGTTCGCGCCTCCGGCAGGCGGTGACCTTGCGTCCTTCGTCGACGCCGTTGCCGTTCCGCGCACCGTGGCCGCCCTGCTCGTACGGCGGGGTGGGGTCGCGGTCGGGGTGTTCCACGGCCGGGACCTCGTCGTGTCCAAGATCGAGACCGCGTACGTCCAGGGCCGCACCAAAGCCGGCGGCTGGTCCCAGCAGCGCTATGCGCGGCGCCGGGTCAACCAAGCACGCCAGTTGATCGAGACCGCGGCCGAGCTGGTGGTCACCATCGTCCTTCCTCGTCGGGATGCGCTGGACCTTCTCGCGACGGGTGGGGACCGTGCCTCGGTCGAGGAGGTCCTCACCGATCCGCGGCTGGGCCCGTTGCGGGACCTGCGCCTCGACCGCGTCCATCCGGTTCCCGATCCCCGGCTGCCGGTGCTGCGGCGATTCCCCGATCAGTACCTGGCTCTGCAGATCGAGCTCAACGACCTGGCCTGAGGCTCAGGGAGCGAGCCGAGTGATGGTCCAGGCCTCGCCCGACCGCCGGTAGCTGAGCCGGTCGTGCATCCGGGACGGCTGGCCCTGCCAGAACTCGACCGTCTCGGCCCGGACCCGGTAGCCGCCCCACTGCGGTGGGCAGGGCACCTCCCCGTCACCGAACCGCTCCTCGGCCCGGCGATAGCTCTGTTCCAGCGCTTCCGCCGAGGACACCTCGCTGGACTGGGCCGACGCCCAGGCGCCCAGTTGGGAGCCGCGCGGCCGGGTGGCGAAGTACGCCTCCGACTCGGCGCGATCCACCGGGGTGGCCGGGCCCTCGACCCGGACCTGACGCTGGAGCGGATACCAGCCGAACAGCAGAGCGGTCGCGGGATTCGCGGCCAACTCGCGACCCTTGCGCGAGTCGTAGTTGGTGAAGAACACGAAACCGCGCGTGTCGGCCTCCTTGAGCAGCACCGTCCGTGAGCTCGGCCGCTGGTCGCTGTCCACGGTGCACACCACCATCGCCGTCGGCTCCGGTAGGACGCCGGCCTCCTTGGCGGCGAACGCGTCGGCGAGCCAGGTTGCGAACAGGATCAGCGGATCGGGCGGCACGTCGCTCTCGAGCAGGCGGCGTCCCGCATAGTCGATCCGTTCGGCGGCGAGGTCCATGATGACCAGTCTTCTCTTCGGCTGAGGCGCCCTCCCGTCGGGTCCGCCCATGGTTACCCCTTCCGGCAAGTGTGAACGGACGACGGGTTTTCACCGGCGTGTCGCCGTCGTTTGCGCACACTCGCGGGGCAGGCGACGGACGGGTCAGGCGGCGGGTGGGTCAGGGGCGGCGGACGACGGCGACGACGACCCCGGCGGTCACGGCGAGCACGCCGGCGAGGCCGAGCGCGAGCAGCGTGCCCTGCCCGGACGGGTTCGCGTTGGAATCCGCACTGTCGGTGACTCCTGAGTCACCGGTGTCGGTGGTGTCTGCGGACGGGCTCGCCGAGGGGTCGGGCGGCGGGGTGGCCGACGCCTTCGGGAGCGAGTCGGCCTTGCTCTTGGGCACGTCGACCAGGTAGGTCGTCGAGGGGTTGCCCTCACTGCCCAGCAGCAACTGCTGGCCGTTGCGGCTGAGTGCGATCGTCTCGCCCTGCGGCTGCTGTGGCGTCGGCGCGCTCGCCTCGACCTTGTAGCTGATCGCGTCCACCATCAGCACCGACACGTACGTCCGCAGGGCGATCTGCTGATCGTTCGGCATGAACACACCGTCGGTGACGTACGCCGGGGCGTTGCCCACCTTGACCAACCGGTTGAGCGCGGACCGCGACGGCACGCCCGGCGCGGCGTAGATGGCGCCCCTCTTGCCCTTGGTGACGATATAGAGCCGCCCCGCTGAGTCCACCAGCAGCGTCTCCGCGTCGTGCGGGCCGTCGGGGTAGGTGAAGTCGAAGGAGCGGAACGGGATGGTGCTGCCGTCGGTGGGGGGTGAGCTGAAGTAGTAGACGGTGATGAAGTCGCGCTTCTCCTCGTTGTCGCCGATGTCGGCGACGTAGAGGCGGTTGCCGTACATCGCCAAGGCCTCGACGTCGGTGGGACTGGCCGCGTACCGGAAGCTGCCGGTCACCGCGCCATCGCTGTTGAGCGCGTAGACCACGCCGCCCTCGCCCGAGTCGTTGACCGTCCACCAGCCCCGGTGACTGGCGTTGCGGGTGAGACCGGAGGACTCTGTGATCCGCGAGTCGGTGATGGTGAAGGCCGGGGTTTCTTTCGCGGCGGCCAGCGTCGGTGCCCACAGCGTCGCCAGCAGCGCGATCGCCAGCGCCAGGCCCGCCCGCACGCCTCTTCGCGGACCAACCATCGTGTGTCGTGAACCTTTCGTCGTCTCCGCACGTGGGAGCGAGCGTACGCGACGACCGGCCGTCCGGCCGACGACTCGACAACGGGAGGCTGTGGAATTCGCCATGGAGGTCCTCGGGCACCCGCTGATCGTCCATGCCACAGGCGCCGTCTCGTCCACACCACAGGCGCCGTCGCGCCGCCGGACGCCATCGTGATCGTGCTGGTGCGGCCCAGTCAGCGGGCCGCCGCCCAGCGGACCAGTGTGGTGACGAGCACGATGACGAGCATCGCCGCCAACACCCCGGAGACGATGAGTCGTCGGGCCCGGGGGTTCATGGCCCCAGAATAGGCGGCTCGAGTGCGACGTCACTGTCGCGAACTGCCGGGAGTTCCCGGCACTTCACAGCAGCGTCGTGTGAGCGTCGCGAGCGCCGGGTCGGTTACGGTGCTGTTCATGGGCGAGCTCCGGCTGTACGCCATCGGCATCGACGAGTTGCGCGGCATGGTGGGTGCCGACGAGGCCTACGCGGCTCATCTGCGGCAGCTCGCCCAACGAGCGCTCGCGCCCGAGCCGGCCGGGGCCCGATCCGGGGGTCTGCTCTCCCGCCTCGGACCCATCTTCCGCCGGGTCCCTGCGTCGCCGGTGATCTCGCCGACCGATCCCGAGCCGCACGATGTGGACGTCCTGCTCGCCGGCGCGTACGTCCCCCCCGACCGCGCCGGCGCCACCTGGCGGGTGCTGGAGACGCTGGTCCAGGGCATGTCCTGGGGATCCACGAAACTGGAGCTGTCACCCGGGCAGATGGACGATCTCGACTTCGCCCTGGCTCGGGGCGGGGTATCGGCGGCCGTCGGCCTGCGGCACCTGCTCAGCTCGACGACCAGTCTCGGCCTGCTGCCGGTCACCGGGCTCACCGTGGGTTGGCACCCGTTCGCGAAGGTGCTGCTGATGGCGAGCGCGTACCGGGCCGCCATGGGCGAGCTGAAGAGCGTCGAGCAGCAGGAACTGGTCACCGCCCTGGTGGTCTGGCTGGACGGATTCGCGCCCTGGTCGGAGGTGGCGCGGCAGCTCGGTCGCCCGCAACCCGACCTGGTCGGCTTCTACGCCGGATAGGGCGGGTTCGGGGCGCCGTGGTCGCTGAACTGGTCCCTTCTGTGCGCTGAGCGTGTCGAGGCGCAAGGCGCTGGCCATCCGACAGGCTCACGGCACAGAGGGGTTAGGCGATCACCAGCACGAGGTCGCCGCCCTCGACCTGCTGCACCGAGCCGAGGGCGAGGCGCTGAATCGTGCCTGCCCGGGGCGCGGTGATCGCGGCCTCCATCTTCATCGCCTCGATGGTCGCCACGGTGGCGCCCGCCTCGACCTGGTCGCCCTCGGACACCCCGACCGAGACCACCCCGGCGAACGGGGCGGCCACGTGCCCGGGGTTGTGCGGGTCGGCCTTCTCGGCGACCTTGATGTCGACCTTGATCGAGGTGTCGCGGAC
>DASTGF010000013.1:0-5584 GCA_035719255.1 Microlunatus sp. | reverse complement strand
GTACCCTTCCGCGGCGGTGATGAGCAGCCGCGAGCCTTCGCGGCGAGTTGCAGGGCCGGTCGCCTGGAGCCGGTGAGCCGTCGTCACGCCTGCCAGGAGGTGGTGCCGGATTCGCTGATACCGCCCGGCCGCACCCGTGGGCCATGACCCCACGGGCTTCGCGCCCGGAGCGAGAGAGCGCCTCGACGCCGTCGCGCACGGGCCGTTCTGACGCCACACTGACGCGCGTCTTGCACGGTAGCGATGTCGGCGAGTCCGCCGGCCGGATCGCAGGAGCGATCCGCACACCTCCGGGCGAACGCCCGGGACAACCAGGGGGAGCCCACGATGCCCACCGTCAGCAACGTCAACCTGACCCTCACCACGGTCGACGACCAGGTCACGATCCGGGTCACCTACGACGTCGAGTTCAACAAGTTCGAGCGCCAGCTGGTCGGCCTCGGCCTGACCTACGACACTCACGTCACCATCCACGACTTCGACGGGGGTGACACTCCCGGCGCCCAGGTGCTCGACTTCTATCCCGGCCGGTACGTGCTGCCGGTCACCGTCGGCAACGGTTCGCAGACCCTGTCGGGGAACGAGTCGCGCACCGTGTCCCGCGCGTCGCTCCAGGTGGACCCGGTCGGCAATGACGACGAGCTGAAGGCCGCCGTTCGGGTGCACGCGAACCAGTGGATCGAGGAGTTCACCGAGGATGTGGTCTCCGACGAGGAGATCCTGCTCGGCTGAGCGCCCCACCCCGGGTCTCCTCGCTCAGGCATCCTCTCGTCGGTCGCGGCACCGTCTGCAGCCGGTGCCGCGGTTGACCAGAGGGTGCCCGAGCCAGGGGAGCGGGGCGCCCGAACCCGAGCCCGAGCCCGAGCCCGTACGCTGGCGTGGGTGCTCGTGCTCATCCGCTTCCGGGTCGCCGATCCGGACCCGTTCCGAGGGCGGGTCGCGGCGGCGGTGGCGGTGCTTCGGGCCCGGGACGGGTTCATGAGCAGTGACCTGGTCCGCAACCTGGACGATCCGGAGCTCTGGGCGCTCGTCAGCTCGTGGCGCGACGTGGGTTCCTACCGCCGCGCCCTGCAGGGGTACGAGGCCAGACTCGTCGTCGTACCCCTGCTGTCGGAGGCGCTGGACGAGCCCACCGCGTACGAGGACCCGGACCTGCTCTGAGCGTGGCGTCCGCGCACGGCGGCGGAAGCGCTGCACGCCGCCGCGGTCGCGGGCACTAGTCTGGACCGTCGCGCCCTCCCAGCCGGGGAGTGGCCGGACACCGTTTGGAGAACCAGTTCCGTGGCACCGACCAGCCGTCTCGACAACGTCATCAGCCTCTGCAAGCGCCGAGGGTTCGTGTTCCCCGCCGGAGAGATCTACGGCGGCACCCGGTCGGCCTGGGACTACGGTCCGTTCGGCGTCGAGCTCAAGGAGAACATCAAGCGACAGTGGTGGCGCTCGGTCGTCACCAACCGCGACGACGTGGTGGGGATCGACTCCTCGATCATCCTGCCGAAGCAGGTCTGGGAGGCCTCCGGCCACATCTCGGCCTTCGTCGACCCGCTGGTGGAGTGCCTGAAGTGCCACCGCCGGTTCCGCGCGGACCACCTGCAAGAGGAGTACGCCGAGCGCAAGGGTCTGCCCGACCCGGACGCGGTGCCGCTGACCGACATCCCCTGCCCGAACTGCGGCACGCGCGGCGAGTACACCGAACCGCGGCAGTTCAACGGCCTGCTGAAAACCTACCTCGGGGTGATCGAGGACGAGTCCGGGTTGCATTACCTCCGCCCGGAGACCGCCCAGGGCATCTTCGTGAACTTCGCCAACGTTGTGCAGGTGACCCGCAAGAAGCCGCCGTTCGGCATCGGCCAGGTCGGCAAGTCGTTCCGCAACGAGATCACGCCCGGCAACTTCATCTTCCGCACCCGCGAATTCGAGCAGATGGAGATGGAGTTCTTCGTCGAGCCGGGCTCGGACGAGGAGTGGCACCAGTACTGGATCGACCAGCGCACCCAGTGGTACGTCGACCTCGGTGTCAGCCGCGACAACCTGCGGCACTTCGAACACCCGCAGGACAAGCTGTCGCACTACTCCAAGCGCACCGTCGACATCGAGTACCGCTTCGGCTTCCCCGGTAGCGAGTGGGGCGAGTTGGAGGGTGTCGCGAACCGGACCGACTTCGACCTCGGCACCCACTCCCAGCACTCCGGGGTGGACCTGTCCTACTTCGACCAGGCCAGGAACGAGCGCTACCTGCCCTACGTCATCGAGCCCGCGGCCGGCCTGACCCGCTCGCTGATGGCGTTCCTCGTCGAGGCGTACACCGAGGACGAGGCCCCGAACACCAAGGGCGGCGTGGACAAGCGGACCGTGCTGCGGCTCGATCCTCGACTCGCGCCGGTCAAGGTGGCCGTGCTCCCGCTGTCGCGCAACGAGGCCCTCTCGCCCAAGGCCCGCGACGTCGCCGCGGAGCTGCGAACGTACTGGAACGTCGACTTCGACGACGCGCAGGCGATCGGCCGTCGCTACCGGCGCCAGGACGAGATCGGCACACCGTACTGCGTCACGGTCGACTTCGACACCCTCGACGACGGTGCGGTGACCATCCGCGAGCGCGACACGATGAGCCAGGAACGGGTCAGCCTGGACAAGGTCCGCGATTACCTGGCGACCCGCCTCATCGGATGCTGACCGAGCCTTCCGAGCTCGCCCGCCCGTGCCCTGAGCCCCCCGACAGGCCCAGGACGAGCTGTGTCGAAGGACCGTCGGTTGCTGGTGCTCCGACGAGCTCAGCGCACGGATTGCAGATCGGGCCGATCACGGTGGGGACTCCCGTGGTGCTGGCACCCATGGCGGGCATCACCAATGCGGCGTACCGCCAGCTCTGCCGGGAGCAAGCCGAATTGGGGACGCGCGGCGGGGTCCGGCCGGCGGGACTGTTCGTCTGCGAGATGATCACCAGTCGCGGGATCGTCGAGGGCGACCCCAAGACCGCGTCGATGCTCCAGTTCGACCCCGGCGAGACGGTGCGGTCTGTGCAGTTGTACGGCGTCGACCCGGTGATCATGGGTCGAGCGACGGCGATCCTGTGTGAGCAGTACGCGGTGAGTCACGTCGACCTCAACTTCGGCTGCCCGGTGCCCAAGGTGACCCGCAAGGGCGGCGGCGCAGTCCTGCCGTACAAGCGGGACCGGCTGCGCGCCATCCTCCGGGCAACCGTGAACGCCGCCGCACCGTCTGGAGTACCGGTCACCATGAAGACGCGGATCGGGATCGACGCCGAGCACCAGACCTATCTCGACGCCGGTCGGATCGCCGAGGAGTCGGGGTGCGCCGCGATCGCGTTGCACGGGCGGACCGCGGAACAGGCCTACGCAGGGCACGCCGACTGGGACACCATCGCCGCACTCAAGGCGTCCGTCGGGATCCCGGTGCTCGGCAACGGCGACATCTGGGAGGCGTCCGACGCCGTCCGGATGGTCGAGCACACCGGGGTGGACGGGGTCGTCGTCGGCCGCGGCTGTCTCGGCCGGCCGTGGCTGTTCCGGGATCTGGCGGCGGCGTTCTCCGGCTCGGGGCGCGTCGAACTGCCCGATCTGCGCTCGGTGGCCCGCACGGTCCGGCGGCACGGCGAGCTGCTCGCCGGGTTGCAGGGCGAGCAGCGCGGTTGTGCCGACCTGCGCAAGCACATGGCGTGGTACTTCAAGGGCTTTCCGGTGGGCGGCGACCTGCGCCGCAGCCTGGCCATGGTGTCCAGTCTGGACGAGCTGGCCGAGCTGCTCGCGCAGCTGCCCGACGCGCCGTTCCCGACCGCGGAGCTGGGTCGGCCGCGCGGACGGCAGGGCTCGCCCCGCGGCCGCGTCGCGATGCCCGACGGCTGGCTCGACGACACCAGCGGATCCGAGCTGGACCTGGGCGATGCGGAGATCGGGATCTCCGGTGGCTGATCGCGACCGTTCCGAGCCGGTCGCCGTCTCGGCCCGGGCCCAGCAGTGGGCCGAGACCATGCACGGTCACGCCGGCTCCGGGCTGGTCCGGGCGCATGCCGGGTCCGCGGCGCGGACCGGCGCCGGACCGCTGCTGACCCGGGAGCTCCGCGAGCAGCGGGAGGCGGCCACTCTCCGTCCGGGCGCGACCCGATCCGTCGGGGCCGGACGACGGGCCGAGCCGGAGGAGCCGGACACGGAGCGGACGTGCTTCGAGCGGGACCGCGACCGGATCGTGCACTCGACCGCCTTCCGCCGGCTGGCCGGCAAGACCCAGGTCGTGGTGTTCCCGACCGACCACCAGCGGACCCGGCTGACCCACGCGCTGGAGGTGGCGCAGGTCGCGACCTCCATCGCCCGCGGCATCGGCGCCAATGTCGCTCTCGCCGAGGCGATCGCGCTCGGGCACGACTGCGGGCACGGGCCGGGAGGTCACGCCAGCGAGGACGCGTTCGACACGTTCCTCGCCGATGGCTACGAACACGGCCCGTGGGGCGCCGACGTCGTCCTCGCTCCGCTGAACCTGTGCGCCGAGACCCTGGACGGCATCCGCAACCACTCCTGGTCGCGCCCGGCGCCGGCCACGATCGAGGGGGAGATCGTCAGTTGGGCGGATCGGATCGCCTACTGCGCCCACGATCTGGAGGATGCCGTGCACGCCGGGATCGTGCGGGCGGCGGATCTGCCGGACGACGTGGCCGCCTTCTGCGGCCGCGGGCGGCGCGAGCAGCTGCGGACCTTCGTCCATGCGGTGCTGCGGGCCGTCGATCGATACGGCGAGGTGGGCATGGAGCCTGACGCCGCCGCCGCCCTGGCCCGGCTGCGGGCCTTCAACTACGAGCGGATCTACGTCCGGCCCGCCTCACTGACACAGTCGCAGGCGGTGGTGGCGGTGCTGCGCGCGCTGGTCGAGTTCTATGCCGCGCGGCCGACGAGCCTGCCGACCCCGACAGCGGTCTTTCCGGGCGATCCCGAGGCCGTCCGCGCCGCCGTGACCTACGTCGCCGGGATGACCGACCGGTACGCCTTCGACAAGGCGGTGGCCGAGCTCGGCTGGGATCCTGCCCGGCTGCCGCGCGGCATCGACGACGGACGCTGACCCCGCCTCCACCCACTCCCTGCGAGTTGTCAGGCCCACGGATGGCCATGGCCCGCCGTACGCCTGACAAGTTGCGAAGGGTGGGCGTGGTCGAATGAGCCCGTGACTGAGCCGATCGACTGGGACCGGGTCTCGGCGGCCTACGGCATCGGTGCGGTGGTCGAGGTCCCCGCGCGAGCGATCTGCGGCCTGCAGGGACAGGTGTGGCGGCTGGTCACGAGCCATGGGGTGTGGGCCGTCAAGGAGACACTGACGCCGATCGAGAGGGTGCAGGCGCGGACGGCCGCCGAGTTCTCCGAGGCCGCCCGCCGCAACGGGGTCCCGGCGCCGGCGAACCGATGCACGGCGGAGGGCCAGCCGCTGCTCCAGCAGGACGGCCGGAGCGTGCGGGTGCAGAGCTGGGTCGAACTGGTCGACCCGACCACCGCGATCGACGTCACCGAGCTCGGCCGCCTGGTGGCGAGACTGCACAACACGGCCCTGGCGCCGCCCCGACCGGTCCACTGGTGGTACACCG
>DASTGF010000012.1:0-2198 GCA_035719255.1 Microlunatus sp. | reverse complement strand
ACGAACCAACCTGCTCGCCTGAACGGTGTAGAGGAACGGGCCCGGACACGCGCAGGCCCGGCCGATACGTTCGAGGTTGTCGATGAACCGCTGCGCCATCTCCGCCGCCCTCAAGTTCGCGTTCGGCAAACAGAAGCAGCGAGCGCCGTTCTCCAGGATCGCCTGGATCTCAGCGGGACGGCGCTTGATCGCGTCCTTCATGAACGCGATCCAGCCTCGTCGAGCGGACTCGGTGATCCACGTCACGTCGGTGACCTGCTCGTCCGCTGGCGCCCGTAGTGCTCGGCCAACGTCACTAACTCGACGCCGGCATCCCGGAGAAGATGAGGGACCTGAGCGCGCCTGAGACTCCGATCAACGAAGACGTCCGGAAGCGCGCCCACCGGTCAAGCAGCTATCGAGTGGCGACCCGCAGGGCGCCCTCGAGCTGAGGCTCGGGCACGCCGTACTCGACCGCCACATCGGCCAGGGACTCGCCGGCCCAGAACATGCCCAAGGCGTCCTCCACCCGCGCGCCACCATCGCCGAAGATCGGCTGACCGAACCCCCGCCTCGGATCCACCACCACCGTCGCTTCGCGGTAACCCGGCAAACGGATCAACTCCGCGTAGTCATCCTCGGCGAACTCGATCCGCTTCAAGTACTGATCGACGACCTCGTTGAACACATACTGACCGTGCCGGACGACGACCAGCTCCCGCGCGTCCTCGTCACCCGGACCATGGGATCGCTCGGCGAAGTCGTACAGCACCTCCGCGCCGTCCTTGAACAGCCTCTTCGAGGCCAGAACATTCGGCATGCCGAGTTCATTCCGCAACACCTGCACCGCCGGCCGGATCCGCTGCAGCGGCACCCCTGCCCGACGGATTCCCGCCAGAACCAGCCCCTCAGCCAAGCCGACGAACGGCACCGACGCCGACCGCACCCGCTGACCCGGGACCACCGTGACGATCGGCTTCCTCGTAGACGATGCCCTGTCGGAGCAGCAGTTTGGACAGCCGGTGCCGGGCCCGCATCAGATCACCGCGGACGTCCTCCCGGGCCCGCACCAGGTCACGGGCAGCCTCCTGTCCCTCCGACGGGATCACCACCACCGGCAGCTCGCCGAGCCGCACCAACCGTGCGATCCACTCACAGTCCCGCTTATCGGTTTTGACCCGATCTCCGGACGGGCGTTCCATCTTCGACGGCGCCAGCACGAAGCACTGCACGCCGGCCGCGATCAACGCCCGTGCGAGGCCGAATCCGGTCGGACCGGCCTCGTAGGCCACCTCGACCTCGCCCGGCAGCGCCTTTGCCCACTTCACGATCTCCGCAGTCTTCGGTGAGATCCGCGACGTCCGCATCTCCCCGGACTCGTCGTCCACCGTGCACGCCCACACCGATCGGGCATGGACATCCAACCCCACACAAGTACGATTCGGCTTCACCGGCGTCTCCCGTAACTGTGTTCTGGCCACCGCGCCCAATCGCGGTGGTGACCCACGTCAACTTACGAGCGAGACGCCGGCCTCCCCATACGGTCTAAACCCACCTGGAAGACTTCGCCGGTGGCGTTATGCCTCCCGCAACTGTTCTCGACCGGCCGGCGAAGGTGCTCGGTGAGGGTCCCTATCCCAGACGCTGCGACGGCCCCTTATCCCCTGATCGGGGTGGGCCGGACGCCACCGCCAAGCCGGATCGATCTCGCGTGCACTCGACCTCTTGTTCTCTCTGGGCAGACCGCCGTGCGCACCGAAAGCACACTGTTCCAAGCCCGATTTCGCGCTCGAAACCGATGTCGATGGGGTCCAACCTGCATTTCATGGAGATTCTGGCCTCGATGCGAGGCTATGTCCGTTGGATCATATGCGCTGTACTGCAACGCGTTTCGTGGGGCGAGAGGGGCTCGAACCCTCGACCTGACGGTTTGCGAGTTGCTCCCGCACTTCAGTATACCGGGTTGCCAGCCGTGAACGTCGATGAGTATCGTTCGTGCAGGTCAGAGGCGCATGCTACCTACGATTCCTCAGACCAGGTCAGCGATCATCATCGGTACTCAGGGACCAAATGGCGAATCATGTGGCGAGTCAAGTGGCGAACCAGGCGGCCGCGGGGTCGACCGATCGCCGCCGCTGGAACCGCGGTCGGAACCCGCTCAAAGCGGGGACACATGGCGAGATCACGACAACGGCCTGGGTGATCGACCGGGCAACAGG
>DASTGF010000011.1:0-6434 GCA_035719255.1 Microlunatus sp. | reverse complement strand
GCGGACGCCGTGGCTCATCCAATAGCGCAGGATCCGCAGGCTCTCGGCGTAGATGCCTTCGCGGTCGCGGTCGAAATTGACCGGGTAGATGTCCTGATATTTCTTGGGCGGGTTCTCTGCGTAGGCAATCGAGCCGTCGGCCCGCTGCGAGAACCACTCCGGGTGCTCGGCCACCCACGGATGATCGGGCGATGCCTGCAGCGCGAAGTCGAGCGCGATCTCCAGGCCCAACGACTTCGCCTTGGCCACGAAGCGATCGAAGGCGTCGATATCGCCGAGATCGGGATGGATGGCGTCGTGCCCGCCCTCGGCGTTGCCGATCGCCCACGGCGACCCCGGGTCGTGCGGGCCCGGGTCGAGGGTGTTGTTCGGGCCCTTACGGAATGCGGTGCCGATCGGGTGGATCGGCGGCAGGTACACGACGTCGAAGCCCATCGCCGCCGCGGCCTCGAGCCGGTCGTGCGAGGAGTCGAAGGTGCCCGAGATCCAGCGCTGGGCATCCTCGTCCCAGCGGGCTCCCTCCGAGCGCGGGAAGAACTCGTACCACGACGCGAACAAGGCGGCCGAACGGTCGACGAAGACCGGGTAGGCCGGACTGGGGCTGACCAGCTCGCGCGGGCCATAGCGCCGCATCAGGTCGCGGTTCTCCTCGCTCAATACCTGGTGCAGGCGCACCTCCAGCTGATCCTGGCCGCTGGCGAGCAGACCCGAGGCGTAGCGCAGGGCGACCGCGGCGGAGGAGTCCCCGTCGGCCTCGGCGCGATCCGCCGAACCGTTGAGGATGGACTGGCCTTCGGCCACCACGAGATGGGTGTCGATCCCGGCCGGGATCTTGATCTCCGCGGTGTGGACCCACGTCTCCCAAGGATCCGACCAGCCCTCGACCCGAAAGGTCCACGCACCCTCTCGGTCACAGACGAATTCTCCGGCCCACCAGTCGAAGCCGATCGGGGTGCTCGGGGCCATCGGGAAGAGCTTCTCGTTTCCCTCGGGATCGGTGGTCACGATCGACGCGTTGACCGCGTCGTGGCCCTCCCGGAACACCGTCGCCCGGACCGGGATGCGCTCACCGGGAGCGGCCTTGGCCGGGTACGCCCCGCCCTCGATCACCGGAGAGACATTCGCCACCGGGATACGACCGATGGGAGACCCGAGGCGGGAGGCGCTCTGGACGAGGACCGCTGCGTCGGTCCCTGCGCTGGCCGAGGTGTCTTCGTTGAGTGACGTCACGATTGACAACCTATCGGCACCGCCACCACCGGCGGCAGGGGTGGCGTGGGTCACAGACCGGTACGGTCGGCCGAGCCTCCTGCACGGGATGCGCCGGGCACGTCGGACGGCTACGCGCGTAACCGGCGGGCGCGTGGCCGCACCGCCGACCTGGCCCGGATCGCGGCCCGGCGAACCGGGTTGCGCGGGCCGCGGCTGATCACGTCCGGCACCGTGGCGGCGGCCCGGATCGACCGGTCGAACTCGGCCAGCGCTCGCCCCCCGTCCTGGTACGCGGTGATCAGGTTGTTGCGATTCAAGAAGGCGCTGAAGTCCCCGAATCGCTGTGGGTACAGCTCGTTGAACCGGGTAACGCTGACCCGCCGGAGGAGATCCTGCAGCGAGTCGCGGGCATCGAGGTCATCGGTCAGCACATGCGGCAGGCCGTGGTATTCGGCGATCTCCAGGGTGCGCGAGTCGTGAACCTACAGCAGGGACGGCGTGCCGGCGAGCAGCGCCGCTATGGTGCCGTGCAGCCGTGGTCCGGTCGCGAAGCGGTTCGCGCGCAGGTGCTCCATCCAGCCCCAGGCGGTCGGGTTGCAGACCAGCCGATGATCTTGGTAGAGGCGGTGGGAACGCTGCATCGGGAACCGGGCGTCTCCCGACCAGTCCGGAGAGGACTCCCGGCCGGTGATCACCATCTGGGCGATCAACTCGTCCTGGGCGTAGACGGTGGCGTCGCGGTACGCCCGGATGGTCCGATCGAGGAACGGCGCCGCTGAATCGATTCGGTGATCAAACGACAACGACACCGACTCCAGCGGGACAGCGGTCGCGCCGGTGGTTCGGCCAGCCGGAAGTCCGGACCCCACATGAACAGCGACGGGCAACCGATCACGTCGATCCGCTCGGCGGGGAACCCGAGGTGGATCAGATAGTCCTTGGTCAACTCTCCGCGCACGCCGATCGAGCTCGAACGGTCGAGGACTGCCGTGACGAATCGCCGGACCGCCCGGGCGTGCCGCTCGAGGTGCCTGCCGGAGGCGACCGCGCCGGCGACCCGACTCGGAACGTACGACCCGCGGCGGGCATCCGCGATCCGGACCTGCGCCCCGACCCCGACCACGGTCACCGGGATGGTCAACCGCGGATCGCGGCATTTCGCGGTGGGTGGGTGCGGTCGGTCAGCTGATCGGGCCGGGAAGGCGGGGGAGGGTGGCGGTGTCGAGCAGCTGTTCGTGGGTGGTTTCCAGGATCTGGCGGAGCAGGGTCCGGGCCACGGCCAGGAGATCGGCGACCTGGGGATAGGCCAGGGCGTAGAACACCTGGCTACCGCGTCGCTCCGAGCGGACCAGGTGGTGCCGGCGCAGGACGGCGAGGTGCTGGGACAGGTGCGATGCCTCCAGCTGCATGTCGTCCATCATCACCGAGACGGGAACCCAGCCGACGAGGTCTGTCGAACCGCTCTCGTCCGTACCGCTCTCGTCCGTACCGCTCCCGGCCGAGCCGCCCTCGGCCTGGGCCTCATGGGCCGCCGCGCTCAAGATCTCCAGTGTCCGGATCCGGACGGGATGGGACAGCCCTTTGAAGAGGTTGGCCTTGACCTCGTACAGCGGGCGCTGCGGGCCGGCGATCGCCGGGCTGTCATCCATCCCAAGCTCGTCTCATGATCGCGACCGCTGGACTCGCGACCGCTGGAGGCATCCACCGGCGCGATCCACCTGCGCGGTCATTTGATGACTTCATCATACCGATCGTCCGAAGCCGACGTCCGATCCGTTCCGCGCCGGCGGGTCTGGACCCGCCGAGTGGGGTGCAGATCCGTCGGCAGGAGCGAGTAGTGCAGCCCAGGAGCGGAGGCGCAGCCCGGGAGCGGTCAGTCGACCCAGGAGCGGTCAGCCGACCCGGAGTGGTCAGCCGACCCGGAGTGGTCAGCCGACGCGGAGCGGTCAGTCGACCTGGAGCACCGCGACCGTACGGCCCGGCAGCTGCAGCGTCGTACCGGCCCGTAGCTTGCCCTCGGGCAGCTCACCGGTGATGCCGGTGTGCGCCACCACCTGGTACGTCCGCGCCCAGAATCCGTCCGGCAGCTCAACTTGGACCGGCTCGGAACCACCGTGGATCCAGATCAGGAACGCGTCGTCCGAGGCGCGATCGGGGGAGTCGTCGGCCAGGTAGATGCCGAGCGTACGGCGGGTGCCGTCGTGCCAGTCCGCTTCGGTCATCTCGTCCTTGCGACCCCCGAACCAGGCGAGGTTCTTGCGACCGGTCGGTGTTCCCGTGTGGTCGAGGATGGTCTCACCGTGCCGGAACCAGGTCCGCCGCAACACGGGATGCTCCGCCCGCAGTGCGAGCAGGGTCCGGGTGAGCTCGGTCTGATCGGCCCAGGCGGCCTCGGTGTCCCAGTGCACCCAGGAGATGTGCGAGTCCTGGCAGTAGGCGTTGTTGTTGCCCTGCTGGGTGCGGCCGAGCTCGTCGCCGGCGGTGATCATCGGCACCCCGGCGGACAGCACCAGCGTCGCCATCAGATTGCGGGCCTGACGATGCCGGAGCGCGATGATCTCTTCCTCGTCGGTCTCGCCCTCGTAGCCGCAGTTCCAGGACCGGTTGTCGTCGGTCCCGTCCCGGTTGGACTCGCCGTTGGCGCCGTTGTGCTTGACGTTGTACGTGACCAGGTCCCGCAGCGTGAACCCGTCGTGGGCGGTGACGAAGTTGATGCTCGCCGTGGCCGGGCGGTTGTCGAAGTCGAAGATGTCGGGCGAGCCGACCAGGCGTTGAGCCAGCTCCCCGACACCGTGGGTGTTGCCGCGCCAGAAGTCGCGGACATGGTTGCGGAAGCGGTCGTTCCACTCGCTCCAGTTCGACCCGAACGAGCCGACCTGGTAGCCGTAGGGACCGAGGTCCCACGGCTCGGCGATCAGCTTCACCTGCGACAGCACCGGGTCGTTACGCAGCGCGACCATGAACGGATGATCCTGGTCGACGTGATGGCGACCGTCCCGGAGCAGCGTGGTGACGAGATCGAAGCGGAAGCCGTCGACGCCCATCTCCTCGACCCAGTAGCGCAGCGAGTCCAGGATCAACCGGAGCGTGCCGGGGACCGAGCTGTCCACCGAGTTGCCGCAGCCGGTGACGTCGTAGTCGTTGCGCAGGTCGTCGGTGAGCCGGTAGTACCCGGCGTGGTCGATACCCCGGAACGACAGGGTCGGCCCCTCGTGCCCGCCCTCGCCGGTGTGGTTGTAGACCACGTCGAGGATGACCTCGATGCCGGCCTCGTGCAGCGACGACACCATCTCCTTGAACTCTCGGACCTGGGCACCCATCGTGCCCACCGAGCAGTACGCGGCGTGTGGAGCGAAGAAGCCGAGAGTGTTGTAGCCCCAGTAGTTGCCCAGGCCCCGGCCGATCAGGAACGGCTCGGAGATGAAGTGGTGGACCGGCAGCAGCTCGACCGCGGTGACGCCGAGCTCGAGAAGGTGCTCGACGACCGCCGGATAGGCCAGACCTGCGTACGTCCCCCGCAGGTGCTCCGGCACTGCTGGGTGGAGCCGGGTGAAGCCCTTGACGTGCAGCTCGTAGACCACGCTCTGGGCCATCGTGCGGCGTCGCGCGATCGGGGTCGGTGCCGGGCTCTCGCCGACGACCACGCTGAACGGGACGGCGGCAAAGGAGTCTGTGGTGTCGGGTTCGTAGTCGGATTCCGGGGTGTGGTCCAGGATCGGACCGGAGTAGTCGACGCCTGACGTGATCGCTCGCGCGTACGGGTCGAGGAGCAGCTTGGCCGGATTGAAACGAGCGCCCCGTTGGGGGGCCCACTCGCCGTGGACTCGATAGCCGTAGCGCTGACCCGGTCCGACGTCGGGCACGAAGGTGGTCCAGATGCCACCGTCGGTCAGGGTCATGTCGTAGTTGTGCTGGATGCGGTCCTCCGCAACCAGAGCCAGCTCGACCCGGGTCGCGCGCGGCGCCCACAGTCCGAACTCGGTGCCGCCGTCGCGGACCCGGGCTCCGAGGGAGCTCGTGTCGTCCGGGGCGGACGGGGCAGGTATGGTGCTCATGGGAATGCCTTCCTCGCGGAAGTGTCGGTGGTTCAGATCATGCTGTTGGTCGTGCCCTTGTCTGCACATTCAGACGTTTAGCATTGCAAAGCAGGAACTATTTTGCCCTTGCCTGACCGTTCCAGTAGCCCATAGATACATTTCACGCCAGAAGTCCTGGGTGGATGCGCGTCCGGCGACATTCGGGCGGGCCGTCGGGGGGCCACCGGGAGGACATCCTCGACCGGTCGGCCACGTCCAGCGTAGAGCCTGCGGGACCCTCGGCGCACCTCGGCGGGGTGTGACGCGCGCCGCACCCGATCGGTCGACCAGGGCGAACACTAGAGTCGCGGCCATGAGCGAGGTCAGCGAACAGGTCCGGGTCGACATCGACGGCGGGGTCGGGATCATCCGGCTCGACCGGCCGAAGCTGAACGCGCTGAACGCCGCGATCCAGCGCCGGATCGGCGAGGCCGCCGCCGAGCTCGACGCCCGCGACGACGTGGCGGCGCTGGTACTGACCGGCGGGGACCAGGTCTTCGCCGCCGGTGCGGACATCAAGGAGATGGCCACCATGACGTACGCCGACATGGTGCGCCAGTCCGCCGTCCTGCAGGAGACCTTCGGCGCGGTGGCGCGGGTGGGCAAGCCGGTGGTCGCCGCGGTGAACGGGTACGCGCTCGGCGGCGGCTGCGAGCTCGCCCTGTGCGCCGACGTCCGGATCGCGGCTGACGACGCGACCTTCGGCCAGCCGGAGATCAAGCTCGGCATCATCCCGGGCGCCGGCGGAACGCAGCGGCTGGCTCGCCTCGTCGGCCCGGCCCGGGCGAAGGAGCTCATCTTCACCGGCCGGTTCGTCGGCGCCGACGAGGCGCTACGGATCGGCCTGGTGGACCGGGTGGTGCCGGCGACCGACGTGCTGACGACCGCGCTGACCTGGGCTCGCCAGTTCGTCGGCGGGCCGTCGCTCGCCCTGAGGGCGGCCAAGCAGTGCGTCGACCGCGGCCTGGAGGTCGATCTGGCGACCGGCTTGGAGCTCGAACGGAGTCAGTTCGCCGGGCTGTTCGCCACCGAGGACCGCACCATCGGCATGACCTCGTTCGTCGAGCACGGGCCCGGCACGGCGGTCTTCGTCGGGCGGTGACGCCGAACCAGGGCCCTTGGTCCCTACCGCCGGGGTCGGTTCTC
>DASTGF010000010.1:0-2528 GCA_035719255.1 Microlunatus sp. | reverse complement strand
TCAACTGACCGGGGCGCACGCCAAGCATGCAGTCAAGAATGAGGGGGATCGGGAATGAAGCTTGTCACCGCCGTCATCAAGCCGTTCAAACTGGACGAGGTGCGGGCCGCGTTGCAGGCATTCGGCGTGCACGGCATGACCATGACGCACGCGTCGGGGTACGGTCGGCAACGCGGGCACACCGAGGTCTACCGCGGCGCCGAATACACGGTGGACCTGGTGCCGAAGGACCGCCTGGACATCCTCGTCGACGACCAGCACGTTGACGACATCGTCGATGTGATCGTCCGTGTGGCCCGCACCGCTACAACTACCATCGACCGCACACGGCACTGAATGGTCGTCCCCCGGTCTACCGCACCCCAACCGTCACCAACCTCCGTGGATGCAACATCTAGCGATCAATCGAATCACTCCCAGCCGACCCCCGGCGCCCCACGACGCTGCCCCGGCATCCGTCTCCTCTGCGCGGTGGCGGCGGGCGGCCAGCGCCACACCCGGCATTCGAAGACCCGCTTGCACCACCGGATCACCACCGGCTGGCTGGTCCCGCACGGACACCGTGCGCCTGACCTTCACCCGGGCGACGGCGGCGCAGGTCGGGCAGCCTGTCGGTTCCCAGGGTGTCTCCACCTGCAGGTGCCATCGTCCAGCAGCGTGCTGGCCGCCACTCGGAATCCGGGCAGCACGAACACACCGGTAACGTCATCGCTCACCCGGGGCCTTCCTCCACGCTCGTGGTCCACTTGGCGGTGGACACGGATCGTGAGGACCCAGGCACATCAGCGCATCTCAGCCGGGCGGGTCGCCCCGGGATCAAACCCTCACACGGCTTCAAAAGCGAAGAGCCGGTAAATGTTGACGGGAAGACGATCCAGCGGCCGCTGGAGGGCTCTGGCGGCGAAATGGTAATTCACAAGGCCGCAAAGACCCCCAGATTGGCAGTTCGGGCGCGCGGCAGCGGGCAACGCTTGCGCCTCGTGGTCACTGCTCGCGGGGGGTTCGGGGCAGCGCAGCCACCGAGTTCGTCATTTCAGGAGACGAACCACAACCGTCTCAGTGTTGGCGGGATCAGGCGTTGGATCTCCGTAGACCTCCCATGTGCACCCGGCCGATTCGCGGCCGTTCGCCGCCATCCATCGGCCGATGGCGAGATAGGCATTGTCCAGCTGGTCGTACGCGCCTCGATGGACGCACACCGCGGCCTCGCCGCTCGGTGTCTCGGTTGCGTAGACCTCACCAAACGTGTCGAAAGCGCGAGTGACCTCGACGCCGAAGTCGCACAGTATTGGAGCGTTCGGCCGGTCTGGCGTCTGGTAGTACACGAAGACGTTGTGGCCGCCCGACCACAGCCCCGCCTGTCCGCGAATGAACCCCCAGACCTGACTGATCGCCGGACCCCATGCCGCGCCGACTGCACCGGCAAAGACTTCTCGCCGGACCGCCGCGAGCTTGCGGGGCCGGACTGTTTCCAAGGTCACCGACACGGCCACCTCCTAATCGCGCGAGCGGCTGCCGTAGACCGACCGCCACCGGCACATATTGCCCGTTCTGGATCGCTCTGGCTATGCAGACCGGCCCGAATGGGAGCGGTTCGAGGATCACATCGTTGTCCGAACGACACACCATGAGCTGCTCGTGGCCGCCGCCGGTATTGGGCGCGCACCCGGCCACCGCGACGCCAGGCTCTGACGCGGTCCGCGGATCGACCGAGATGATCTTGACCCAAGATCACTTCCAGTCTTATTCATTTCGGTCCAGCACCGTTCACGCAACCGCTCCTGGCGATTTTCGTCGCACCTCAAGACCCCGCGCTGATCTCTGGACTCGGGTATACAGACCTCGAAAGCGCGTGAAGCGGGCGACGTGGCGAAAAGTGTGAGCGATGGTCGGGGGCTCGGACGCGAGCGGTCTCAGTCTTGGTCTCAGTTGCCACCGTCCGTCGTCGTTCGTCGGACTGGTCACGAGCACGATCCACGTCAGTGGACGCATGCAAGACCGCAGGTGAACGAGATCGGACGGACTTGGAAGGCGTGCCGGGATCCCAGCCGACTGTCCTGGCCGGCGGTACTGCCGACGCTCCCTATTGTTGATCGAGGCCGGTGTTTCGCGCCCGGCGCCGATGCTGGTGTCCTCGCTTGACGTGCGGGGCCGCGTCGCATTGCCTCGTCCTGCTCGGTTGGTCCGTTGCCCGGCAGGTGGACCCGGAGCCGATCGGCCGAGTATCTGGTCTTCCGGTCGACGGGTAGATTTGCGCTCCGAAGGCCCTCATTGCTTGTCGTGTAATCGGGAGAGCAACTCTGCGGAGTCGTCGATCGGGTCGGCGTGGCGATGGACGATCTTCCACTCGCCGTTCTCGCGCCGGAAGATGGTCGTGCTGCGAAGCATGTACGGCGTCGGTTCGGAGCCTGCTACCGACGCGGTCGTGCGTTCGATCGCGAGCAGATATGCGAAGTCTTCGCCGACGTCGGCGGCAACCACTTCCCACTCGCACGAGCTGCAGTTCGAGAAGCGCGACGCGAGCTTCT
>DASTGF010000009.1:0-2637 GCA_035719255.1 Microlunatus sp. | reverse complement strand
GGACGTGACCGTCGTCAGCGTCGCGCTGCCCACCTTCCAGACCGTCTTCGACGCCAGCTACGCAACGGTGGCGTGGACGATGACCGGCTACACCCTTGCGCTGGCCACCGTCATCCCGCTGACCGGCTGGGCCGCCGACCGGTTCGGCACCAAACGCCTCTACATCCTGGCCATCGTGCTGTTCACGGCCGGCTCGACCGGCGCGTGATGCTGGTCGCCGGGGTGGTGGTCCTGGGCGCGGTGATGTCGATCCTCGACATCACCGTGGTGGCAGTCGCGCAACGCACCTTCCAGGAGACCTTCGGCAAGACCCAGGCCCAGGTCGCCTGGACCTCCACGGGCTACACGCTGGCCCTCGCCACGGTCATCCCGCTGACCGGGTGGGCCGCCGACCGGTTCGGCACCAAGCGGCTCTACATCCTGGCGATCGTCTTGTTCACCGCCGGCTCGGCGCTGTGCTCCACCGCGACCACGCTCGAGATGCTGGTCACCTTCCGGGTGCTGCAGGGCCTCGGCGGCGGCATGCTGATGCCCCTCGGGATGACCATCATGACCCGCGCCGCCGGGCCCGAGCGGCTCGGCCGGGTGATGGCGATCCTCGGCGTGCCGATGCTCCTCGGCCCGATCTTCGGCCCGATCCTCGGCGGCTGGCTGATCGACGTCGCCTCCTGGCACTGGATCTTCCTGATCAACGTCCCGATCGGCGTCATCGCGGCCGTCTACGCCTGGCGGGTCCTCGACCGAGACGAGGTCCACCCGTCGGAGAGCTTCGACTTCGTCGGCATGCTGCTGCTCTCGCCCGGCCTCGCGCTGTTCCTCTACGGCGTGAGCTCGATCCCGGCCGCCAAGGCCGAGCACGGCACCATGTGGACCACCCAGGTGGTGCTCTTCTCGGCGGTGGGCCTCGCGCTGATCGCGGCGTTCGTCCCGTGGGCCCTGCGCAAGCACAACGTCCACCCGCTGGTCCAGCTGCGCCTGTTCACCAACCGCTACATGACCGTCGCGGTGATCACGATGACGCTGTTCGCGATGGCCTTCTTCGGCGCCAGCCTGCTGTTCACGCTGTACTTCCAGCAGGTGCGCGGCGAGACGCCGCTGGCCTCCGGCTGGCTGGTCGCGCCCCAGGGCTTCGGGGCGATGCTGACGATGCCGGTCGCCGGCTTCCTGGCCGACAAGATCGGCCCCGGCAAGGTCGTCCTGACCGGTCTGGTGTTCGACACCGTCGGGATGGGGATGCTGATCCCCCTCGACGACAAGACGTCCTACTCCTACATCATCACCGCCTTCGTGGTGATGGGGCTGGGGATGGGGTCGACCATGATGCCGGTGTTCACCGCCGCGCTGGCGAGCCTGCCGGGCCACGACGTGGCGCGCGGCTCGACGCTGATGAACATCACCCAGCAGATCGCCATCTCGGTGGGCACTGCGCTGTTCTCGGTGCTGCTCACCAACGCCTACAACGCCCACGGCCGCACCGTGCAACCCACCCTGGCCCTGCAGAACGGCGCCGACCCGGCCTCGCTCGGTCTGACCCAGGCCCAGGCCGACGTCGTCAGCAGGGTCGGCCTGCACTTCATGGGCTCGGCGTTCGGCGACGCCTTCCTCGTGGCCACGGTCCTGGTCGGGCTGTGCCTGATCCCGGCGTTCTTCCTGCCCCGCAAGCCTGCGGCGCGCGAGCTCGACCCGAGCCTGATGATGGCGGGCTGACGAAGGTCCGCACGAGACCCCTGGACAGCGGGCCCGGGCCACACCCGGGCCCGCTCCGCGGGGTCTGAGAGCTCCGGGTCCGCGCGACCGTCACGACGCGACGGCACCGGTCCCCCTCCGGTCGAGCCCCCGTATCCTGCGCTGGTGCGCAGAGGCCACCTGATCGCCGTGGCCGTCTCGGCCCTGCTCGGCGTCGCCTGCGGAGTCGTCGGCGGCATCGTGCTCGACCGTCACCGCGGCGCCTACCCCGACCCGCTGCGGCTCGGGGTGGCCCTGGTCAACCAGCCGTGCACCCACGAGACCCTGCTGGTCGTGGCCCGGGGCAACGGGTCCGCACAGCTCGGGGCGACCGTCGCCTCCGAGCAGGACGTCCACTACCTCGACACCCGCGACTCGTGCCCGACCGCCTGGAACGATCCCGGCGCCGAGGTCGGCCGTTACGCCGCCTACCTCGGTCCCTACAACTCACCCACACAGGCCTGCCCGGTGCGGATGACACGCCGGGGCGGCTTCGTCACCCGGCTCGTGTCCGGGACGACCGAGCCGGTGCAGTGTCTGTGCTACCTCAGCTTCGCCTCGATGCCGACGCTGCGCAGCGGCATGGACCCCAACGCCGTCACCTCGGCGTACGTCCGGTCGCTCCAGCGACTGCTCACCACGCTCCACCTCAACCCCGAGACCCACAAGACGGGCATCTACGACGTGCAGACCGTCGAGCAGATCCGCCGGTTCCAGCACGACCACGCCCTGCCGCCGAACGGCGTCGTCAAGCGAGCGACCTGGGAGGCGCTGGTCCGCCAGGGGTGTGCGCACTACACCTCGTGAGCGCCCGTCCCCGCGAGGTCGACGAAGCCGTCGCCACGCAGTACCGGCACCACCGAGCTGACGTCGACCTCGGCGGCGATCGCCACGTCGCGGGCGAAGCCGCCG
>DASTGF010000008.1:0-2159 GCA_035719255.1 Microlunatus sp. | reverse complement strand
CGTCGCTGGGCGGCGTACGGGCCGTCGCTGGCTCGTGGAACGACGTCCGGGCGCTCGCCGCCCCTCGCGTCGTGCGCTGGCAGCGGTCGAAGACCTCGGGCAAGTACCCGCTGCCCGGAGCTTCGGGCACCAACCAGTACGCGAAGTCCGACATCGCGGCGTGGCTGGCGTTCCGGGCGAAGAACCCGGAGATGACGACCCGGGATCTGTCCGAGGTGCTGGGCGTCCCGGAGTCGACCCTGCGCTACCACCTGGAACCCTGATGCGCTATCTTCGCGGGGTATAGATCATTCCCCCGAGAGAACGGAACCACCATGGCTCGTGCTGCTGCTCCAGCCCCCGTCGAGACCAAGTCCGCCGCCGACGCCCTCGGTGACGCGCTCATGGCGCTCAAGGGCGTGGACCTGCGCACCATCAAGGACGCAGCGCTGCGCGCGGACGTCAAGAACGCGCGCGACCTGCTCACGAAGGCCCGGAAGGGCCTCAAGTAAGTAGACCCCGGAGCCCCGCACCGAGTCTTCCTCCAGGGAGACCCCCCGACGGTGCGGGGCTCCGGCATGTCTGCGGCCGAATCGGTGAAGCCGCCGAGCTGGAGCCCTCGAACCGGTTGTGCTGTCTGAGGAGTGTGCTAGAGTTGCACTCATCAGCCAGAGGAGGCAGACATGTCAGACACCGTGAACGAGCGGCTGGAGTACCTGCGCGGAGAGATCCGCGCCGAGCGCATCAGTTACGGCGACCTGGCCGAGCTCCAGGGCCTCGCCGACAAGATCGACCCGGGCGACGTCGAGTTGCTGGAGTGGGCCGGAGTGCCCGAGCACCCGGACGTCCAGTTCGTGAGCCACGGCTCCGTCGTGCTGCTGAGCACCGGGACCGAGGAAGGTGCCGACTGGGTCGAGGAGAACGTCTCCGTCGAGTCGTGGCAGATGCTGGGCGGGTCCATCGCCTGCGAGCCGCGCATGGTCGGGCCGGTCATCGAGGGCGCGCTGGCCGACGGCCTCACCGTCTCGCTGGACGGCCGTGCCGTCATCAGCATCGAACCTGTCTGAGAAGTGTGCTACACTGACATCATCAGCCCGAGGAGGGGACATGCTCATCAGCATCACGGCCATCGTGGTCACCGAGATCGTCATCCTCACCATCGCCATCCGAGCCCGGAAGGGGCAGTCATGACCGTCTGCCAGCAGCCCAACTGCCTTGACGACGCGACCGCTACGGTCGTCATCAAGGGCAAGGACGACGACGTCGTCATCCCCGTGTGCGACACGCACCGGGACGGATTCCTGCGGTTCTTCGGACTGCTCGGCATGGAGGTGTCGTGATGCTGGACGGCGGACAGGTGCTGATCTGCGTGGCACTCACCATCAGCCTGGTCGGAGCTTTCGTCCTCGGACGGAACATCGGCATCGAGCAGGAGCGCGACCGTGCGCGTCGCGTCCGGCGCAACATCGAGAAGGCGAGGAAGGCGACGTGAAGACCATCGACTACGCGCGGATGCAGCGCGAGCACCCCAAGCAGAAGGCCGCGCTGACGCGCGCCATGAAGGCGTACACCGCGTCGGGCGGCATGGACAACTCCGCCGTCGTCAAGGTGTGCCGCGACGCCGTGCGCGTGTGGAACGAGATCGGCTGCTGGCCCGACGACTGGTCGCGCTGGCAGATCGCGCTCAACGACACCGAGCCCTGGCACTCCACCCCGGACCTCCGGGACCTGTGATGGTCCCGTACGACGAGGCGGTCGAGTACGCGTACTCGCTCGCCGACGAGCACCGCGAGTGGCACCGCCTCAACGGCCCGCCCGAGAGCACCGTCTGTCCGTGGGACTGCTACGACCCGCCCGAGCCGGAGCGCTGCGAGGTCTGCGCCGAGTACCTGCACGGCGAGTGCTCCAACGCGGACAAGGACTGGCACCGCGCGATAGCCCTCAACCTCTCGTCCGAGCGGCTGGTGCGCAGCGCCGCGCGCGAGAAGGAGCGGTTCGAGCGGAGCAAGGAGCCGGACCCCTGGTTCTGAGCTCCGTCCGATACCGCGACCGAACCGGAAAACCGCCGCGAAGTGTGGCATGCTGGTGCGCCGGAGGTGGTTCAGGTGGCAGCCAAGCCCCCATACCTGGTGGCCGTTCTCAACGGTGACCGGTCGTTCGTCAGGCTGATGAGCGGCAGC
>DASTGF010000007.1:0-2318 GCA_035719255.1 Microlunatus sp. | reverse complement strand
GGGTGGGTCCGACCAGCCGATGTCGGTCATCTTCGACGCCACCGACAAGAAGGACGCCCCGGTGCCGGTGGCCGCGTATCCGGTGAACGACACACCGGCGAGCACCGACACGAACGCGTACGACACCAATGTGGCGATGCTGCCGTTCCAGCTGAGCGACGTGGGTGTCCCGGACGGCGCCACGTCGTACCCGATCCGCTACCAGGCGGTGACCTTCAGCGGCTTCTACGGTGATCCCACCAGTGGTCTGTCGGTGGACTCGACCGGCTGGGTGTCGGCGGACCTGGTGCGTCCGGCCCTGCAGACCGACGGTCTGCTGGTCCCCGATCAGAAGGGTGAGAAGCTGCCGTACAGCACCCCAGTCCCGGTGGCAGCCACCACGACGAAGTCCGGCACGGGCAGCTCCGGTACCGACCGTGCAGCCTCGGTGGGTTCGACGGTGCCGGCCCCCACTCCGGTCAAGGCGCTCGTCCTGCACCTGCATGGCAAGTCGGGTCAGCGGGCTCAGGTGCTGACCGCACCCTGATCGGCTGACCCGGATCATCTGAACCGGATGCTCCGGCCACGGCGCTCCACCGACCTCGTGTCGGTGGGGCGCCGTCGTGCGTCGGCGTCCCGAAGACTCGGGCGGCCCTCCCCCACCGGAAGTGTGAGCAGACGACAGGTTCCGTCGGCGTGTCGCTGTCGTCTGCGCGCAGTTGCCGGGGAGTCGGCCAGGATCAGTGCGGAGGGTGGAGGGCTGAATGCGGGGCGCCGAGATGATGCAGCAGCTCGTGGGCGGCGGCATCGGTAAGGGCCCAACGACTCAGCCGACCGTCCCGGATCCGATCGACCAGTCCGAAGTCGCGGAGCGAGACCAGAGCCTGGGTCACGGTGTTGGGGCTGAGCCCGGCGGCCGCAGCGAGATCCTTGACCGGGGAACCGGGGGCGGCGTGGATCGCGATCAGCAATTGCAGCCTGGTCGGGTCGGAGAAGGCGGCCAGGCGTTCCACCAGGTCGGGCAGCACACCGTGGGCCTCGTCGATGGCGTCGCGGGCCACCGCCGACGGTTCCAGCGGCTTCCCCGCATCGGGCACCACGGGCACCTCCTCGCCAGCTCCGCGCCGACTAACGTGTGTTCGGCCGGACACGTATGCCGTACGGTGTCCCCAGATGGGGCCGGAGCCGCTGGAGCGAGGTTACGCCATGACCGAGACGCCATGACCGAGACGCCATGACCGGAACAACCGTTCAGCCGGAGACCCGGCGTGCCTCGCTGCGAATCCTGCTGACCACCGAGGGCCGAGCCGCGCGATCCTTCCGGACGCGGGTCACCGCAGCCTTCGTCACCATCGCCGTGCTGCACATCGTGGGTCTGGGACTGCTGGGCGCCGGAGTGCTCTCGGGAACCGCCGGCGCGGTGACGGTCGGTGCAGCCGCATTCGCGTACTTCCGTGGTCTGATCCACTCCTTCGACTTCGACCACATCTCGATGATCGACAACTCGACCCGGAAGTTCGTCACCGAGGGCCGCAATCCGGCGTCGGTCGGACTGGCCTTCTCCGCCGGTCACTCCACGGTCGTCGTCCTGACCGGCGTCTTGGTCGTCGCCGGCGCCGGGTTCGTCCGGGTCGCCCTGGACGAGAGCTCCGGGGCTGCCTTCGTGCTCGGCGTGATCGGCCTGTCCATCTCCGGGGTCTACCTGCTGCTGGTGGGCGTGGCGAATCTCGCGACCTTCGTCCAGGCCTGGAAGCTTCGCCGGGCACTCCTGGACGATCCCGGTCTGGAGATCCCCACGGACGCCTTGGCCCCTCGGGGTCCCGCGGCCCGCGTGATGACCGCTCCTCTGCGTCGGGTCCGCCATCCGCGCCACATCTACCTGATCGGTTTCCTGTTCTCGCTGGGGTTCGACACCAGCAGCCAGATCGGTCTGTTGATGATCACCGCAGGCGCCGCGCTGGCCGGCGCATCGCCGCTCAGCCTGCTCTGCCTGCCGATCCTGTTCGCCGCGGCGATGACCCTGGGCGACACGTCGAACGGGCTGATGATGCTCAAGATGTACCAGTCCGCAACTACCGATCCGGCTCGCAAGATCAACTACAACCTGCTGATCACCGGTGTCAGCATCGTGTCGGCTCTCGCGATCGGGTCCATCGCGGTCGCGACCATGGCGACCGAGGTGTTCGGCGTCGAGTTCGCGCCAGTGACCTGGCTGGCCGGCCTCGACACCGCGTACGCCGGGTATCTGCTGGCGGCTCTGTTCACCGTGATCGGCCTGTCGGGCTGGGCGCTCTGGCGTCGAGTCGATGCGCCCGTGCGATCCGCCGAGCGCTCGGCGG
>DASTGF010000006.1:0-6030 GCA_035719255.1 Microlunatus sp. | reverse complement strand
TCCCGGTGCGCAGCAGGCGGCGCTGATCAGCCACTGGTTCGACACTCACCGGCAGGACGCGGCAACACAACAGCCCGTAGACGACATCGTCGTCGACGGTGACCTGGCTGCCGATCCGCGCCAGCGCGTCATCGCTGGGCCAACCGCGGCAGCTGAGATGTTTCACCAGAAACCAAGGGTCCACCAGTACGACGTCGGACACGGTCACGACGGCCCAGATCGCTAGAAGCGAGAACAAGTGAGCGACTACCCCTCAGCGTCAGACTCGCTACGAGATCCGGTTGCGCGTCGTCTACTTGGCGACCAATCAGCCCAGTTCGACGTCACCGGACGCCCGAGTTGCCTCGACTCTCGCCGCAGTCGCCGTCGGTGATCACACGGAGCAGCACAGGCACGGCTCACCCAACCGGGTTGGGCACCCGTTCGGCGTCGTCCACGCACACGGGCGCGCGGCCTCATAGCTCGGCTGTCGGCCACGGCTCACTGGACCAGTTCATCACGGCCTCCAGTCCTTGTAGGGGTCGAATGGTGGTTTCCGGGCAGGGCGCTTCTTGCGGAAGTTGGCGCACGAGTTGGTTCGCGCCCTGGCCTTGGTCGCCTCGGCCGCGCCGGTCCCATCGCAGTTGCTGCACTCCACGTCATCCGCTTCATGCCTGCCGACGCCGCCACAGCACTCGCACATGAAGGTGTAAGTCCGCCCCGTCCTGACGCGCACGGTGACATCCTGCTTCTCCAGGTAGGGCTTCAGGCGAGCATCGCCCAGGACCTGACCGTTGGCTCCCCAGCACCACTGGCAGGTGGCGCAGACGAACTCTGGGCCGTCGCCGATGTCGTTCGGCTCACCGGTGTTGACGGTGCCACATTTCGGGCACTCGCGGATCAGCTGGTCGGTCATGGTGCCTATAGGCCTCCTTGTGTACGTCGCGGCGCTGGTCCGGCGGCGGACTGGCGCAGCCACAGTAACGCTTGCTGCCTTCTTCAGCAGCAGCTCGACCTCGCCCATCAGCGCCGAGCTGGCCGAGCTCTTCAATGTCGGCCGGTCGACGGTGTACCGGGCGATCCGTCGGGCCGGCAACCCGAATCCATCGGTTCGCTGACGGGCACCTTCAAAGCGATTTGGCCGTGTTTAGACCGGCGAGCGCTCGTGATCCGCGACGATGCTCTTGAGCCATTCCTCGAGCGGACGGATGGCGTTCGGCAGGGATGAGCGGGAGCCTAGGTGCTCGCGCAAGAGAGCGGACGGCAGATGCGGCTTCGCTTTGCCGGACTTCCTCTGCGTGGAGTTCCAGCCCTTCGACCCCAACCATGAGGCCAGCTCCTGCCTGCCCTGAGAGCCTTGCGCGAACCTCGCCGCGGTCGCCATGTCGATCTGCTTCTCGCCAACGGGGCCTAGCATTTCGGCGAGACGCCTCTGCCCGATGGTGTCGAGCAGAAGTCCCTCCAGGTCTGAGGCGAGCACGAACGCATCCCATGCAGCCAATTTTGCGTTGAGTTCAGCCTGTTGCTTTAGCGCCCCGGCCAGGCTTGAGACTTCCGAGTCCGCCAGGGCTTGGAGCTGCGAGAGCTCGTCCTGTGACGGCCTCGAGTCTTTCGCCTTCAAGATCTCCATCAGCTTGCGCTTGCCGTTCCCGCCGGCCTTGTGGATCCCATCCTTGTCGGTGATGACATAGGCCCGCACTCCGAAGAGTTGCGCGAGTCGCATGAGGTGAGGAATGTTGTCGATGCTCGACGCTTCAATCACCGCAATACCCAGGGCGTAGTGCCCACCCGCCCCGCCCGTGATGCGCTCAAGGAGGTAGTCGAGCAGGAGCCGATCCCCGTGCCCCTCAACAAGGATGACTGCGTTCGCAAACACTAATTCACTGTTCGTCGCGTCGCAGTACCTTGAGAGGCGCCCCTCCTCGGCCTCTGACATCTCCTGCCGTTTCGCCGTGTAGGTCATCCCGGACGGGCTCAGGGGTAGCCGGACGATGCGACGGACGGAAAACGAGTCCACCAGGACAGGGCTATGCGTGGTCACGAGAAGCTGCGCGTCGCCGGAGATTTGCCTCAGGATCTTCGCCATCGCCCGCTGCGTCTGCGGATGGAGGAACGCCTCGGGCTCCTCGATCACGAAAACCACCGTGCCCGCAGTCTGAGTGCTTCGAGAGGCCACGTAGCGGAGGATCCCGAGGACCATCGCAGACTGAAACCCGGTCCCGCGCTCGGCGATCGAGACTTCGATCTCGTCCTTACTGGTGATGACGGCCTCCTGAAGCATGCCTCGCAGCGCATGCCGCGAGTCCGGCAACTTTATGCCCAGATCGCGCTCGCGGAAGGGGAGCTCGGAGGCGACGGCTTCTACCGACTCGCTCAACACCCTGTGCACCAGCTTCTCGACCGGATCGATCGCTTTCTCAAACTCCTTCTGCAGCTGCGTCTTCCGCGCACCCCCCGAGCGCACGAGTACGCCTTCGAGAGTCTCGTGAAGGCGAAGCAGCGACTGGTCGTTTTCACCCTGTCCCGTCTCGCTCACCCGGACGGACGGGATCTTCACGAAGCTGAAAGACTCGAGCACCCGTTCATAGAGTTCCCGCGCCCGTGGGGACTTGCGGCTGGCGTGATAGCTGATCTTCCCGCCCCGCGTGCAAGAGATCTTGATCCAGAAGGTCCCGTCTTTCACGACTGTGTCCGAAAACAACTTCTCCTCTGCCTCAGTCAGGCCGGCGAACTGCACTTGGATGCTCGACATCATGCGCGGCCCCCCGTAGATGTAGTAGTCGTGCAACGGCTTCAGCTGTTGGAGATCGGTGCTCGTTGGGTCCGCGAAAAACGCCTCGAGCACGCGGAGGAGCGACGACTTGCCGGCGTTGTTCGGCCCCGCGATGAGCTGCAGCTGGGAGTCGACCTCGACGCTCAGCCGCTCGAACCCCAAGAATCTCTCGACGTCCACACGATCTATATGCACGCCGCTCAACTTACTTGCGGAGGGCCGCGGCGAGGCGATCCTCCTCCGCGGAAGCCGCCGGGTGGACCAACGGTTACCGGTGCGCCCCCAAGAGCGGTCGGCTTACGGTGAGGCCCTTCTCAGCAGTCGAGAGTCGAACCGCCGAGGGTACGACAACCCGAAACCACCGGTCCACTGACCAGCCGAGAGGACCGGCCCAGAAAGCCATCGTGTCGGTTTCGACGGGTTTCTGGGTCGGCCACCGCGTGGATGTCTAGTTTGGGGTCGTTGAGCGCGATCTCCAGCATGGTAAGGCGGAGTCTCGCGCGTGTTCAGCGGCGCTTTGAAGGTCACCGGGAAACGTCGACACTGGTCGCGGACCTCCGCGTAGTCCACACGCCAATCGCAGGAAAGCGTCGCTTCCACCCTCGTCATCCCGGCACTTGGTTGCCGTCGGGTCCTTCGTCAGCTCCAACGGCCGACCCGTGATGGCCCGAGAAGCGGGAAGGAGGCAGTCCACGGCCCTGACCGCCGGGGCGCGCCATAGACCGAGCCAGAGTGTCATAGTCGCCCTTCTCGGACATTCACCCACCGCGCCATCGATCGACCTCGACCAACTTGGGGCGGATCTGGGTGTGCCTGGCCTGATTCCTTCCCATGGGGTCGCGGATCCTGGATCCGCCGAACACCCGCCCGATTGACCGGACGAGCACCTGTCTGTTCGTCGGGCCGTCTCGGACGACCCTCACCGGTGATCATGAGAATCGTGCATGGACCACGGTCCGCTCTGACCCCCTTGGGGCAGTCGATGCCTGTCGTAATGCATGGTGGAGCCCGGACGTCTCCGGTGACTTTTGCGTGCGGGGTTTCGCCGGGGTGGACTGCCGTCAGGCCTCGATGAAGACGATTTGTTCTGGTGGCAGGGTGAGCCGTAGCTGCTGGCCGTGGACGTCGATCAGGGTGTCGAGGTGGGTGGCTTGTCCGGCGGGGACGGTGAACAGGCGGTCCGCTTTGGCTTCCAGGAAGGCTTTGAAGCCGGCCAGGTCGACACCTTGGCTGTTGTCGAGGACCAGGTACTCGGCGAGCCGGCGGAACAGTTTCGGCAAGATCACCAGTTGTTCAGTCAGCTGGTCGCGCGAGTCCAGGGAGAAGCCATCGTTGGTCGCGTCATCGGCCCACACTCCTTGACCGCTGGCTCGCGCGCTTCGTGCGGTGTCGGCGAGGGTGTCGCGGAGGTCGTGGAACAGTTGGGAGTAGAAGGTGGGATACACCCAGCCAGCGTCGAGCAGTTCCCAGTTCACCGAGTCCTTCAGGAGATCCACCCCCAGAAACACGCCGGTTCCGTCGGCACCGTCTGGCTGGTGCCCGTCGGCGAACACGACGGCGACGGCCCGGCCGTACTTGTCGGCGAACTTGGTCAAGATGGCGCCCGGCCGGGTCGGTGGGGTCGCGTCGGTCACGATCCCGCCCTGGTTACGGGCCACGTCGTTGAAGCCGAGGAGGGTCAGCAGCGTGGTGGCGGCACCGTTGCCGAGGGCCGGGTTTTGGTGCCACGGATGCGGGCTCGATCGGGGGGTGTAGTGGGTTTCGAGCGCGTCGATCGCGTCCAAGCGGAGTTGGACGCCGCCTTGAGCGTTGGCCCGGACCGTGATGCCGGTGCGTGACCAGATGCCGGGGTCGGCGGGGTAGAAACGGATCGAGTCGCCGTCCGGTGAGGCGCCCACGATCCGGAACTCACCGCGGACCAATGTCAACGGCATGCTGCGACCTCGATTCCGTTCGGCTCCGCGCATATTGTGCAGCGGTCCTTCCGGCTCATCCAGAAGAATTTTCAGGCTGTCATGTTCGGGTCGATTGTGATCAACGTCCGCGTCTGCGACCGATGTGTGCCGACACCTCCGAACCACTACCGCGTATCCGTAGCGATGTGCCGCCTGTGCAGACAGGGACGGCGTGGCGATCATGATCGAGCCGGGCGACTCTGGCCTGGGACACGGTCGGCTGACCATGGACTGATCGTCGATCTACTGTCGCCGCGACAGCGGGATGTGGGTGTGTGGTCGTGCGGTGATGGTCGGGTGTGTGCGGGTCAGGGGTGGATGCGTTGGCCGCGGTTTTCGAGGGAGGCTCGCAGGGAGCGGACGCCTGCTATTGCGGCGGCGGCGATGGTGCCGGCGGTGGGCGCGGCGATGAAGATGATGGCGGCGAGGCTTTCCCAGGTTCGGAGTGTGCCGAGGTTGAACTGGGTTAGCCCGGCGGCGGTGAGGGTGATGAGGTACCCGAGTCCGGGCAGGCTGACGGCGATCAGGTACCAGCCTGCGGCGGCGAGGCCGGGCAGGTAGAGCGCCAGATACGCGATGGCCCAGGACCGTTCGCGACGGTTTGCTGCGGTGAGGAGGTTGTGGTCGTCGGTTGTCGGGCGGCCGATGGCTTGTCGGAAGGTGGCCGTTTTCAGCGCCCAGAGGTTGCGGCTTCCGCTGAGGGTGGCGAGGACGGCGTACAGGTCGGTTCGCATGAAGATGGCCGCCTGGAACACGATGGCTGCCACTTGCAGGACCACGGTGGCGGCGAGCACGTTCGCGATGGGCGCCGGGATGCCTGCGGTTTGGGCGAGGATCAGCGTCCCGGTCAGGGCGGCGTCGACGCTCAGCCCGGCGAGCAGCGGTGGCAACCGTTGCGCCCGGGGCAGGCTCCATAACGCGGTCAGGTCGGCTTGCGCGGTGAGGAAGTACAGCCGGCGGCCGATCGACAGCCGGCTGGGGATCCCTCGGGCTGCTGCGGCGAGGACGTGACCGGCCTCATGGAGCAGGGTGCATAACACGGCGGCGAGCGACATGACCAGCACGGAGGCGAGCGGGGAACCGGCTACCACGATGTCGGAGGCATGTGGGCGGAGGGACGGGTTGTGGATGGCGGCCACCGCCCCGGCCAGGGCGAGGCTGACCTGCACGGCCCAGCCGACTGGGCTGAACAGCAGCCGACCGCACCGCTGCCAGGTCCGGTCCACCGGCGGTTCGTCGGTGGGGTCGGGTTCCGTGTCGAGCACACCCTCGGCGGTCAGGACGTGGAGGAAGTCGGTGACATCGACCGGTTCCCCGGCCAGT
>DASTGF010000005.1:0-3780 GCA_035719255.1 Microlunatus sp. | reverse complement strand
GTGGCCTCCTCACGTTCCTCGCCTGCCGGAAGCGGGACCTGTCACTGCGCCAAGCGACCGTGCCCGCCGGCCTCGCGCTGGCCGCGCTCCTGGTGGTGTCGGGAAGCATGCACGCGGTCGGCGTGTGGCGTGAGCACACCTACGTCAGGTATCTCCCGCCGGGCGTGAGCCGGGAGGCTGGCCTGACCTACGGCCACCGGGCCTGCGACTGGCTCGCCACCCAACGGTGGGGACGCCCCCCGGGCCACTTGACCCACCTCGACGGCCGGAGCCGCACCCTGGTCTATCAGCCCCGAGACGTACGGTGGCCTTGGGCCACCTCCACCGAAACGCTGACGGCCCGCTACATCGACCATCTCGACGCACAACGCCCCGGCCCGCTGACCCGCAACGAACGCCAACAGGCAAGCGTCACCGGCAGCGCCTGGTTCGAACTGTGCCCGTTCCAACAGTGGGTCCACCGGTCCATGGGCGACGGTGCCCACCGCGGCGAGGGAGGCGACTAGATCGGTGTCGCCGCAACATCGGTCGACCACGACAGTGCCCCGACGAACGGGGGATACGTCGGGGCACTGCCTTCCGAGATATGGCGTGCTGTCGGGGCTCCGGGGGGTCAGCCGACGACGGGCACTCCAACGCACTTTGTACCCACCCCTACGGGTGGTCAAACCTGCGATTGCGTCGACACGCGAACCCAGCGCCAGAACTGGTGCGAGCCGGCCGGTTGAGCGCACGCTCACGCCCGGACGGCGGTAACCGAACCGTCCACCTGTCGCGGTCGCGGCGATCGAGAACGGCGGACGCCGGGCCCGGCCGCTTCGGACGATTCCATCGGCAACCTTCAGGGTCGTGTCCAGCTGCCGCGACACGATCCGGTGGAGCGGATCGTCGGGTGGCCGGTGATGCGTACGCCGTGGCGCCGGCAATCTGGGCGCCACGGAGCCGCCCAGTTCTCCTTCCGGGCGGTGTATATACCGCGTGGAAGCGCAACCTGACGTGGAAGGAAGGAGCGCCTGATGGTGACAGCCGATCTGCTCTCACGGGCGCGGGCCGGGGACGGCGAGGCGTTCCGGGAGCTGGCCTGGCCGCACCGGCGGGAGCTGCAGGTGCACTGCTACCGGATGCTCGGATCCTTCGCCGACGCCGAGGACGCCGTCCAGGAGACGATGCTTTCGGCCTGGCACGGCCTCGGCGGGTTCACCGAGGAACGTGCGTCGCTGCGCACCTGGCTGTACAAGATCGCCACCAACCGGTGCCTCAACGCGCGCCGCGCAGCGAGCCGACGCCCGGCCAGGGAGTGGGACATGTCGCAGTTCGAACCGCCGGTGCCGACGCCGCGCGCCGAGGCCGTCTGGCTGCAGCCCTTCCCTGATGCCCTCCTCGAGGGTGCCGTCGACGTGCCGCCCGGGCCGGAGGCCCGGTACGAGCAGGGCGAAGCCATCTCGCTGGCCTTCGTGACCGCCCTTCAGCTACTGCCGCCACGCCAGGTGGCGGTCCTCATCTTGCGCGACGTCCTTGGATTCCACGCCAGCGAGGTGGCCGGCATGCTGGACGTGACCGTCCAATCGGTCAACAGCGCCCTCAAGCGAGCCCGCGCCAGCCTGCAGCGCCGGCAGCAATCGGCCGCCGGCCACCAGCCGCCGCCCGCCGCTGGCTCTCCCGCCGAGGACGAGATCGTGGCCATGTTCGCGCGGGCGTGGGAGTCGGCCGACCTCGACGCTCTGGTGACCCTGCTGACCGACGACGTCTTCATCGCGATGCCTCCGGAGCCTTTCGGGTACGAGGGCCGAGAACTCGTGGCCCACTACTGCGCGCGCCAGTTCGCCGCGGGCCGCAGGTTCGACCTGATGCCGGCCCGAGCCAACCACCAGCCCGCCTTCGCGGCATACCTGCGTGGTCCGGCCGGAACCCGCCACGCGACTGGCTTCTACGTGCTCACCCTTGCCGGCGGCCAGATCTGCGGCATGACCCGCTTCGAGGCCAGCGTGCTGCCTTGGTTCGGGCTACCGCGCTCACTCCCGAGCCGATAGCCAGTACCCGCAATACCCGGATTCACCGAAAAGGAGGCCGCAATAAAAGGAACATCACGACCGCGCTACCACCGCAATTCTCCGACATTTCCGCAGTTATCCAGGGAGCCATTCGAGCTGTCCACGACCGCGTCCGCCGGCGAGTTCCGGTGTCGCCGGTGTCACCTCTCGCACCACGAAGTGAACCCACCTGAGGAGAGCCCATGACGCAGATGCCCGACCGTGTTGCCCGTGCGCTGATCGCCAGCCGAGTCGCCGACGCCGAACAGCGGCGCCTCGAACGTCGTGCGTCCCGCGCTCGCCGACGTCCTAGCGCCGACCACCGCACCGACTGAACACACACCGCGACCAGCCCTCACTCCGGTGAGGGCTGCACCGCGCCACCACTGCGGCATCGACTGCCCACCAACACAGCGGCGAGCCTCACGGCCCCCGCCGGTGACGGGACCGTCGCCCGGGCCAGGGCCACCGCAATCGCGGCCGCTCGTCGGATCGAACTCGACTCCACCTACGCCGGCTCGCGGCGTGAGGACTCGGCCTGATGGACCGATCACCGCGCCGCGGGCAATCGACGGTGGACCTCAGCCGGGGGACGATTCCTGGTAGGCCCGGATCACTGCGGCGGGTAGGCGGCCAGCCTGCTTGACCTCCATGCCCTGGGCCCTCGCCCAGGCACGGATGGCGTCTGCCTGGCCCGGAGGGGCGATGTTCGAGGTCGACGGCACGGAACTCGTCGGCCTCTTTCCGTTGCGTTGCGACGTCCTTGCGGCCGCAGTCTTCTTGGCAGGAGATCGCCTGGCTGCCGGCCGTGTGGTGGCGCCGAGGCCCCCCGATCTCGCTTGATCTGCTGTATCTGCGGTCCTGCCTGAGACCTTGCGTGACCTCTCGCGGGGCCCACCTCCGGTGCGAGAGTCACCGCCGGAACCGAACGCGGCTCGGACGGTCTCGAGTGCCTCCTCGAGCGAATCATGGCGGGTGTCAACCGTTACCTTCATCCTTTTGCTCCTGGGTCTGGAGAGTGGCGATGTCAATCACGATGTTTGACCCGAGGTGGACGTTGCAGCCCTGACCTTAGCGCTGACATACAACAGGAAAGATGCTTTGCGACAAGCATTGCGATCCGAGATCTCGGCGGAATGAAGCACTACTCCGCGGAGCCGCCCGGTCGATGGCATGTTTGCCCCAGAGGAGGAAGGCGACGTGATCTCGCTCCTCATGCCACGCCCAACTCGTGAGGTCGCCGTGTGCCGGCCGCTGAAACGGGATGTGCGATCGACCTCCAGGTTCTTGAAGATGGCGTTCAACGATCGGGGAATCTCGACGCCCTCAGGTACGGAGAATGCCAAGCCATGGGCCCGCTGTTCATGTTGCGGATAGGGATTCGCATCCGGGGAGGACACGCAGGCGTGGGGTGTTCATGCGCAGCGCAGCAGGGAGGGCCCCCATGCCCCCGCGCGCAGTCGGCGGAGCATCCGGCGAGCCGAGGGCCACGGGCTGTCTCAGTTGCCCGGCAGGACTCCGACGGCCTGCAGCCACGGGTCGGGGTCGGTGGTGTCCTGGTAGATGCTGCCGCCGTCGGGGTGGAGCTCGAAGTGGAGATGGCAGCCGGTCGCGTTTCCCTCATCACCCACCCGACCGATGACCTGCCCCGGCTTCACGCGCTGGCCGGCCTTGACTGTGAGTGCTTCCATGTGCGCATACCACGTGGTCAGCTTGCCCGGTCCGGTCGAGACCATGACGAGCCATCGGC
>DASTGF010000004.1:0-6061 GCA_035719255.1 Microlunatus sp. | reverse complement strand
CAGATCTGACACGCTTCGGTTGCGTGCGGGTCGGGGTGGGTGAGGGCGCTGACCGCCGCGGCGGCCTGGGCACGGGCAACCGGGTCGTGCAGGTAGGCCAGCGCGACCGGTGCGGTGCGCATCAGCGACCCGTTGCCAGCGGTCCGTCCTGGCAGTGCGGCCGCGGTGGCCTGCATGGCCGCGGCGCTGGTGTCGCGGGCGGACAGCACACGCCGGGTCTGGGTGCCGATGTCGGCCGGTCCGGAGTCGTACCAGCGGACGAACCCGGCGGCGACCGCGTCGAGCCCTTCGGGGGTCCGTAGGTCAACACCGGTGGCGGTGACCTCGGTGATGGCGACGGTCATGGAGGTGTCGTCGGTCCATTCGCCGGGTGCGAAGTTGCCGAGCCCGCCGCCGATCATGGCGATCGGCTGATCCGGATGGGGGTGGGTGAACTCGTAACCGGCGCCGAGCGCGTCGCCTGTCGCGGCGGCGAGCAGCACGCCTGCGGCGCGGTGGGTCTGGGCTGGAGTAAGTCGGGTCATGGCAGTCTCGTTTCTGTTGATCGTCGAGTTTGCGTGCGAAGAGGCCGGGGCAGAGGTGGCGCGATCGGTCAGGCGGCCAGGACGCACGGGTGCGCGGTGTCGAGCGCCGTGAGATGCACAAGGGTCGAGGGTTCGGTCGCGGAGCCTTCGTACGCCAGACCGTTCAGGGTCAGCGCGCCCCGACCGGCGACGAGCCGGCGGCCGGGACTCTCGCCGGCGGCCGGCCGGAGCGGTATCGGACCGATGCGCCGGACGAACGCGCGGGCCTGCTCGGCCGGAGTCGCGACCGGGGGCGCCTGCTGCGCATCCAGCCACGCCGCGGCGATGATGCCTTCCGAACGGCTCACCAGTCCGTGCGTCCGGCCGAAGATCTCGGCAGCGACGACTTGGCCGCCGATGCCGATGATGACCCCTCGTTGGCCGTCGAGCAGCGGAAGACTTGGCGCCGGCAGGCGGTGCAGGTGGTCGGTCATTGACGCGCTCGGTGTGTGCCCGTACCGGTTCTCGAACCGGCCGATTCGTTGCCACACATCGGCCTGGTCCGCCAGGCCGTCTGCGGCCCGGCGTGCGGCGTAGACACTGTATGCGGCGCGTTGTCGGGTCGCCCGCTGCCGGCCTGGGCCGTGCCAGCGGCCCTGCTCGACGCAGCGCGCGGGGAGCACCCTCGTGGCCCCGGCCGGCACCAGTGTGCTGACCGCCAGCATCCGGTTCTGCAGCCGCCCTCGAACACATCACCCTCGAGGAGCACCGCCGCCCGGGTGGATCGGTTGCTCACCCGCAGTTGTCCCACCGATGGGCCGGCGTCCAGCTCGCCGATCGTCAGCTCGCTTCCCGACCAGTCCAACTCGCGAACGCTGGGCGTCTCCACCCACAGTGGGAACAGGGTGAGGGGGCCGACGGTGGTGCCCGCGCCGACGTGCAGGCGGGGGATGGTGACGAGCTCGAGATTCATCGGCGACTCCTATAATTAGCGCATTCATGCCCTAATCCAGATTAGCGCGAATATGCGATAATCACAATGTGGTCTATCGCGACGCCTCGGGACGAGCCCTGACGGACTACCCACGACCCTCGGTCGCGGTCGACACCGCCGTCCTGACGGTCCGTGACGGGCGGCTTCAGGTCGTGCTGGTGTCGGTCGCCGGGCGGCGGGGGCTGCCCGGGACGTTCCTGCACGAAGGCGAGCTGCTGGCCGATGCCGTCCGCCGCGCGCTGTGCGACAAGACGGGCATCACCGGCGTCGAACCGCGCCAGCTGCATGTCTTCGACGCGCTGGACCGCGACGACCGCGGCCGGGTGCTGTCGGTGGCCCACCGGGTCGCGGTGGCCGAGGATCGCCTCGCCGGGCTACTGGCCGACGCCGATCTGGTGCCGGTCGACCAGGTGCGTGACCTGCGCTACGACCACGAGGAGATCATCGACCGCGCCGTGTCCGAGCTCCGCGGGGAATATCATCACCGGCCCGACCCGGCCGGCCTGCTCGACGAGCCCTTCACCCTGCTCGAGCTGCAACGGCTGCACGAAGCCGTGGCCGGCAGGGATCTCATGCGTGACACGTTCCGCCGCCGGATGCAGCCACAGCTGATCGGCACCGGACAACGAGCTCGCGGCGTGGTGGGAAAACCGGCCGAGGAGTTCGCCCGTGGGGCGTACGTCAACTCGGACTGAGACGATCGACGCCAGCTGCCGCGTTTGGCGTTGCGTTCCCTAACGATGCCCCAACTGAGGATCAGCCTCGTTTGTCCGGAGCCCAGCCGAGCTCGCGAAGCAGGTTGCGGGCCTTCGCCCATGCCGGGCTGTCGGCTCGACGCCCGGACGAGCCTGCGGCTTCGCGCAATCGCTGGAGGGCATCCGCCAGGACCTGATCATCGGCCGAGAGGAGCTCGCGGTAGCGCTCGTTCAACACGTACGGCGCGTCGTCACAGCTGGCGGCGGCCAGCTGGTCGAGGAAGATGTCCAGCCGTCGAGCCGCCGCGGCGATGGCCGAAGGGGAGACCTCTCCGCAAGTGTCATCGGACCGGACGGGTGCCGTCGGCACCATCGGGATGAAGTCGAGGTCTCCCTGCCACATGCGATGGCGTGCCGGGTCCTCGAACAACGTGAGCACCGTGCCGACGGGTCCGTCCGTGCCGGCGGCGCGAAACAGGTGGCGCACCTGCCGGGCCAAGCGGATGAAGTTCTCATCCGACAGCGAGTACCCGATGAACAGCATGTGGTTCGTCACCATCGAGGACTGGACGACCGACGCCAGCGGAACCGAGTCGGCGTCGAAACGCAAGTACTGGTCGCGGGTCAGCACGATCGAGTTGTCGAGCTTGATGTCGCCGTGCAGCTTCAGTAACCACGGTTCGTCGGCGGACCGCCGCTCACGCGGCAACACCTTCAGCGCCTTGCCGTGCGGAATCACCGCCGCGTTCTCATACAGAGTGTCGTAGTTCGTGGTGACCGCCTCACGGACCCGCAGACTCGCGAGAAGCGCGTGCGTCAGAGCGCAGCCGTCCTGAGCGAAACGCTCGGCGATGAGGGCTTGCAGATTGCCGAGCTCCGATCCGATCACGTCTGCCGCGTCGGGTGCCGGCAGCCTCAGCACCGCCCGGCGAACCTCCTCCGACAGGTGTGTCTGGTCCGCCAATTCGGCCAGCAACGCGTTCCAGGTCGGGAACCCGGCCCCGGCGCTGGCTCCGGCGCCGATGAACAGCACGAGTCCGGACTGGCGAACCCGCTCACTCAGCGCCCCGACGCTATTGGATGGTTTGAAGTGCTCTCGGCGTCGCGACTGAACCGCTGCATAGTCCGCCCGGGCGTGCAGGATCAGAGCAACGTCCGCGGAGCCCGGCGCCGCCACCGCTGACTCGAGCACATTGAGCAGACGGTCCAGCACCGCACCACGCTGTCCCTTGAAGCCGCCGCTTCCGACACCGAAGACCGGCATCGCGATCAGCTGTCGATCCCGCCGGTGGCGTGGTGCACCATCGGACTGGGTGATCCTCGCGATGGCGTTTCTAACGCCAGCGACCAGCCAATCGATATCGGTGGGTTGGCCGCCAGAATTGACCAGCCAAACCCGCCGACCGTCGGTGAGGTCGGACAGCTGAACCGGTTGTCGATCAAGACCGTCGAAACCTGCCGGAGCCACGGCGCCGACCGGTCGAACCCAGTCCTCATCGCCCGGCTGCGTCGGCCCCAGAAGCGGTGCCCACCCCACCGTGACGTTCAAATCCGTATCGCACGGGACAAGCAGGTCATCCGCATGGAGTTGGCGCAGATCGCCCTGTACGACGAACACATGGCCAGGCTCATTCATCATCGCGACCTTTCGCGTGTTCTGCGCAGCATGGTCCCTCACTCTAAGGGCGATGCCTTAACCCGGCCTTGCTTCTGACTGTCGGAGTTCAGCATCTCCTTCTCCATCGACGACGGCCCGGCCGGGCCCTCGTGAACTGCGTCCGGCGCGCGACCCTGGAGTCAGAATGAAGAGGATTTCGTCCTCAAGCCACTCGCTGGGGTCCTGATGGCTCCGCAGGATCGGATCGTGCGGTTCCGCAATATTGAGCCGGTCCGCCGACACACGTCACGACAATCCGGTAGGAACTGCTCCAGGGCCAGGCGAAAACCGTCGAAGATTCCGTGCAGCACCGCGTGTCGGATCGCCAGACAACCACAAGGCGTCCGTCTTACCAGCCTCCGGATCGGCATGGGTCAGCTCACTGAACTGTCTCGCCGTTGTTCCTGTTCCAAGCCGCCGTGTACACGTTCAGGTGTTGAAACTGTGGAACGCGGCCCGGACCGGTTCGTCCCGCAGCAACTGCCCCAACGCTGCAGCACCCCGGCTTTCGTGGAAGCCGGCGATCAGGGCCAGAACGTCGTCACCGGGCGTACCGCCCAAGGCCTGCAATAGATGCGGCACATGATCGGCAGTCACCTCGTACACCCACTCGTAGTCGCCGAGTCCGGGCCCGAAGAACTCCTCGACCGGCGTCCCGGAGTCCTCGCCGATGACGGTCACCGTGCCGTCCGCCTGGATCGCAGCCTCCGAGTAGGAACGATCACCCGGATCGCGCCTATCACACAGCACGACGCGTCGGACGTCTCGTCCAACCTGCGGGTCAGGAGCGGAACTGGCGCCGGTCCGGCCCGATGGGTCGTGCTCGGACTCCATCGGCTCGACTGAGTCACCGGGCATCGTGTTCTCCTCGTTTCGAAGCTTCTTCTCCTGCCGCAGCTGTTGACGCGACGATCAGACCCCTCCGCTGTGGTGGAGGCGCTTGTCGCGCTCTTGACGCCAGCAGTCGAGCGACTCGGACAGCTCTTTGCTGTCTGACTCGTACTCAGACCGCGTATCGGCCGTCCACAAGAAGGCGAGGTCCTCGCACACGCCGGTGGCGATCCGCAGCTGTTCCATCAGTCCCTCGGCGCCGGGTGGCACGATCATCTCCTTCAACCCGTCGCTGGCATGGGTCTCGACATCCTTCTCGTATCGAGCGCCGACCCATCGACGCAACAGCTCCAGCGCGGTCCGCGGCAAGGTCTCCGCGTAGTTGCCGCCGCACGAGTCCAGCGCGTTGCAGACCGCGTTGGCCAACACCAATCGTTCGCAGATCAGTGACTTCGCGTCGAAATTGGCTACGGCCCCTGGGTCGCTGCTTGCCACCAAACGCATATCGTTCTCCTTTCACACCGGCACAGAATGCCGGCGTCCCAGATCCCTGTCAGGCACCCCGGTCTGACGCTCGATGAGCGGATCGAAATCGTCGCCGCGCCGGCAGGCTTACGGTAACGACCCGCCCGAACACAAATGTCCGGCGACATTGCTCCTCCGCACCAGGGACACTCAGCCCCCTTATAGCCATTCTTCGTAGCTTCCGGTCGGGTGGAGAAAGAGCAGGCAGCTGCGCGGCTGGGCCGCGGTGGCGGCGGCCAGGATTGTGCCGTAGGCGCGAAGCTGGGGTTGGTAATGCGCGACCCGCGCGGCGACCGCCGCTGCGGGGACGGCGTCGGTTTTGTAGTCGACGATCACGATCCGGCCGTCGTCTTCGCGATACATGAGGTCGACGATGCCTTCGATGATCCGACCATCGTCGTCGACGGTTGCCGCCCAGGACTCCCGCCAGTGCGGTCTGGCCGCGGCCCGTTTGACCAGGTCGGAGTCGAGGGCTGACCTGGTCAGTGCCGCGACCAGGTCGCTGCGCTCACTGATGCCTTCGGCGAGGCAGGCGGCTGTGACGGCACCGTCGAGACCGTGGCCGGTGGTGAGGTCGATGGTTTGCAGCACCGCGTGGACGGCGCTGCCGATGGCGGTGCCGTAGCGGCCCTTCGGCCAGGGTGGAAGCTCGACGTTCCTGGCCGCCTTGGCGAGGCCGGGGTCGTGCTCGGTGGGCGCGAACACGAGTTCGGGGTCGGTCCCTTCGAGTCCGGAGGCGCTGACCGCAGGGATATGGCGGGCGGCGGCCCAGGCCTCGGCGAGCTGCGCCGCCCAGGTTTCCCAGTCCGGTGGAGGCGGCACCGGGGCTCGGGCGGTGGGATGGTCGGCGGCCTCC
>DASTGF010000003.1:0-2249 GCA_035719255.1 Microlunatus sp. | reverse complement strand
CCGCTCGGGCTGCCAGCGGGTCGCGGTGCTCGACGGCCGGTCCTACCAGTTCCTGGGTCCGCGTCAGGTCCCGACCGCGACGGGCGACCCGGCCTACCAGCTGACCACCGGCAGCGCCGGAGGGCACGTGACCACCGAGCCCGACCCCGGCGACCTGCAGCACCCGGCGCGCTTCGTGGTGATCCGCTACCAGCCCGGCCGGCAGCGCACGTCGTACGCCGTCGTGACCGTCGGATCGGACGCCTCGGTCACCGTGACGCCCCCGATCGACCTGCGGGTGCCGTACGCCGACTTCCTGGACCACGGCCGCACCTCACCGGGCCCCGGCTGAGGAACCCCGGCCGAGGATCCCGGCCGAGGATCCCGGCGGAGGATCCCGGCTGAGATCTCGGCGACGCTCAGCCCTCGAGGTGCTCCTTGAGGCCGGTCAGGGTGCTGTTCACCAGGCCCTTGATGACCCGGTTGCGGACGAAGCCGGGCAGCGGCAGGTTGTGGTGGATGGTGAGGTCGTAGGTGACCTCGGTGGTCTGCGCGTCGATCTCGCGCAACGTGTAGAGGCCCTCCTGGCCGGTCTGCAGGTGACCCTCGACCATGGTCCAGCTCATGGTGTCCTCGGTGTGCTCGTAGGACAGCGTGTAGCGGTCGGTGCCGACGGTCGCCGACGCCTTGAAGCGGGCGGTGGCCGGGAGGTCGTCGTCCTCGTAGACCTCGAGCAGCTCGGCCTCGAGGATCTCCGGGATCCAGTCCACCTGGCCCTCGACGTCGCGGATGGTGGCGAGCACCTTGTCGAACGGCGCCGCGACCTCGACGGTCTGCTGTGCGTGGTCAGTGGGCATCGGGGTCCCTTCCGTCGTAGGTCGCCCTGGGCAGGGTGGTGATCTCGGACCTGACCCGGGTCAGGAGGCGGTGGGGGCCGGTCTGGTACGCCGCGGCGTCGGCGCGGGTGCCTCCCCCACCGGGGTGCGGCCGAGCTCCAGCACCTCCTCGAAGCCGGCGATCAGGCACTCGTGGAAGACGGTGAAGTCGGGCACGGCGCCGCTGTCGACGTTGATGCCGAGGGCGCAGGTGTCGCGGTAGGTGAAGAGCGTGACGTTCACCCCGGCTCCGATGGTCGGACCGAAGGCGTACTGCATCGTCACCTCGGCTCCGCCGACCCACACCGGGACGGGCAGCCCGGGCACGTCGCTGGCGAGGAAGTCGACGTGCCGCAGGATCGCGGCGATGTACCAGCGGGGCAGCAGGTTGAGCCCACCCGCGATGGCCTGGGTCAGGGGGAGCGACGGCTCACGCCGCGCCTTGCCGGCCGCCGCATGGATCTTCTTGATCCGCTGTGCGGGGTCGCGGATGCCGGCCGGGACCTCGAAGCGCATCAGCGTGATCCGGTTGCCGCCCTCGGCGTCACCCTCCGAGCGGATGCTGATCGGCATCGTCACGTGCAGGTCCTCGACCGTGGCCGAGTGCCGCTCGTGGTAGCGCCGCAGCCCGCCGGTCACCCCGGCCAGGAAGGCGTCGTTCAGCTTCCCGCCCGCGAGCTTGCCGGCGGCCTTGAGCTCGGCCAGCGGGACCTCGTGGACCCCGAGCTCGCGGACCATCCGGCGGTCCTTCATGATCGGCGAAGACGTCTTGTTGATCGGTCGCACGGTCCGGTACACCGATGCCGTGGTCTCGACCGTCGACCGGACCGCGGTGCGCGGGTGGCGGATGCCGCCGACGACCGCCTTCGCTCCGCCCACGGTCGCGCCCCTCAGCAGCCGGCCGGCCAGCGCGACGTCGTACCCCAGAGCGCGACGCGGGCCCTCGAACGGTCCACCGGCCTCGGCCGTCGGCACCGGCGGCAAGGGCCCGAGGTCGGCGGGCTCCGGCTGCAGGTCGAAGACGAGGGTGGAGACCTGCAGGGCCCCGATGCCGTCGGCCAGTGAGTGGTGCATCTTGACCAGCAGCGCGGCCGCGTCGTCGGCCAGCCCCTCGACCAGGGTCACCGTCCACATCGGCCGGGCATGGTCGAACTCGGCCATCTCCGCGTTGCGAGCCATCTCCAGGACGGTGTCGAGGGTCCCGGGGGGCGGAGCGACCACCCGCCGGAGATGGAAGCGCAGGTCGAAGTCGGCGTCGTAGCCCCCCCGGGGCGGGGCCGGCGGCAGCGTGGGCGCGACTCGCTGCCGGAACATCGGCATCAGCCGCGAGACCCGTTCGAAGCGGTCGACCAGCACGTCCCAGTCGGGTGATCGGTCCAGCATCACGATCGAGAC
>DASTGF010000002.1:0-4888 GCA_035719255.1 Microlunatus sp. | reverse complement strand
CTGGGCATCGATCGGCTCGTGATGCTGTTCACCAACGCCGGCATCCGGGAGACGATCTTGTTCCCGCTGCTGCGACCGGAGGGCTGAGGGCTACTCGGCGCTGGAGGTGGAGCGTGCCGACCACGCCGTCGTCGGCGTGGTCAGCGGCCCGACCTCGGGTGCCTCCCGGTTGTAGCGCCGTTGCACCTCGTTGCAGGCCTCGCAGGTCGACTCCGGGATGACGCCGTGCTCCATCAGCAGTCCGAAGAGCCAGCAGCCGGCGCAGAAGCCGATCACCGACTCCATCAGGGCGAAGACCAGCACCAGAGCGACCAGGACCGCCGCGGTGACCCGGAGGCCGAAGGCGAGACTGCCCACCGCGGCGAGGGTTGTCAGGGTCAGGCCGATGGCCTGGGCGAACCGCTTCGGTGGGCCGGGAACCCAGATCGGCGTCCCGAGCCGCGGAGCGATCACCCGGGTGGCCAGCTGACCGAGGACGCTCAGCTTCGGCCCCGTGAGGACCCGGGCCAGGAAGCCGAGAGCCACCACGATCAACAGCTCGTCCCAGCCGGTCAGCAGGATGATCACGGCCATCACGGCGACGCCGGCGGCCACGGTGCGTGCCGCCTTCTCGTTGACCGGGTTGGGGAATCCCAGCACCCCCGTAGTGCTCACGTGCTTCAGGCTAGGGCCGCGAACCGGCGGCGGCCAAGGGCGGGGCCCCACCTGTGAGGGAGCTGTGATCAAGATCGGTGACCTGGCTCACGAAAACCGCTGAGGAAGGAACAGCCCGACATCCCCGAACTCGTGCCATCGGTAGCGCTCTCGGACGGCCTCGTCGTAGGCCTGCTGAGTCAGTTTCCCGCCTGCCACGGCCTCGACCAGCAGCAGATGTGATGCTTCCGGATCGTGCCAACCGGTGATCAATCCGCCGACCGAACGAATTGATCGTAACGATGAGATCACGATGTCAGTCCATCCGGAGTCCGGACGGATTTCGCCGGACTCCGTAGCCGCCGACTCGACCGCCCGGGTGGCCGTGGTGCCGACCGCGATCACCCGGCGGCCGGCGGCCCGTGCCTCGTTGATCAACCGGGCGGTCTCCGTCCCGACCGCGTACCACTCCGCCAGCGGGCCCTCGCCGGCCTCCTGTGAGGAGACGGAGGTGTGCAGGGTGACCGGAGCGAATCCGATCCCGCGACTGACCAGCCGAGTCACCAGCTCGGGGGTGAAGGGCCGGCCCGCGCTGGGCATCTCGGCGCTGCCGGGATGCAGCGCGAAGATCGTCTGGTAGCACTCGATCGGGAACCTCCGGCGCAGATAGCCGTAGCTGATCGGCCGCCCGTGCCGGGCGAGGAAGCTGTCGACCGGCTCGTCCACGGACAGCCGCCCGCGCCACAGCCGGTTGCCCTGGCCGGTGGGTGATGAGCCCTCGCGCGGGTACGGCTCGACAAGTCGCAGGGTGGCACCGGAGGGAAGGTCGACCACCTCGCCGATGCCGGCGTCCAGGACCGGGTCGGAGGCTTTCGGAGCGGTGCGGAGCTCCACCACCCGGCTGCCGTCCGGGAGCCGGTTCGCCACGTGCACGATCACCGGTTCCGCACCGCGGTGGCCGTCGAGCTGGCCGGGCAGGGTGGCGGAGGTATTGATCACCAGCAGATCGCCGGGGTGGAGGAACCGATCGAGCTCGGCGAACCGGCTGTGCCGGACGCCGTCCGGACCGGCTACCAGAAGTCGTACGCCGTCGCGGGGCAGCCCCCGTGACTCCGGCGGCTCGTGCGCGGTGAGGTCGAGGTCGGTGATGACCCGTGTCGTCGGATGGACATCCAGGGCGGTCACCGGCGCGCCCCCTGGGGATGACCGGCCGGGTCGGGCAGCTCGGCGGCTCGGTAGCGTCCGCTCGCCAGCGAGCTGTCCAGCAGCGCGACCAGACGGCCGGCGCTCACGTCGGGTTCGGGGCGATCCGAGATGTCTTCACCGGGGAAGGCGGCCTGGTGCATGGCGGTGCGCATGTCGCCGGGATCCACGGCGACGAAGCGGAGGCGCCCCTCCTCCGTGGCCAGGGTCAGCGTCAGGTGGTCCAGCGCGGCCTTGGTGGCGCCGTACCCGCCCCACGTCGGGTAGTGCTCGATCGCCGCGTCGGAAGAGATGTTGATCACCGTACCGCCCGTGACCATGCGCGGCACGGCCAGCCGGATCAGGGCCAACGGTGCTGCGACGTTCACCGCCCAGAGGCGCTCGACGGTCTCCTCGCTGATCGTCCGCAGCGTGCTCAGCGGTGCCCCGAGGTCACTCGCGTTGTTGATCAACGCGTCGATCCGCTCACCGGCGGCGTCGATCAACTGACTCCGGTGGTGTGGATCGGCGACGTCGCCGGGCACGGTGACGAGTTCGACCGAAGGGCCGACCTGGTCGATCAACTCGCATCGCAGGGCGTCCAGCCCGGCAGGATGGCGAGCGTCCACGACGAGGCGCCAGTCCCCGGCGGCGAGGCGATGCGCGAGGGCACGGCCGAGGCCCGCCGACGCTCCGGTGAGAACGGCGGTTCGTCTCGACCCGGCCGTACTCCGGGAGATAAGTGACGTCATGCATCCAGTGTTGAACCTGAAGTTAGCTTCAGGTCAAGGGGTCGTGGTGATGGCGTTGGACCGGGTTGGCCTCGCCGGTCGGGTTGACGTGCGTGGAGGTGGATGGAGGCTGGGCAGTCAGCGGGCAGCGAAGTCGATCACGGTCAGGCCTGGTTGGCCGGTCGGCTCGTTCATCGCCTCCAGGGCCGCCGGCGCCTCGTCGAGGGTGATGGTGCGCCCGACAAGGCGATCGGGTCGTAGCTTGCCTTTGACGATCAGGTCCAGCATCGGGGGGTACTCGACGGCCGGCATGCCGTGCGAGCCGTACAGCTCGAGCTCGCGGGAGATCACCTGGTCCATGGGGATCGCCGCGGAGGCGTGCTCGCCGAGCAGCAGGCCGACCTGGACGTGGCGGCCGCGCCGCCGCAGACTGCGGACCGCGGTGGCCAGGATCTGCGGCGACCCGATGGCGTCGACCGTGACGTGCGCCCCGCCCTCGGTCAGGTCGTGGATGACTGCCGCCGGGTCGGACGCGTCCGCCCGCACGGTCTCGGCCGCGCCGAGATCGGCGGCGGTGTCCAGGGCGAGCGGTGAGATGTCGACCGCGATCACCCGAGCGCCCAGCGCCTGAGCGATCATCACCGAGGACAGTCCCACGCCGCCGCAGCCGAAGACGGCCACAGTCTGGTCCGCGGTAACCCGGCCGTGGTGCACCATCGCGCGATAAGCGGTCGCGAATCGGCACCCGAGCGCGGCCGCCGCGGTCATCGACACCTTCGGCGGCAGCGGTACGAGGTTGGTGTCGGCGCCGTTCACGACGACGTACTCGGCGAAGGAGCCGTCGTGGCTGAATCCGGGTTGGGTCTGCGCCGGGCAGACCTGCGCGTCGCCGTGCCGGCAGTAGTCGCAGCGACCGCACCCGTAGACGAAGGGCGCGGTGACCCGGTCACCGACCGAGGCTTGCTTCACCTTCTTGCCGACCGCTGCCACCACACCGGCGAACTCGTGACCCGGGATGTGTGGCAACGGAACCGGGTCGTGCCCCTGCCATGCGTGCCAGTCCGAACGGCAGACCCCGGAGGCGCCGACCTTGATCACCGCGCCTCCCGGTGGTGGCTCCGGCGTCGCCACCTCGCGGACCTTGGGGGTTCGCCCGTACGCCTTGTAGACGACTGCGCGCATGACGGTCACCGCCTTCCGGGTGATTCGGGACCGTCGACCGGGTCTCGGAGATCGGAGAAGTCGTCGATGTCATCGTCCTCCGGCCGCGGTCTGCGACGGAAGCGGAAGCGGTGACGATCGTCGCCGGGCTCGGATCGGGTCGCGCTCGGCGTCGGCGGTTCGGCTGCGCCTGCCGGGCCTCCGGCGGCGCCGTCGCGCGAGCTGTCCTCGTCCGATCCGGCACGGTCCGATCCGGGGCCGTCCGCTTCCTCGATGATGGGCACCGTGGTCTGCGATTCCTCCGCCGTGTCAGCGGCGGCGTTCGCGTCGTCGTGCTCGACGTCGGGCGCCGGAGCCGTCGCGGCAGCGGCCGGTTCCGCGCCGCGTCGACCGAACGGGTGGCGCAGCCTTCCGAGTGTCGCCAAGACACCGCTCCGGGTCAGCGCACCGGTCGGGGTCGTGGGGGATGCCGCGGCGCCGACGACCGCGGGCCGACCGTTCCGGCTCACCCGGACCACCGCCACACCGATGGCCGTCGTCAGCGGGACGGCGAGCACCAGCCCGATCGAACCGACGAGGGTCCGGATCACCTCGGACGCGAACTGCTCGCTCTGGACGACCTGCAGCAGCGGGCGGTCGTAGATGGCGATCAACAGCAGCACCGGGAGCACCGCGCCTGCGGTCGCGAACGCGATCGTGTAGACGGTCGATGCGATGTGGTCGCGGCCGATTCGCATGGCGCGGGAGAACAGCCGTCGTTGATCAGGATCGGTGTCGGCCAACTCCCAGACCGCCGAGGCCTGGGTAATCGTGACGTCATTGAGTACGCCGAGCCCGGCCACGATGATCCCGCAGATCACCACCGAGGTGAGCTGCAGGTCGGGCGCGGCGGCTGCCAGGATGTAGTCGTCCTCGGCCGAGACCCCGGTCAGATGACCCCACTTCGTCGCGAGCCAGCCCAGCCCGGCCACGAGCACCAGCCCGGACAGGGTGCCGAGCAGTGCCGTGGTCGTTCGCGCCGAGAAGCCGTGGGCCGCGTACAGGGCGACGAACATGATCGCCGACGAGCCGATCAGCCCGACGGCGATCGGATTGGTTCCCACCACGAGAGCGGGGAACATGAACTTGACCATGATGAACCCGGCGAAGGCCAGCCCCAGGAGCGCGGCGAAGCCGCGCCA
>DASTGF010000001.1:0-6861 GCA_035719255.1 Microlunatus sp. | reverse complement strand
CACAGCGCGACGATCAGCGCCGAGCTCGTCGCCAAGGTCGCCGCAACGAAGGGCACCGACGAGGCGATCCACGTCTTGCTGAGCGGGTTCAAGATCCGGCGTGGTCCGAGGGTGCCCGGTCTGCTCGACGAGATCGCCGCCAGGCTTCCCAGCACCACATCAGCCGAGGCGGCGATCGCCAAGATCGAACTGCCGTCACTGCGCGGCGAGGTCTTCGCTCGCTGGGGACTGCAGCACCCGGCGCAGGTGCGGGCCATTTCGCCGAAGCTAGCCGATGGGATCGAGGCCATCTCGGTGCTTCGCCCGGCCACCGCACGCAAGCACATCGCGGACCTCTACCGCGCCTTCGACGGTGACCAACGGGTGGTCAACGACTTCCTCGAGACCATCGGCGAGCTGCACAAGACGCAGCCCGGTCTGGTGGGTCTGGACCGCATGGTGGCCGAGCTCGCTGCAGGCGGTGCGAAGTCGATGGGTGCCTCACTCACGCTGCAGTTCGCTGCGAGGCGGGCCGCCGTGGTCAGCGCCTTCGAGCACAAGGTGATCACGGCGCTGGGCCCCCGCGAGTACGACCTGGTCGCGGACAACCTCATGTTCGAGTTCAAGTTCTGGCGGGGCTTCGGCGGCCGGCCAGCCAGCCAGGCCTCTACCGAGTTCGCCAAGGACGTCGCGTTCCACGCGGCCGAGAGCTTCAACCGACTGCGCTGGGTGATCGCGAAGGATGCCCTGAGCAGCCTGCCGGCCGTCGAAAGCATGATGCGCGGCGTGCTGACCCGGCGAGCGGTGAGAGAAGAGCTCGCCAAGGTGGGGATCTCGGTCGCCGAGGCGCAGTCCCGGCTGCAGGCCGCATTGAAGGGCTCCCTCATCCAGATCTTCTGAGCGGCGTAGCTGGCGATGTTGTGAACCATCACGTTCCCGCTGGGGATGCCCGCCGTCGTCGGGTCCGGCATCTGGTCGTCGCGCTCACCATCGAGACCGTCCCGGTCTCTCAGGTGATCGGAGTTCCCGGCCAGATCGATACGTTGCCGACCTTGACCTAACGGCTGATGAACGCCTGAGCGTGCTGAAGAACAGCGTCATCGTCGGCGCGGCCGCCGCCTTCTTCGACATCGCACCGCGGTGATCTCGCGCATGGACAGCATGAGTATCCGGCCGGTCAACGGGACCCTGATCGTGCTGATCAACGCCTGTATCGCCGTGTTCATTCCCCCGCACCCCAGCAGGTCGTCCCCTGCCGCGACGGTCGACCGCAGCAACGGCCTGGTCATCGGCGGCGAACGGATTGCCGACAAGAATCTCCAGGACGACGTGGTCTACGACGTGGTGCCTACTACCGCACGTTCAATCAGATCTCCACGTTCGGATACAACAACGCCATCCTGACCCCCAGGAAGCACCCACGTCGTGGTCGGCGATGTCCGACCCGGCATTCAAGGGCAAGATCGGCATCGCTTAGGCTGGCGCCGGCTACAACGAGTAAGCGCTCACAAATGCTGATCGAGAGCGTTCATCGGCACGGTCGGCTAGGCGGTCTTTGTTTGAATCAGGACCCTCTTCCACGACGAGATGTCGCTTCGTGACCGCAGCAGCGCCCGGCGTTCCCGCTCAGTCAGTCCACCCCAGACGCCCCATTCGATCCGATTATCGAGAGCTTCAGCCAGACATTCGAAACGGACTGGGCAGCCCTTGCACAGAAGGCGTGCGCGCCTTTGGTCAACCGCGTCGCCGAACAAGTCATCGTTGGTTCCCCGACACTTGGCCAAAGCCGTCCACTCCTGGACCTGTGCGTCGATCATGATGTGTTCCTCCCGTTCGAGTTATCGCCTGATCGCTTTCCCCTGAGGCGGTCTGATCGGTAGAGATTTCGGAGCCTCTTGGCTGCCGCCGATAACTCGAAGTCCGCAGTCCGAATCGACCAGGACCCAGTCTGGTCGACCGACCTTTGGGGTGGCTGCGGTCTACCGCCAGCGAGCCTCAAGAATCGCCGAAGGTTCTGCCCGAGCCGCATCCGGCCGGTGGCGCGGCAAGGCAGCAACGCGCCGGGCCCGGTACGACACCGGACCCGGCCCCTCTCAGGCAACTCGTGGCAGGAATCAGCTCACGGTTCTATCTACCTCGCCAGCCCTTGCTTTCGGAGCCCTGGCCCCTCCGCTACCCGGTCTCGTTGTACCAGCGGACCGTGTACCACTCTGATTGCCGGGTGGCACTCGGTGTGTGGTTTCCGGGTGCCGCCCTGCACTGGGAAGTTTCCACGATCAACCTCCAGACCCACGCGGCTGGGAGTTGCGTGTCGCTTACCGTTCTGTCAAGAATTCGCGGCTCGAGTCCTGTCCTCATTCTTGAGGTTCAGGGCCGGGTCTGAACCGCGTTCAGGTCAGCGGTGCCGGCGCGCCTCGCCACAGACCCGGCCTCGGAAACGGAGACGATCTCGACGCCGAGCTCGGCGCACCGGTCGGCGAGCGGCGCCCGGCCCGAACCGTTGGTGATGATCATGGACAGGGCTGATAGGTCCGTCAGTTTGACCGGAGCCGTGTGGGACAGCTTGGATCCATCGGCGAGCAGGACCACCCGACTGGCGCGCTGGATCAGGGCCGACTTGACCGGTTACTCGCGGTCACCGCGAAGGTAGACGCCGTTGACGTCCACGCTGTTGGCGCCCAGGAAGAAGACGTCGACCGAAATCTCGAGAGCGGCAGCGGTGGTCCGCGGCCCGATCAGGACCTGGCTCTCTGCGAGCAACTCACCGCCGAGCCCCAAGACGATGGCCTCGGGGTGCAGCAACATCTGCTGCAGCACGGGCACCGAGCGGGTGAGGACACTGCCGCGGAAGTTCCGGGGGAGCGCCGAGGCGACCGCGTAGCAGGTGGTACCGGAGTCCACCGCGATGCTGGACGTTGGCGTCAACAGGCTGACGGCGGCCTCGGCGATCAGACGCTTGGCATTGGCTTCCTGATCGGCGCGCCCCGGCGAATGTCGCGGTTCGCAGGGTGCCGTGCGAGTCGTTTCGTCCCGGCCATCGACCAGGGCACGAGCAGCAGCCGGGCGATCATCGTCGATCACGACGGTCGTGTCATCGCGCAGGGCCAGAAGGAGCGCCGGCGGACCTTTCCGCAGCCGGGATGGGTCGAGCACGATCCGGACGAGCTGTGGAGTGGCCGAGACCACCGCACTCGGTGCTGCGTATGCGGCGGGCATCGCCGTCAGATTCTGGTCAGACGAACGCGACGTCGCCGCCCACCGGGCGGAGGGTCGACGATGGCATCCTTCCGCCGACCTTGAACAGCGCGAGCGGCTCCATCGGGGCTGGCAGCGGCTGGCGGAGCGGAGCCTCGACTGGGCTACCTGACCGACGCCGCCCGGAACCTGGCGGATCCGCGGTGCAGTCAGATGTCCTCGACGTCGGCGAAGACGATCCGAACCCCACCGGTGGCCAGGTTCATGACGTGCGGTACCAACTCGGCGGCCTCCGGGGTCGTGACCGCCTTGCTCGCCTCGTCGTAGCCGGCGAAGTAGAGGTCGAGCAGCCGGTACGCGGGAGTCGGCGAGCCATCCTCCTTGGGCCAGACGCGCGAGCTCTCGAGCCGCTCGACTCCAGGGAGCTTGCGTGCGAGCGCGACCTGCTCGGCGAAGCTCGCCTCGAAGTCGTCGGGGCTTTGAGGGTTGTCGTAGATGAACGTGATTTTGGTCGGCATGGCGATCTCCTTGGCGTGCGACGTAGGTGTGAGGTGACAAGACCTTGCGATTCACAGCGTGCAGTCCACATCACCTGGCCTTCCGGTGTGGCGATTCACGGCGTCGCGGAGCTTCCTAGTTCGTCTTCCACGCCGCATTGGCAGGAATCGACTTCTGCGCCACGAGGACCTCGATGAGAGACGGAGAACTCGTGTTCGCCAGCGCACCCTTGAAGGCATCCTCCAACTCGCCGTAGGTCGTGGCCTTCCAGCCCTGGCAGCCGAAGACCTCCGACAACTTGGCGTAGTCCCATGGGTGCAAGATGCAGGACGCGTAGAAGGGCTCCTCGCTGGTGAACACCGATGCGTCGGCCAACCACTGCTCGACGCCGTAGACACCGTTGTTGATCACCACGATGATCGGGTTCAAGTTGAAGCGGGTCTGAGTGGAAAGGCACTGTGCGGTCATCTGGAATCCGCCGTCGCCAGAGAAGACGATCACTCGTTGATCGTCGGTCTTCGCCAGGCACAACCCGGTCGCGGCCGGGCCGATATAGCCGATGGCCGAGTAGGAGGATTGCGCGATGTACCCGCGCGCGGCAGGCACCCTGACCAACAACGTCCCGAAGTAGTTCATACTGGCGTCGCTGCCCAAGATGGTGTTCTCGTCGACGTAGCGCGGGATGAGGTCGTACAGTCCCTGATAGGTGATCTCGTCATCGAACGAATCGACGCACGCTGACCCTTGGGCAGGCGTCCAAGCCTGACTGGGCGCCTTCGGGGTGATCTGCGTCGCCCGCAATCCATCGATCAGATGCTCCAAGCTCACCTCGGCGGCGAAATATGTTCCGAACTTCACCGTGTCGAACGACACAAACGCGGTTTTGTCATAATCGGGTTCCCAGCCGAGGCAGTTGATGTCTGTCAGCCAGACCCCCAGCGCCACGATGAAATCACAGTCACCAGCCAGGTCTTTGACCCGTGGCGATGAAGCCTGCCCGTCGAGGACCCCGGCGAACAGGGGGTCGTCTTCGGTCAAGACGGCCTTGCTCAGCAGCTCGGAGACGTACGGGACGTTCAGCTGGTGGATCAGATCCCTGACCTTGTGCTGCAGGCCGAGGCGGTCGACCTCAACCCCGACCCAGATCAGCGGGTTGGTCGCCTTCTCCAGCTGAGCGGCGATCTGCGCCACCGAGCGCTCCAGGTTGGCCTGATCCGACAGCGTCCGGGCGGGTGCCAGGGTTCCGTTCGGCGCGTCGCACGATAGGTCGACCATGTCCTGCAGGAGTTCGATATACACGGGTCGCCGTTGGGTCATGCACTGCGTCAGGGCGTAATCGATGAGAATCGGGGCGAGATCAGGATTGTCGATGCGCACCGCCGCGGCGGTGAGGTGCTCGAATGCCTGGAGATCTGTTTCGCGGCCGCTGATGAAATGGTGGGAGCTGAAGCCGGTCTGTTCGAAGGTGAGGGTCTTCTTGATATCAGGTGTGCCGTTGATCAAGATCAGCGGGACCTTCTCCACGAAGGCGCCCGCGACTGCGTTGACCGCACATAACGCGCCAGCCGAGTACGTGACGCACAGCGCACCGATTCCCTTGAGCCTGGCATACCCGTCGGCGGCGTAGCCGGCGTTCAACTCGTTGACCTCTTCGATGATCTCGATCTGGCTCGGCGTGACGTAGTTGTTCAACCATTGAATCGAGTAGTCGCCCGCGATGGAGAACAGGTGCGCCAAGCCCAGCTGAGCGAGCCGGTCGACCAGATACTGTCCGACAGTGTAAGTGCTGTTCATGGCTTTTCGACCTCCGTCGTTGATCGATCAGAAGACTCCGTGTCTTTCATCAGTAGTCGCTTGCACTGCCGAACAGCCGCGGAAGATAGATGTCGAAGATCCCTGGACATCTGCGCTGGGGATAGCGGGTCAACATGAAGTCTCGAAAGGCCTCGTTGGTCAACCCGTCGCCGATGGCGTCTCGAGCGGCGGTTAGGTATTCAACATTGTTGGCCACCTCGTTCTTGTCCGCCGGTAAGCCGTGGCCAGGCAGGAACAAGTCGTAGTCGCTGGTCAACATCTTGGCCAAGACCTTGATCCAATGCCCCATCTGCTGGGTCAGATACAGGTGGGTGCCGCTGTAGAGAAGGTCTTGGGCAACGTAGACGCCGAGGTCGGGAAGCTGGATCGTGAGATGGAAGTCGATCTCGGTCTCGGTGACCTTGTCGAAGATGTAGCTCACCCCATCGATCGTGTCCTCGGTGCCGGCCTCGACGACTTCCTGGGGGATCGCGACGGTGTCGGCGACGAGGTCGCCGAGCTTCCAATGGTCGTTCCTGGAATCCTCTCCGTGTTCTTGGAGAAAGTCCCTCGTCTCGGCCAGTGCATAGACCGGAACGTCGGTGAACGCCGCCCCCAGCCCGAACCAGTGGTCGGGGTGGCGGTGGGACAGATAGAGCCGATCGATCGGTTTTCCCAGGCTGTCGGCATAGCTTCGGAACTTCTTCGCATATGGCACGAGGAATTGGCCGTCCACCAAGACGAGCTTGTTGGCGCTCTCGATGATGTGCGTTGCGTTCGCGATGTTGTTGTAGGCAAAAGACGAGATGACGGTGTGAATGCGGACGTCTCCGGCGCGCTTCACGACCAAGATGATCGGGTCAGGTGATTGATCCAGCATGAGGGCTCTCCTGCTTCACAGGGCAGCCGAGACGGGTTCGCCATCCGGCACCCGTGAGGTCTCGGATCGGGTCGGGGAGCAGGCCGCGATCTTCCCGCGCAAGGTTTCCAATGCGGCGCGGGCGACGTCGTAGGCGCTGTCGCGGTTCGGCTCCGGGTGGTCCTCGCCGGGCCGCCAGAAGCGCCGGCGCGCCATCCGCATGGATGCATCGAACGGAGGTATCGCGTTGAACACCTCGATCAAATACGGTCCGCGGTACACCGGCTCGATCTCGGTGAGGATGGCATCCCACGGGATCCAGCTGTCGCGCACCGCCCCGCGGTCCGGCGCAGAGATGTGGACGTAGAACAGCCGGTCCTGCTGGACGGCCCGGGTCACATTGCTTTTGAAGATCGCCGGGCCCTGGCTCTCCATCACGACTTGGGCCGTGTCGATCGTCACCCCGCCCGGCAGGGGGTCCGGGCCGTCCAGGAAGTCCAGCACTTCCGAGACCATGTTGGGCGGAGGCGTCTCCC